>NZ_JBWGIG010000052.1:0-43701 GCF_056312595.1 Pseudomonas sp. GYB4201 | reverse complement strand
CTGCGCTGGCCCTGTGCCTCGCTGGAGATTTTGGGTGTTCATACCGGCCAGCGCAGCCTGCGGCAGCGGCTACGGAGTTGCGGTGGTGCGTGATTGGGGTGCACCTGCGGGCCGCGTAGCCGCTGTCACGTTTGCTGATGATTTGACAGTACCGATCTTGAGGGCCGCACCTTAAGGTAGCGTTTCCATCGACGAAGGGAACGCAAGGATGCTGACTCGTAGCTTGGGACATCGGTTGCTGACAGGCCGTTTCAGTGAGGTCGGTCGTGTGTACCTGTTGACAGTCGTGACGCAAGGCCGCAATCCAGTGTTTGCGGACTGGCGGTTGGGGCGGCTGCTGGTCCATGAAATGCGCCACGCGCATGAGGCGGGTCGGGTGGAATCGCTGGCGTGGGTGGTGATGCCGGATCATCTGCACTGGCTGGTCGAACTGCAGCGGGGCACGTTGGGCGAATTGATGTGCCAGGCCAAGTCACGCAGCAGCTTGAGTGTGAATGCGGCCCGACACCAGCAAGGTCGTCTCTGGCAGAAGGGCTATCATGATCGCGCACTGCGTCAGGAGGCTGATCTCAAGGCTGTGGCGCGCTACGTAATCGCCAATCCTCTGCGCGCTGGCATAGCAGGACGTTTGGGCGATTACCCGCTTTGGGACGCCAAATGGCTGTAGCCGCAGCCGGCAGGCGGAGCTGGCCCTTCGCCTCGCTGGAGATCTCCAGGGTGAACGAGGGCCAGCGCAGCCTGCGGCAGCGGCTACGCGGTCGTAGGGCGTATCAATCCAGGTCGGCCGCCGCGTGGCGTTCGGGGACTTGGGGGGCTTCGTCACCCCAGGTGCGGTTGACGCGCTGGCCGCGCTGCACGGCGGGGCGCTCGGCGATGGCCTGGGCCCAGCGCTGTACGTGGGTGTAGCTGCCGGCGTCGAGGAATTCGGCGGCGGAGTAGAGGTTGCCGCGCACCAGCTGGCCGTACCACGGCCATACGGCGATGTCGGCGATGGTGTAGGTGTCGCCGGCCAGGTACGGGCTTTCGGCCAGGCGGCGGTCGAGCACGTCCAGTTGGCGCTTGGCTTCCATGGTGAAGCGGTTGATCGGGTATTCGAGCTTCTCCGGCGCGTAGGCGTAGAAGTGCCCGAAGCCGCCGCCCAGGTACGGCGCGGCGCCCATCTGCCAGAACAGCCAGTTCAGGGTTTCAGTGCGGCCGGCAGGGTCGGTCGGCAGGAACGCGCCGAATTTCTCCGCCAGGTACAGCAGGATCGAGCCCGACTCGAACACGCGAATGGCCGGGTCAGCGCTGCGGTCCAGCAAGGCCGGGATCTTCGAGTTGGGGTTCACCTCGACGAAGCCGCTGGAGAATTGGTCGCCATCACCGATACGGATCAGCCAGGCATCGTACTCGGCGCCGCCGTGCCCCAGGGCCAGCAGCTCTTCCAGCAAAATGGTGACCTTGACGCCGTTGGGCGTCGCCAGCGAATACAGCTGCAGCGGGTGCTTGCCCACGGGTAGCGTCTTGTCGTGGGTGGGGCCGGCGGTGGGGCGGTTGATGCTGGCGAACTGGCCACCGGACTCGGCGTCGTTGGTCCAGACCTTGGGGGGGACGTAGGTGGATGGCGACATGAGATACCCTCTGGGAGAAATCGAGGGGTTTGACCTTAACAGAGTCATCCGGCCCATGGCAGGCCGGAATAACGGAAGATTTTAATCTAACGTTCAGTCAGTTGGTTCTACCTGAAGGTTGCGAGTAAAGAATGAATGCATTTTTCGAAGCCAAGTCGAGACTGGCCCTTGGTGTTTGGCTAACTCCTTGAATCCGCTTTGGCTTTCATCGAATGCCCACAACAACGCGAATGAGATCATTAGCAGGAACAACGCTGTGGCAGCGGCTTTGCTTGAACTACCGACGTGGAACAAACCCAAGGCGCCAAGCAGGGCTAGGGCGAGAAGAACCCCAGCCCCTGTCGCCAATGACTTGATGCCGCTCCAAACGCAAAAAATCATGCTTTTGCCCGTATACAACGGGGCGCTGGCACACCCAGAAATTCCGCTCATCACATAGCTGGCTAATTGGGGAACGATCACTACGGTCGCAATGGCGCCCAAGATGAGGAAATCCGAGTTGAAGTCGAACATGACCTCCAAGCCTTTCCTAAGGATTTCCCCGTAGGCACCATGAAAATCGCCGTTTGTATCGATCGTTTCGATTTGCCTGGCGTGGGTGCCTATGAGCAACGTGACAATTAAAGCCAGCGAAAATAAATACCAGACCGCCCGTACGTGATGAGGGGCGATCCGTGCCAGCGCCCAGTTGAGAAAAGCAATGCCAGAGGCAATGACTATCAGGGCGAACGCTACGTAAACCATTTGTGGCATGTGAAGTCTCTGGTGGAGGAGTAGTATTGACCTTGAAAAGATTTCACGTACCTGACCGGTTTGATAGCAATTTTTTTGAATCCATCTTTGGCGCGACAGCGACGGTTCTCATCTACTGTTGTGTTCTCCCTCGATTCGACACGAGCAAACGTTTATGACGCCGCTACCTATCGCCACCCACTTCACCCTCGGCCACCGCCCCGTCAACCGCCTGGGCTACGGCGCCATGCAGCTCGCCGGCCCCGGCGTGTTCGGCCCGCCCAAGGACCGCGATGCGGCGCTGGCGGTGCTGCGCGCGGCCATCGCCAGCGGTGTGAACCATATTGACACCAGCGACTTCTACGGCCCGCACGTCACCAACCAGCTGATTCGCGAGGCGTTGGCGCCGTACCCGCAGGACCTGGTGATTGTCACCAAGGTCGGCGCCCGCCGCGGTGATGACGGCGCCTGGCTGCGCGCCGACAGCGCCGCGGAGCTGACCGCCGCAGTGCACGACAACCTGCGCAACCTGGGCCTGGACGTGCTGGAGGTGGTCAACTTCCGCGCCTGGGGCAACATGCACGCGCCGGACGAGGCGTCGATTGCCGAGCAATTCGCCACCCTGGCCGAGTTGCAGCGCCAGGGCCTGATTCGTCACCTGGGCGTGAGCAACGTGTCGACGGCCCAGGTGGTGGAAGCCCAGGGCATCGCGCCGGTGGTGTGCGTGCAGAACCACTACAACCTAGCGCACCGTGTTGACGATGCACTGATCGACCAGTTGGCGGGGCAGGGCATCGCCTACGTGCCGTTCTTCCCGCTGGGCGGCTTCACACCGCTGCAGTCGGCCACCCTGGACCAGGTGGCGGCGCAGCTGCAGACCACGCCCATGCAGGTGGCGCTGGCGTGGCTGCTGCAGCGTTCGGCGAATATCCTGCTGATACCGGGGACTTCTTCGGTGGCGCATTTGCAGCAGAATCTGGCGGCCGAAGAGCTGGTGCTGGCACCGGAAATCATCCAGCAACTCAACGCCATCTAACTTTCTCCGTAGCCGCTGCCGATAGGCTGCGCTGGCCCCTGAGTACACTGAAGATCTTCAGCGTGGGTTCGGGCCAGCGCAGCCTTCGGCAGCGGCTACGGAGAATGTGCGCCCCCAATAAGCGCGTCGTGCGCGAACCAGGTGCTCTGGTTCGGAGCATGTGGTCCGCCATTCCTCATCAAGCGCTTGAATTGCAACGTACTCCCACCTGTGGCACATAAAATGCTCTCGCTTGCCGCTCGACGTGTTTACACAATTGCCCTTCATGCTGTTGCGCTTTTCGAGGAACGAACCACTCATGAATGATGATGCCCTGCTGGCGCAAGCCAGGCTTGCCGCCGACCGTAGCTGGTCGCCCTATTCGCAGTTCCCCGTGGGGGCGGCGTTGTTGGCGGAAAACGATGAAGTGGTGCTGGGCACCAACGTCGAGAACGTCTCCTACGGCCTGACCAACTGCGCCGAGCGCAGCGCACTGTTTGCCGCCATCAGCCAGGGCCTGGCGCCCGGGCGCTTCAAGGCCATGGCCATCTACGCGCCCAAGGTGGCGCTCATCAGCCCCTGCGGCGCCTGCCGCCAGGTGCTGGTGGAACTGATGGCGCCCGACGCGCGCATCATCTGCCAGGGCAGTGACCCCGACGCCACGCGGGTGTGGACCCTGGCGCAACTGCTGCCAGGCGCCTTCGAATCCTTCTGATCCACCCTTTGCGCGACACGGAGTCAACTGCATGATCAGTCTTGTTGGAATGGCCGCCTTGCTGGCCATCGCCCTGGCACTCTCGTCCCGACGCAGCGCCATCAAGTGGCGCACGGTGCTGGGCGCGTTCGGTATTCAAGTGGTGATCGGCGCCTTTGCGCTGTACGTGCCCTGGGGCCAGGCGGCCCTGGCCGACCTGGCCAGCGGCGTGTCGGCGTTGCAGGTGTACGCGAACAAAGGCATCGAATTTCTGTACGGCGGCCTGAGTTCGCCGCACATGTTCGAGGTGTTCGGCAGCGGTGGCTTCGTGTTCGCCATCCGCGTGCTGCCGATGATTGTGTTCTTCGGCAGCTTCATCGCCGTGCTCTACCACCTGGGCGTGATGGGCTGGATCATCCGCATTGTGGGCGGCGTGCTGCGCCTGGTGTTGCGCACCAGCCGGGTGGAATCCATGGTAGTGACCTCGGCCATTTTCATCGGCCAGTCCGAGGTACCACTGGTGGTGCGGCCGTTTCTGGCGCGGCTGACGCGCTCGGAGCTGTTCGCCATCATGGTCGGCGGCTTCGCCGCGGTGGCCGGCTCGGTGCTGCTGGGCTACGCCGGCCTGGGGGTGGAGCTCAAGTACCTGATCGCCGCCTGCTTCATGGCCGCCCCGGGGGCGCTGCTGATGGCCAAGCTGATGGAGCCGGAGACCGAGCAGGCCCACGATCACCAGGCGCTGGAGGCCCTGCACGCCAAGGAAAACCGCGCCGCCAACATCGTCGATGCCGCCGCCGAAGGCGCCCAGGTGGGCTTGCGCCTGGCCCTGGCGGTAGGGGCGATGCTGCTGGCGTTCGTCGCGCTGATCGCCATGGTCAACGGCCTGCTGGGCTGGGCCGGCGGCTGGCTGGGTTTCCCGCAGCTGACCCTGCAGTTGATTCTGGGGTACGTGCTGTCGCCGCTGGCGTATCTGCTGGGGGTGCCGTGGAACGAGGCGATCCTGGCCGGGGGCTTCATTGGCGAGAAGATGGTGCTCAACGAGTTCGTCGCCTACGCCGACCTGGCCAACCACCTCACGCCCGGCAAGGCGGCGGAGGCGGGCGTGCCGCTGCTGTCGGCGCACACCCAGGTGATCGTCACCTTCGCCCTGTGCGGGTTCGCCAACCTGTCGTCGATTGCCATCCAGCTGGCCGGCCTGAGCAGCGTCGCCCCCGAGCGGCGCCAGGAGCTGGCGCGGCTGGGGCTGCGGGCGATGATCGGCGGCACGTTGTCGAACCTGATGAGTGCGGCGATCGTCGGGTTTTTCATCTCGTTGTGACGCTGCGGCAACGGAAATCGGCGAGAAATGTAACTGTATTGAATCAAAATTGAATTTCCGTCCGGGTTGCTGCTCCTACGTTGTACACGCGGCGCACGCTGTAGCCCAGATCAGGAAATGATAGTCATGAATTCAGTCACGATGGAACGCAACGAACTCGCTCACCCCCTGGTCGTGGTGGTAGAGGATGAGGTGATCATCCGCGAGTTCGTCTGCGAAATTCTCAAGGAAGAGGGGTACCAGACCGTCGAGTTCGAGACGGCCGACGCCGCCGTGCCCTTCCTTGAGCAACGTGCGCCCGAGGTCGGCCTGCTGCTGACCGATATCCTCATGCCCGGCCAGCTCAACGGCGCCGACCTGTCGAACTTTGTCCACGACCACTGGCCGCAACTGCCGATATTGATCATGTCGGGCCACGAAACCCCGGAGTCTTCCGGGGTGAAGTGCGAGGTGGCGTTCCTGCGCAAGCCGTGGACCATCGGGCAGATGCTGCAAGGGGTGGAGGACGCCCTGCAGCACGCCCGCGCCGCCCACTAGGCGGCTAGGCGGCGGTCAGCGCCGCCAGTTCCTGGGCGCTGAGGCTCAGCCGCGCCGCCCGCCCGAAGCTTTCGACCTGGGCCACGCTGGTAGCGCTGGCGATGGGCGCGGTCACGCCTTCGCGGGCAATCAGCCAGGCCAGGGCCACTTCCCCCGGTTGCGCCTGGTGGGCTTGGGCGATGCCGTCCAGGGTCTTGAGCAACGCCAGCCCACGGGCGTCCAGGTACTTGTCTATACGCCCGCCGCGCACGCTTTTGCCCAGGTCGGCCTTGCTGCGGTATTTGCCGGTGAGGAAGCCCGAGGCCAGGCTGTAGTAGGTGACCACGCCGATGTGCTCGGCGATGCACAGCGCGCGTAGCTCACCCTCGAAGCTGCCGCGGTCGTAGAGGTTGTACTCCGGTTGCAGCACCTGGTAGCTGGGCAGGTCGTGGGCGCGGGCGGTGGCCAGGCTGGCGGCCAGTTGGCCGGCGGTGAAGTTGGAGGCGCCGATGGCGCGGATCTTCCCGGCGTCCAGCAACTTGGCGTAGGCCGCCAGGGTTTCCTCGGCCGGCGTGCTGGCGTCGAACTGGTGCGAGAAGTACAGGTCGATGCGCTCGGTATTCAGCCGGCGCAGGGAATCCTCCACTGCCTGCACGATCCACTTCGCTTTCAGCCCCTGCTTGTCGTCGCTGCCCATGCGCATGCCGACCTTGGTGAACAGCGCCACCTTGTCGCGCACGCCGGGACGGCTGGCGAACCATTTGCCCAGCAGGGTTTCAGACTCGCCACCCTGGTGGCCCGGCACCCAGGCCGAGTAGACGTCGGCGGTGTCGATGGCGTTGAAGCCCTGGTCGATGAAGGCGTCGAGGATGGCCAGGCTGGTCTTTTCGTCAGCGGTCCAGCCCAGTACGTTGCCACCGAAGACCAGCGGCGCGATGTCGATGCCGGTCGTGCCCAAGTGTCGCAGTTGCATGGCGTTGCTCCTGGCAGTGAGAGGAAAGAACCCCTTGGATGTAAGCACAGATAAACCGGCCAGCGGATGAAGATCAAGGCAGGCGATCGGCCGTGAAGTCCGCTTCGCTGCGCGCTTGCAGGCGCCCGCTGCGGCAGGCGTGCTGGAAACGCTCATAGTCTTTTTCGTTCTGCAGTGCATACGCCTGGGCATAGGCGAACAGCGCATCGGCCATGGTCTGGCCGCGGCCGATGTAGCCGCTGATGGTGGCCGCCTCGCCGCTGGCCTTGGCGTGGGCGCGGGCCAGGGCGCGGCCGCACAGGCGCGCGTAGGCGGCCAGGGTCTG
The DNA here is from genome assembly GCF_056312595.1 of Pseudomonas sp. GYB4201. Taxonomy (NCBI): domain Bacteria; kingdom Pseudomonadati; phylum Pseudomonadota; class Gammaproteobacteria; order Pseudomonadales; family Pseudomonadaceae; genus Pseudomonas; species Pseudomonas sp. GYB4201. Next base: position 36,518 of record NZ_JBWGIG010000052.1, on the reverse strand, counting down.
GTCGTCGAAGGTTTCCAGCTCGGCCGAGACCTTCATGTCGCGCAACTGGCGCAGGTAGAAATGGTGGCCGTTGGGGCTGGCGGTCCAGCCCAGGAACAGGTCGCTGGCCGGCTGCATCAGGCGCTGGCCTTCGACCACGCGCTGGCCGTGGTGCTTGAACGGCGAGCGCGCCTTGACGTAGTCGGCCAGCACCGAGCGCCGCGCTTCCTTGAACTGCAGGAACAGCGGGTTGCGCAGCTCGTCGGTGAGCAGCGCCACCAGGCAGCGCGTGCCGACGCTGCCCACGCCCACCACCTTGAAGGCCAGGTCGTGCACCTCGAAGCGCGAGAACAGCTCGCGGCGGTCGCCCTGCAGGGTGCTGCGGTACTTGCTGATCAGTGCCTTGTACAGCGGCTGCCAGCGGTGTGCGGCCAGCCAGTCGTCATCGTGGTCCAGCAGCGAATGCTTGCCGTGCAGGTGGAAGATCTCCGGCAGGTCGTCGCGCAGGGTCAGGTGGCCGTGGCGGCTCTCGTTGACGATCTTGGGCAGCAGCCGCGCGTGGGTGCGGCGCTGGGCTTTTTCGATGGTCTGGCGCAGGTATTCCAGGGTGTGGCTGTTCTGGGGCTGCTCCATCAGCTCGCCGGGGCTGATGCGCCCGTACCAAGTGTTGAGCACGCCTTGCTCGGCGCACAGCAGCAGGGTGGCCTGGTAGCTGTTGACCACTTCGCGGCACAGGTTTTCCTCGACGCTTTCGCTGTGGCGCAGGGAACGCGCGGCAATCAGGAAGCTGGCGGTGAGGCGCTTGAGGTCCCACTCCCAGGGGCCGGGGTGGGCCTCGTCGAAGTCGTTGAGGCCAAACACCAGGTTGCGTTCGGGGGTGGCGAAGCCGCCGAAGTTCATCAGGTGCGCGTCGCCGCACAGCGGCACGTTGAGGCCCATGTCCGGGGTGCCGGCCAGGTCGTGGGCCTGCAGCAGCGCGCTGCCGCGGTAGAAGGTGAAGGGCGACGCCAGCATGCGCCCGTAACGCAGGGCCACCAGGGATTTCACCCGGCCCTTGCTGGACGCCTCGATCAGCGCCAGCGGGTCGCGGTCGACGTTGCCGGGGTGGCGGTGGCTGGAGCGCGGGCAGTGCTTGCGCGCAGCCTTGCCGTGGTTTTCGCGGGGGGTGGGCATGGGGTGTACGCTTCCTTGGCAGACCCGGGCCAGTGTAGCAGCGGCCGCCAGGCCGCGTCCGGCGCGCCGCGGTGTGCCGGTTGCAGCGTGGGGCCTGGGACGCGGCCTGTGGCCGCTGCTACGCGGGCCAGTTGAAGCCTGGGGTTTGCCGGCCAAGTTTTTGTGCCTGGTCCAGCAGCACCTGCATCATCCGCCGTGCCGCCTCGGGCAGCGGGTCGAAGCGCGAGAACACGAAGCTGATATCAAAGCCGATCTCTTCCGCCAGCGGCTTCACCACCAGGCCACTGTCCTGGGCCACGAACTCGTCGATGATGGTCACCCCCAGCCCTTGTTTCACCAGCGCCACCGCCTCCGGCGCATTGGTGAAATCCAAGAACGAGTTCAGCGCCACGCCGCTGCGCTCGATGGCGTCGCTGATCAGCTTGCCGAACGGAATGTCGGGGCGGAACAGCAGCAGCGGCTCGCGGGCCAGGTGGGCCATGTCGATCACCGGCTGGCTTTCCAGCGCGTGCCCCGGCGGCAGCACGCAGACCATGCGCCCGCGCATGAACGGCAGCGAATACAGGTGGTCATGCACCACCGGCAGCGCCGAGATCGACAGGTCGACCTTCTTGCCGAGGATCTGCACCGGCATCTCGCTCATCAGGATGGTGCGCCATTCGATGTGCATGGCCGGCACCTGGCGCTTGAGTTCGGCCAGGGCATGGGGCAGCACCACCGTCGACAGCGAGGCGCTGCAGCACACCCGCAGCTGGCGGTTGGGCGTGGTGGCCAGGGACTGCGCGCACTCGTTCACCCACAGCGCCGCCTGGTACACGCGCTCCACCTCGCGGTACAGCGCCTGGGCCTCGCTAGTGGGCACCAGGCGGTTGTTGACGCGGTCGAACAGGCGCAGCGCCAGGCGGCTCTCGACGTAGGCGATCAGCTTGCTCACCGCCGGCTGCGAGACGTAGAGCATCTTCGCCGCGCCGCTGATGGAGCCGGTGAGCATCACCGCGCGGAACACTTCCATGTGGCGCAGCTTGAAGGCCATGTTGCCCGGTTCAGGGCCTTCGGCAGGGAGCAGGGGCATGTCTTAACCTTTGGTTATGGTTTGCGCCATCTGAGTATGAGCCATCGCGGGGGTATTTTTGTAGTCTGGCGCCATTCATAACAACAAGGGTGACCGGCCATGGCCAGGACTATCCAGTGGGGCGTGCTCGGCGCCGCCAATATCGCCACCGAACGCACCATGCCCGCCATGCTCCTGGCCCCCAGCGCCCGCCTGGTGGCCCTGGCCAGCCGCGACGCGAGCAAGGGCCGCGAGGTGGCCGAACGCTTCGATATTCCCCATCTGCACGCAAGCTACGATGACCTGCTGGCCAACCCGGCGGTGGACGCGGTGTACGTGCCGTTGCCCAACCAACTGCATTTCGACTGGGCGGTACGCGCCCTGGAAGCCGGCAAGCACGTGCTGTGCGAGAAGCCCCTGTGCCTCAGCGCCGCCCAGGTGCAGCAGCTGTGCCAGGTGCGCGACCGCACCGGCCTGCACATCGAGGAAGGCCTGGCCTTCCGCAACCACCCGCAGTGGGCGGCGCTGGAGCAGGCCAGCGTGCAAGGCACCCTGGGTGCGGTGCGCGCCGCGCACATCACCCTGGCCAAGCAGTTTCTCGACCCGGCCGACATCCGCAACGACCCCAAGGCCGGTGGCGGTGCCCTCTATGACCTGGGCGTGTACGCGGTCAGCGCCTGCAACCTGGTGTTCAAGCGCCAGCCAAAACGCGTGATCGCGGCGCTGGAGTACGACCCGGTGTTCGGCATCGACCGGCTGTCCAGCGCCTTGCTCGACTACGGCGACTGCCACGCCGCGCTCACCGTGGCCACCCAGGCCGGGCCCGACGGCTGGGGCACGCACCAGCGCCTGGCGGTGCTGGGCGCCACCGGCTGGGTGAATTTCGATTTCCCCTGCGCCCACGCACGGCCCAGCGCCTGCCACCTGCAGATCGGCGACCACCTGAGCGTCGGCGCCTTCCCCAGCGAAGTGCTGAGCTTTGAACCGGTGAACCATTACCAACTGCAGATCGAACGCTTCTCGCGCAAGCTGCTGGGCGACGACGTGCCCAGCTGGCCCATCGAAGATGCCCTGGCGACCCTGCGTACCCTTGAAGCGCTGTTTGCCTCGCAGCGCAGCGGCGGCTGGGAGGCCGTGCAATGAGCATCTACGACGAACCGAAGATCGACTGCCACAACCACCTGTTCGACCCGGCCAATTTCCCTTACCTGGCCAACACGATTTACCGTCCCGCCGGGCAGGAGATCGGCACCCTCAACCAGTTCGACCGGGTGCTGGACGCCTACGGCGTGCAGCACGCGCTGCTGGTGCAGCCCACCAGCGGCTACCGCGGCGACAACCGCCTGCTGCTGTCGGCGCTGGCCGCAGGGCAGGGGCGCTACAAGGGCGTGGTGGTGGTCGACCACGACATCAGCCTGGAGGCCCTGGCCAGCTACCAGGCCAAGGGCGTGGTGGGCGTGGCCTTCAACCCGGCCACCGAGGGCCTGACGGTGATGGCCGGCGCCGAGGCGCTGCTGCCCAAGCTGGCGGAGCTGGGCATGTTCGCGCAGATCCAGACCGTGGGCGACCAGTTGGTGCAATTGCTGGAACTGATCGACCAGAGCGACGTGCGCCTGCTGATCGACCACTGCGGCCGCCCCGAGATCGAGCACGGCCTGTACCAGCCCGGCTTCCAGGCGCTGCTGCGCCTGGCCGAGCGCGGGCGGGCCACGGTGAAGATCTCTGGCATGCAGAAGTTCGCGCCCATGGACACGGTGTTCGAGGACACCGTGGGCTATGTCCAGGCGCTGCTGGAAACCTTCGGCGCGGATAACTGCGTGTGGGGGTCGGACTGGCCGTTCCTGCGCATGCAGCAGCGCGTCGACTACGGCCCGCTGCTGAAGCTGGCCGAGCAGTTCATGCCGGACGCGGCCGTGCGCCGTAAAGTGATGTGGGAGACGCCGCGGCGCCTGTTCGGGTTCTGCTGATTTGCCGGCGGCAAGGATGCCTGTGCACTAACAAAAACAAGATGAGGTACCCGCCATGAGTGTCGACAGCAAACTTGAACTTCCCGCGTATGCCGCGCCCGCCGTGGCCGCGCGCAGCCGCACCCGCTTCATGATCCTGGGGTTGATTGCCGGGGGCACCCTGATCAATTACCTGGACCGCAGCGTGATGGGCATCGCCGCCCCCAGCATCAGCGCCGACCTGGGCCTGAACGCGGCCATGATGGGCCTGATTTTCTCGGCGTTCTCCTGGACCTACGCCGCCGCGCAGATTCCTGGCGGCATCCTCCTGGACCGGCTGGGCACCAAGCTCACCTACTGGCTGGCGCTGACCCTGTGGTCGCTGTTCACCGGCCTGCAGGGCCTGGCCACCGGCTTCGCCTCGCTGCTGGGCATCCGCCTGCTGATCGGCGCCACCGAGGCGCCGTGCTTCCCCACCAACAGCCGCGTGGTCGCCATCTGGTTCCCGCAGAGCGAGCGGGCGCGGGCCACCAGCATCTACACCCTGGCCGAGTACTGCGGCCTGGCGTTCCTCACGCCGTTGCTGTTCTGGGTGCTGCACGCCTACGGCTGGCGCTTCATGCTGATGTCGGTGGGCGCCGTGGGCGTGCTGTACGGGCTGGTGTGGTGGCGCAAATTCCATGAGCCCCACGAGTCGACCCAGGCCAACCAGGCCGAACTGGACTACATCGCCGAGGGCGGTGGCGTGGTGGACGGCAGCCAGAAGGCCACGCGCTTTGCCTGGTCGCAGATTCCGGCACTGCTCAAGCAACGCAACATGCTGGGCATCTGCCTGGGGCAGTTCGCCTGCAACTCCACCAACGTGTTCTTCCTCACCTGGTTCCCCACCTACCTGGTCACCGAGCGCCACATGCCCTGGCTGAATGTGGGTTGGGTGGCGGTGCTGCCGTTCATTGCCGCCTCGGTGGGCACGCTGTTCGGCGGCTGGCTGTCGGACGCCATGCTGCGCCGCGGCATTTCCCTGAACGTGGCGCGCAAGCTGCCGGTGATCACCGGCCTGCTGATGGCCTCGGTGATCGTGCTGGCCAACTACGTGGCCTCCGACGCTCTGGTGATCGCCATCCTGTGCGTGGCCTATTTCGCCCAGGGCATGTCGTCGCTGGCCTGGATGATTGTCTCCGACATCGCCCCCAAGGGCCTGATCGGCCTGAGCGGCGGCCTGTTCAACCTGTTTGCCAACGCCGCCGGCATCGTCATCCCGCTGGTGATCGGCATCATCGTGACCCTGACCGGCTCGTTCGTCTGGGCCATGGCCTTTATCTCGCTGGTGACGCTGTTCGGCGCCGCCTGCTACCTGTTCATGGTGCAAGACCTCAAGCGTCTGCCCGATATCCCGAACCTTTGAAAGGAGCGTTTTCATGAGTCAACACCTGGAAGGCCAGACGGCCATTATCACCGGCGGCATGCGTGGCATCGGCCTGGGCATCGCCAAGCGCCTGCGCCAGGCGGGTGCCAACATCGTGATCTGGGACCTCAACGTCGACAACTGGGACACCAGCGCCAACGGCTTCACTCCGGCCCTGCGCCAGTCGGTGAACGTGGCGTCGCTGGCGTCGGTGGAAGCTGCCTTCGCCGAGGTGGTAGCGCAGTTGGGCCGCGTCGACATTCTGGTCAACAACGCCGGCATCAACGGCCCGGTGGTGGAAAGCTGGAACTACCCGGTGGAGGCCTGGGACCAGGTGCTGGCCATCGACCTGACCGGCGTGTTCTATTGCTGCCGCACCGCCATCCCGCACATGCGTGAACGCAAGTACGGGCGCATCGTCAACGTCGCCTCCATGGCCGGCAAGGACGGCGTGCAGTACATCTCGGCGTACTCGGCGGCCAAGGCCGGCGTCATCGCCTTCACCAAGTCGGCGGCCAAGGAACTGGCCCAGGACGGCGTGCTGCTCAACTGCATCGCCCCGGCCATGGTGGAAACCGGCCTGATGGCCGAAATGACCGCCGAGCACATCGCCGCCAGCAAGGCCAAGATCCCCATGGGGCGCTTCCTGCAGATCGAGGAAATCGCCAACATGGTGACCTGGATCGCCGGCCCCGAGTGCAGCTTCACCACCGGCTTTGTGTTCGACCTCAGCGGCGGCAGGGCCACCTACTGATGGCCCTTGGCGTGGCTCACCTGACCGCGCTGCAACTGGCCCCCGCCGACCTGGTTCGCCAGGCCGCGGGGGCTGGTTTTTCTGCCGTGGGCCTGCGCCTGCACCCGGCCACGGCCGGCGGCTTGTGCTACCCGCTGGACGCCGTGGCGCGGCAGGCCCTGAAGGTGCTGCTGGACGCCGAAGGCATGGCCGTCAGCGACATCGAGTTCGTCGAACTGACCCCCGACGTGGACGTGGCGGCCTGCCTGCCGCTGCTGGAAGCCGGTGCCGACCTGGGCGCGACCAGCCTGACGGTGTCCGGCGATGACCCGCAGTTTTCGCGCCTGACCGACCACTACGCGCACCTGTGCGAGCTGGCGGTGGATTTTGGCCTGCGGGTGGACCTGGAATTCATGCGCTGGCGCGCGGTGGGCAACCTGGCCCAGGCGCGGCAGATCGTGGAAGGGGCAGGGCAGGCGAACGGCGGCATCCTGGTGGATGCGTTGCACCTGTTCCGCAGTGGGGGTGACGTGGCAATGCTGGCCGATATCGACCCGTGCTGGCTGCGTGCGGTGCAGTTGTGCGACGCGCCGTTGTTGGCGCCGCCGGAAGCGCTGATCATCACTGAAGCACGGCAAGGGCGCCTGCCACCCGGGCAGGGGCAATTGCCGCTGGCCGGGTTGCTGGCGGCGTTGCCGAAGGATGTGCAGGTGAGCGTGGAGATGCCCTATGGGGCGTTGGAAAGCCAGGCGCGTCTGGCCCTGGCCTATCAAACCTCAGCACCATTGCTAACCCCGTAGCAGCGGCCAAAGGCCGCGTCACCGACACCGCGATTCTGCAGGTGCATCGCGGACGCAGCCTTCGGCAGCTGCTACGGGGTTTTGCGTTACAGCGCGGCGTCGCTCCACTCGCCGTTCACCAGCCGCTTGAGGCCCAGCGGGTTGCTGTTGCGCAGTGCTTCAGGCAGCAGCTCTTGCGGGTAGTTCTGGTAGCACACCGGGCGCAGGAAGCGGTCGATGGCCAGGGTGCCCACCGAGGTGCCGCGGGAGTCGGAGGTGGCTGGGTACGGGCCGCCATGCACCATGGCCTCGCACACTTCCACGCCAGTGGGGTAGCCGTTGACCAGGATACGCCCGACCTTCTGCTCCAGCAGCGGCACCAGCCACTGGTAGGCGACCAGGTCGGCGGACTCGCCGATCAGCGTGGCCGTCAACTGGCCGCGCAGGCCCTGCAGGGCCGCTTTCAGCTGGGCATCGTCCTTGGCTTCGATGACGATGGTGGCCGGGCCGAACACTTCCTCCTGCAGCAGTTCATCGCCTTCCAGCAGCAGCGACACGTCAGCCTTGAACAGCTGCGGCCGCGCCTGGTTGCCCGACTGGGTCTCACCGGCCAGGTGGGTGACGCCCGGGTGGGCCAGCAGGTGCGCAAGGCCCTGGCTGTAGCTGCGCAGGCCGCCGGCGTTGAGCATGGTCTGCGGCGCCTGGGCGGCCATCTGCGCTTGCAGCTGGCCCAGGAACGCGGTGAAGGCCGGCGAGCTGACGCCGATCACCAGGCCCGGGTTGGTGCAGAACTGGCCGCAGCCCATCACCACCGAGGCAGCCAGGTCCTTGGCCACGGTCTCGCCGCGGCTGGCCAGGGCTTCGGGCAACAAGACCACCGGGTTGATGCTCGACATCTCGGCGAACACCGGAATGGGCTGCGGGCGCTCGGCGGCCATCTTGCACAAGGCGTTGCCGCCGCTCAGCGAACCGGTGAAGCCCACGGCCTGGATGGCCGGGTGTTTGACCAGCCACTCGCCCACGCCGCCGCCGAAGATCATGTTGAACACGCCCTTGGGCATGCCGGTCTTCTCGGCGGCGCGGATGATCGCGCAGCCCACCTGGTCAGCGGTGGCCATGTGGCCGCTGTGGGCCTTGAACACTACAGGGCAACCGGATGACAGCGCGGCGGCGGTGTCGCCACCGGCGGTGCTGAAGGCCAGCGGGAAGTTGCTGGCACCGAACACGGCCACCGGGCCCACGCCGATGCGGTATTGGCGCAGGTCCACGCGTGGCAGCGGCTTGCGGTCGGGCAGGGCCAGGTCGATGCGCGCGCCGAGGAAGTCGCCGCGGCGCAGCACCTTGGCGAACAGGCGCATCTGCCCGCTGGTGCGGCCACGCTCACCCTGGATGCGGGCGGCGGGCAGGGCGGTCTCGCGGCAGACGATGGCCACGAAGTCGTCGCCCAGGGCGTCGATTTCGTCGGCGATGGCCTCGAGGAATTCGGCGCGGCGGGCCGGGCTCAGGTGGCGGAATTGGGCGAAGGCGCTGTCGGCGGCCAGGCAGGCGGCGTCGACTTCGGCTTCGGTGGCCTGGGTGAATTCGAACGGCAGGGCCTCGCCGGTGCTGGCGTCCAGGCTCTGCAGGCGCTTGCTGCCCTGGGCGCTGCGGCTGCCGGCAATGAAGTTGTGGCCGAGAAGGGTGGACATCGTGATCTCCTGGTTCTTCAGATTGTTCTGAGAAAGCACTAACGGCTTGATGTTGACGGACATCGTACAACCATGCTGAGGCTTGTGCAATCGCAGGTCCGCGAGTAAAGACGGGTATCTCATCGGAGAATATTTGCGTTCAGGGCTACAGATTGCACTGCGATGTACGATAACTAGGCAGGATTTGGCCACTGGCCATTACTCACCTGCCACGGGACACGTTCATGCTAATAAGAAACATCGGTGTTGCCCCCCGCGCCTTGACCGGCTTCTCCCTGATCGCCGCCCTGGTGGCCCTGCTGGGGTTCTTTGCCCTGGGGCAGATGGCCAATATTCGCCAGGGCCAGGTGGCCACTGAAAACGACTGGGTGCCCAGCCTGCGGGCGGTCAGTGACATCCGCGAAATCATGCTGCGCATCCGCACCATCTCCCTGCGCATGGCGCTGGACACCGACCCCGTCAGCATCACCAGCTACCGCAGCCAGATGGACACCCGCCTCAACGACCTGCAGGCGAAACTGCAGGGCTACCGGCCACGGGTGAACACGCCCAGGGAGCAGGAAATATTCGCCCGCTTCGAGCAGTCGCTCAACGGCTACAACAGCGCCCTGCAACGCTCGTTCGTGCTGGCCGGGCAGGGCGACCGCACCGGCCTGTTGAAGTTGCTGCTGGTGGACATGAAGCCGCTGGTGGATGACTCCGGCAGCCAGCTCAATGAACTGGCCGACTACTACAGCGCCGGCATCGGCAACGAAACCCAGGGCTCGGCCGAGCAGTACGCGCGGTCGCGCACGGTGATCCTGGTGTTCATCGGCCTGGCGGCGCTGGCCACCATCAGCCTGGCGCTGATCCTCACCCGCAGCATCGTCACCCCGCTGAACGCCGCCCTGGCCGCGGCCGAGCGCATTGCCGGCGGCGACCTCAGCCAGCCGATCAAGGCCGACGGCAGCGATGAGGCCGGGCGCCTGCTGACCGCGCTGGCGGCCATGCAGCAGCAATTGCGCCAGACCCTGGGCGAGATCTCCACCAGCGCCAGCGCCCTGGCGTCGTCGCTGCATGCCCTGCGCCAGGCGTCGGAGGCGGGCAGCGACGGCATGCACCGGCAAAGCGAAGAGGTGAACATGGCCGCCACCGCCGTTACCCAGCTGAGCGCGGCGGTGGACGAGGTGGCCAGCCATGCGGTGTCCACGTCCGACTCGACCCGCGACTGCAACCTGGTGGCGCGCCAGGGCCAGGGGCAGGTCGCCGACACCCGCGCCAGCATCGAACAACTGCGCAGCGACCTGCAGGCCACCGCGGCCCAGGTCAGCGCCCTGGCCGAGCGCTCCCAGGCCATCGGCACGGTGCTGGACGTGATCGGCGCCATCGCCGGGCAGACCAACCTGCTGGCGTTGAACGCGGCCATCGAAGCGGCGCGCGCCGGTGAATCGGGGCGTGGTTTTGCCGTGGTCGCCGACGAAGTGCGGGCCCTGGCCCACCGCACCCAGCAGTCGACCCTGGAGATCGAAACCATGGTGCAGGGCATGCGCAGCGGCTCCGACCTGGCGCTGCAGGCCATGCACACCAGCGCCCAGCGTGCCGACGCCACCCTGGGCATCGCCGACGGTGCCGCCCAGGCGTTGCAAGGTATCACCCAGGCCATGGAGCAGATCATGGAGCGCAACCTGGTGATCGCCAGCGCCACCGAGGAACAGGCCCAGGTGGCCCGCGAGGTGGACAGCAACCTGCTCAACATCCGCGACTTCGCCAGCCGCGCCGCCGAGGGCGCCGAGCAGTCCCGCGAAGCCACCCGCGACCTGGCGCAGCTGGCCGGCAACCTCGACGGGCTGGTGTCGCGGTTCAAATTCTGACGCGAAAGGGGGGCGCTACTCGATATCGGCCGCCGCCCGGTGCGCCATGATCTGCGGCAAGGTGCGCTCGATCCAGTCCGCCAGGCCGCCCACCAGGGCGGCCGCTTCCTCGCCCCAGGGCGTCAGCCGGTATTCCACATGGGGCGGCACCACCGGCAGCGAGGTGCGCAGCACCAGCCCGTCGCCTTCCAGGCCTTGCAGCGTCTGCGCCAGCATCTTCTCGCTGACCCCGCCGATCTTGCGCCGCAAGTCGCTGAAGCGGTGCATGCCGCCCGCCAGAATCACCAGCACCAACACCCCCCAGCGGCTGGTGACATGCTTGAGCACGTCGCGCGAGGGGCAATTGGCGTCCATCAATTCGCCCCGGCGCGCCTGGGCGGTGAATGAATCGCTCATTTCATACTTACCTTTTTGTGCGTACTTACTTTTCGTTAGCTTAGGCTATAGGGTGATCGCTCTTTCATCACTTGCCAAGGTAAATCTTCATGATCGCAATCACTGGTGCCACCGGTCAGCTGGGTCGTCTGGTTATCGCTGCGCTGCTCAAGCGTGTGCCTGCCCACCAAATCATCGCCCTGGCCCGTCACCCGGAAAAGGCCGGCGACCTGGGCGTGGCCGTGCGTGAATTCAACTACGACCAGCCCGAAGCCATGGTGGTAGGCCTGCAGGGCGTGGACAAGCTGCTGCTGATTTCGTCCAGCGAACTGGGCAAGCGCGCCGCCCAGCACCAGGCCGTCATCAACGCCGCCAAGCAGGCTGGCGTCAAGCTGGTGGCCTACACCAGCGTGCTGCACGCCACCGGCTCGGCCCTGGGCCTGGCCGCCGAACATCAGCAGACCGAACAGGCGCTGGCCGCCAGCGGCGTGCCCCATGTGCTGCTGCGCAACGGCTGGTACAACGAGAACTACAGTGCCGGCGTGCCGGCCGCCGTGGCCCATGACGCCCTGCTGGGCGCCGCCGGGGAAGGGCGCATCGCCTCCGCTGCCCGCGCCGACTACGCCGAGGCCGCCGCCGTGGTGCTGACCAGCGAAGGCCACGTGGGCAAGACCTACGAACTGGCTGGCGACAGCAGCTACACCCTGGCCGAGCTGGCTGCCGAGGTGTCGCGCCAGGCCGGTAAAAACGTGCCCTACAACAACCTGCCGGAGGCTGACTACAAGGCCGTACTGGTGCAGGTAGGCCTGCCCGAGCCGATCGCCGACCTGCTGGCCAACTCCGACGCGGCGGCGGCCAAGGGCGCGCTGTTCGATGACAGTAAAGTGTTGAGCGGCCTGATCGGCCGGCCCACCACCCCGGTGGCCGAGGCGGTGGCGGTGGCCCTGAAGGGCTGAGGCGTCAATTGTTTATGACGTAGAGGCAGATCGACAGAGTCAGCAGCGAACCGAGGGTCGAGATCAGGATGGTGCTGGACACCACCGAGGCCTCGCGCTTGTAGTACTCGGCCAGCATGAACGGCCCGGTGCCGGTGGGCAGGGCGCTGAGCAGCAGCGCCGAATGCGCCCACAGCGGCGGCAGGTGGAACACCTTGTAGGCCAGGAACCAGGTCAGCAGCGGGTGGGCCACCAGCTTGATCAGCACCAGCAGCGAGGTCCCCTGGCGGGGGCCTTGCTGTTTCTGCGCCAAAAACAGCCCCAGGGAAATCAGCGCGCAGGGCGTGGTGGCCGCGCCCAGCAGGCTCAGGAACTTGCCCGCCGGCGCCGGCAGCGGCGCCCCGGTCATGGCCCAGCAGGCGCCCAGGATTGGCGACACCACCAGCGGGTTCTTGGCCAGCGCTACCAGCACTTTCAACACAATGCGGTGCACCTGGGCTTCGCTCTGCAGGCCAATCTCGATGCACACCAGGGCCAGGCCGAACAGCACGCATACCACCAGCAGCGAGGCGATCAGCGCCGGCTCCAGGCCGCTGCCGCCCAGCACCATCACGCACAGGGGAATGCCGATGTAGCCGGTGTTGGCGTAGGACGCGCTGAGGGCGTCGATGCTGGCGTCGGCGAAGTGCCCGGCCTTCTTCCAGCGCAGCGCCAGGGTCAGCACGAACATCGCCAGGGTGCCCAGGGTGAAGGTGGCGACGAAGCCGGGGTGCCAGATCTGCTCCCAGGTGGCGGTGGCCGTGGAGGTGAACAGCAGCGCCGGCAGGCACAGCCACACCACCATGCGGTTGATTTCCGAGGCAGCGGTGGGGCCCAGGCGGTTGGTGCGGCGGCAGACATAGCCCACCAGGATCAGCGCGAAAATGGGCAACAGGACATTCAACACGGAAGACATGAGCAGCAGGAAACCTTGGTGTGCCGGACAGGCTGGCAAGGTTAAGGAAGTGAATCGTTAGCGTCCAATCTTTCTTGCCGCGGCCGGCGTACAGCGTGTAGGAGAATGCTTACACGGGCCGGCGGGAATCTCCTCTATGGGAAAATTCTCACCCTGCGTAGACTTGGATCCATCAACTGCTGCACAGGAGTGCAGCGGGATCAGGGAAGATCGACCATTGGCCCGGAGGGCTGCCGACAAGGAGTTGGATGGTCTTGAAGAAAACCCGCTTCGGCGGGTTTTTTGTTGCCTGCGAAAAAGCCCACGCAGGGGCCTATTTTTTCACGGGCACGATTTTCTCGATGACGCTGTTGCTCAACTGCACCAGCACGTATTTGTCGTTCACCCGCACCCAGTGGCTCTTGTCCTCGTCGGGGGCCGACAGGCCGTGGGCCTGCCAGTTCTTCACCTCTTCGGAGTCGCGGCGGAAGTGGTCGGGGATCTTGTCGCCGACCTTGAACTGGCCGGTGTCGGTGCCGGGTATCTGCACCGCCGGCTCCGTGGGTTGCGCCGCCTGGGCCAGCCCCGCCACGCCACTCAGACTTGCCACCACGACCGCCATCGCGGTCCATGTCGTGATTTTCATCCTGTACTCCCGGTGATTGAGGTCGTCACAACCTCTGACCCCGGGGCTGCCGAAACATTCCGTTTACCATGGACGCCGCCTGCGCCGTAGCAGCGGCCGCAGGCCGCGTCCAGGGCCCCTAGGTCAACAACTCGGCAAACGCCTTGTCAGCTTCCAGCACCGCGGGCAGGGCGCTGAACAGCGCGTCCAGGTCCAGGCCTTCCAGCAGCGGGCCGTCCACGGCCTCGCGGGCGTCGTCGGTGTCGCCGCCGCTGGCCTGCAGGGCGTCGGAGATGGCGATGGCCTGGGCCACCAGGCGCGGCAGGTCGGCCGGTGGCGGGGCCTGCACGGGGCGGGCCTGGTAGGCGATGGCGTGCTGGATGCTCACCGGCAGCTGCCAACGCCGCGCCAACTCGGCGCCCACTTCGGGGTAGCCGAAGCCCAGGTGCAGGGTTTCGCTGGCCGCGCGGCCGGCGTTGCCAGCCTTGTGGGCGTGGTTGATCTGCGCCGCCACCATGGGCGCGCCGGTCTGGATCAGCAACTCGCCGATGTTGTGCATCACCCCGCAGGTAAACGCGGTCTCGGCGTCCAGCCCGGCCTGCTTGGCCAGCAGGCGGCAGATGCCGGCCACCTGGAAGCTCTTGAGCCAGAAGCCCTTGAGGTCGAAGTTGGCGCTGGCCTTGAAGGCACCGGTTACGGCCGAGGCCAGCACCAGGGTGCGCAGGGTATTGAAGCCCAGGCGCAGCGCGGCGTCCTCGATGCTGGCCGACTCGCGGGCGCCACGAAAGCGCGCGGAGTTGGCCAGGCGCAGGATCTTGGCGGCTATCACTGGGTCTTTCTCGATATTGCGGGCCACGCTTTCGAGGCTGGTGGAGGGGCTGTCGAACTGCTGGATCAGGTCTTGCGCCACCTTGGGAATGCTGGGCAGGCTGTGCAGATCGGCGAATAGCGTTTCGATTTCCATGGCATGACACCTGTTGTGGACGCGGGTAGATTCAACCATAGGCAATTTTTGCCGGCTTGCCCGGCAAATCCCGACGCAATGTGCTGTTACTCCGACCGGGAAACCAGGGCGGGACAAATCGAATTACGCGTTGTAGAATCAAGTTACGCATATAAGAATAAGCCGGCGGGGAATGGGTCCACATGAAGCGACTCGGGTTCAAATTGATTTTTGGTGATTTTCTCGCCCGCAGCGTGCGGGGCATCTCCTGCGCGCCACCCCGTGCACGTGCCTGACCGAACGACACCCTCTTTCGTTTTTAGCGCACTGCCTGCACGAGGAAACACATCATGGCCGACCTCTACGACAACCCCATGGGCCTCATGGGCTTCGAGTTCATCGAATTCGCCTCGCCCACCCCTGGCACCCTTGAGCCGATCTTCCAGATCATGGGCTTCACCAAGGTGGCCGAGCACCGCTCCAAGGACGTGCACCTGTACCGCCAGGGCAGCATCAACCTGATCCTCAACAACGAGCCCCACAGCCTGGCGTCGTACTTTGCCGCCGAGCACGGGCCGTCGGTGTGCGGCATGGCCTTCCGCGTGGCCAACGCCCACAAGGCCTACGCCCGCGCCCTGGAACTGGGCGCCCAGCCCATCGAGATCGCCACCGGGCCCATGGAGCTGCGCCTGCCGGCGATCAAGGGCATCGGCGGCGCGCCGCTGTACCTGATCGACCGCTTCGGCGAGGGCAGCTCCATCTACGACATCGACTTCAACTGGCTGCCGGGCGTGGACCGCAACCCCGTGGGCGCGGGCCTGAAGGTCATCGACCACCTGACCCACAACGTCTACCGCGGGCGCATGGCCTACTGGGCCGGGTTCTACGAGAAGCTGTTCAACTTCCGCGAGATCCGCTACTTCGACATCAAGGGCGAATACACCGGCCTGACCTCCAAGGCCATGACCGCGCCGGACGGCCTGATCCGCATCCCGCTGAACGAGGAGTCGTCCAAGGGCGCCGGGCAGATCGAGGAGTTCCTCATGCAGTTCAACGGCGAGGGCATCCAGCACGTGGCGTTCCTCACCGACGACCTGGTGCAGACCTGGGACGCGTTGAAGGCCATCGGCATGCGCTTCATGACCGCGCCGCCCGACACCTACTACCAGATGCTCGAGGGTCGCTTGCCCGGCCACGGCGAGCCGGTGGGCGAGTTGCAGGCGCGCGGCATTTTGCTGGACGGCTCGTCGCAGCCGGGTGACCAGCGCCTGCTGCTGCAGATCTTCTCGCAGACCCTGATGGGCCCGGTGTTCTTCGAGTTCATCCAGCGCAAGGGCGATGACGGCTTCGGCGAGGGCAACTTCAAGGCGCTGTTCGAATCCATCGAGCGCGACCAGATCGAGCGCGGCGTGCTAAGCACCGAATAACCCCAATCCACGGTGCACGCGGCCGCAGCCTTGGGCCGGGTGATGTCCGTAGCAGCTGCCGCAGGCTGCGTCCGGCCCCACCGCCGATTTGCGATGTACGCGGACGCGGCCGTTGGCCGCTGCTACAGGTGATATGCGTAGCAGCTGCCGCAGGCTGCGTCCGGCCCCACCGCCGATCTGCGGTGCACGCGGACGCGGCCTTTGGCCGCTGCTACAGGTGATATGCGTAGCAGCTGCCGCAGGCTGCGTCCGGCCCCACCGCCGATTCGCGGTGTACGCGGACGCGGCCTTTGGCCGCTGCTACGTGCGCCGCTGGCGGCGCAACAGCCAATGGCACACGCCGCCGGTCAGCACCCCCAGCAACAACAACCCGCCCAGGGTCGACAGCCCCTGTATTCGCCACAATTCCCAGGCCTTCTGCGCCGAGAAACCGCTGTGCACCCGGTAGCCATGGCGTTCCGACACCAGCAGCGTGTGGTGCGCCGGGTGGTCGGGGATCTCGCCGTCCTGGATGCTGCTGTCGCCCCACAGGAACGCGTTGCCCACCTGCATCATCAGCACCGTGTCGCCCTGGATCAGCCGCAGCGCCTCGGCCAGGGTGCGGCCGTCGATCACCGTGCGCACGCCCAGGGGGTGTTCGTAAAGCCGGTACACCAGCGATGCCTCGTCCGGGGTCACCGGGTTGCTGGCGCGCAGCAGCAGGTGGCGGTTGAAATACTCGCCTGGCGCCACCGCCCGCTTGTAGGCGCCGTAGAACGAGCTGCAGTAGGCTTCATGGTTGCGCACCAGGTTGGCCGAGCGCACGTAGGGCTCGATGGTGACTTCCTGCAGGATCGCCTGGATCACCGCGGCGTTGCACGGCTTGCCCGCCAGTGGCAGCAAGCGTTGGGCGCTCTGGGCGGCCTGGTCGATCATGCTGTCCAGCTGGCGCACGGCTTCGCCAGCCACATGCTGGGCCTGGAATTCGAGGGTGCGGGTCACCTGCCAGCGCAGCACCAGCATGCCGCTGAGCACTGGCAGCAAGCCGATGAGCCCGGCGGCTAGCACCGCGCGCACGCGCGCCGAGGGGAGGGGAAAGGCTTTCATGGGCACGTCCTTGTGTCGGGGGATGAGGATCATCCCGCCAGCATAAGGGCGCGTGCCCGGCGTTTTTGTGGCCGCTATCGCAGCATGGCGTGGGACTTCACGCAGCGCCCGGTGGGCCGTTTCAGTTGGCCAGCGCCTCGGCGCGCGGCAGGCGTTCCTGGGCCGGGCTGCGGGCGAAGTAGCGCTTGTACTCGCGGCTGAACTGCGAACTGCTCTGGTAGCCCACGCGGTGCGCCACCTGGCTGACGCTCATGCCTTCGGCCACCAGCATCGAGCGCGCCTTGATCAGCCGCAGCTGCTTGAGGTACTGGATGGGCGAGGCCATGGTGGCGCGCTTGAAATGCTCGTGGAAGGTCGAGGCGCTCATGTTGGCCCGGCGGGCCAGCTCATCCACCTGCAGCGGCTGGTCGAAATGGCTGTGCAGCCAGGTCAGGGCGCCGGCGATGCGCGCGAATTGCCCCTGTTGCTCCACCAGCGCGCGCAGCACCCCGCCCTGGGGCCCGCGCAGGGCGGCGAACAGCACCTCGCGCAGGCGCGACTGGCCCAGGATACGGCAGGCTTGCGGGTCGTGCAGGCACTCCAGCAGGCGTTCCACGGCGCAGCGCATGTCCTCGTCCAGCTCGGCGCTGACCATGGAGGAGGGCGTCTGCACCTGATGTTCGGCCGGGCCCATGGCCAGCACCAGCTCACCCAGCACCAGGCGGTCGATGGGAATGCTCACGCCCAGCAGCGGCAATTGCTCGGTAGCGAAGGTCTCGTACTGGAACGGCACCGGCAGCGCCTGCACCAGGTAGTGGCCGGCGCCGTACTCCAGCGCACGCTCGCCCAGGTAGGCGATCTTGCTGCCCTGGGCAATGATCATCAGGCTGGGGTCGTAGATCTGCGGGCAACGGGCGGCGTTGCCGTGGGAGCTGACCACGCGCAGGCCGTCGATGGCCGTGGGCAGGAAGCCGTCGCAGTGGGCCAGGGGCTGGAGCAGGGACACCAGACGGGCATTGGCGTCCAGGTGGCAGGTGGGTGACATGAAGGGTTCCGCAGTGGTGATGACAGTCAGGGTGCCATGATCGCAAATTTTTGCCCGCCTGCGGGGGCTCCCGGAGGAATAGGCATGCATCGCGCAGGATCACCCATGGCCCCGGGGCGCCTGAATCCGGACAATGCCGCCGCTTTAAGGGCTTGTGCCCTGTTATCGCAAAAGAGGTACCGCATGTCTAAAGCTCTGGGTTACGCCGCACTTACCCCCACCACGCCCCTGGCGCCACTGGCCTTCGAACGCCGCGACCCGCGCGCCAATGACGTCAGCATCGATATCCTGTACTGCGGCGTGTGCCACTCCGACCTGCACCAGGCCCGCAACGAGTGGGGCATTGCCGTGTACCCGCTGATGCCCGGCCACGAAATCGTCGGCAAGGTCACCGCCGTGGGCCCGGCCGTGCGCAACTACAAGGTCGGCGACCTGGTGGGCGTGGGCTGCATGGTCGACTCGTGCCAGCAGTGCGCCGCCTGCCGCAAGGACCTGGAGCAGTACTGCCAGGCCGGCCCGACCATGACCTACGCCACCCCGGACCGCATCGACGGCACCAACACCATGGGCGGCTACTCCGACCACATCGTGGTGCGTGAAGAGTTCGTGGTGCGCATTCCCGAGGGCATGGACCTGGCCGCTGCCGCGCCGATCCTGTGCGCCGGCATCACCACCTACTCGCCGCTCAAACACCACGGCGTGGGCGCTGGCCACAAGGTCGGCATCCTGGGCATGGGTGGCCTGGGCCACATGGGCATAAAGTTCGCCAAGGCCCTGGGCGCCGAAGTGACCGTGTTCACCCGTTCCGCCAGCAAGGCCGCCGAGGCACGCAAGCAGGGCGCCGACCACGTCATCGTCTCCACCGACGAGGCGCAGATGGCCGCTGCCGCCGGGCGTTTTGATTTCCTGCTGGACACCATCCCGGTGCAGCACGACCTCAACCCCTACCTGCAGACCCTGACCTTCGACGGCGTGCACATTTTGGTGGGCCTGATCGAGCCGGTGTCGCCGCCGCTGCACGCCGCCAACCTGGTGTTGCAACGCCGCGTGCTGGCCGGCTCGCTGATCGGCGGCATCGCCGAGACCCAGGAAGTGCTGGACTTCTGCGCCGAGCACGGCATCACCTGCGACATCGAGATGCTCGACATCCGCAACATCAACGAAGCGTTCGAGCGCATGCTCGTGGGTGACGTGAAGTACCGTTTCGTCATCGACATGGCCACCCTGAAGGCCTGATGCATCGCACCCCGTAGCCGCTGCCGCCAGGCTGCGCTGGCCCTCGAGTACACTGAAGATCTTCAGCGTACGCAAGGGCCAGCGCAGCCTGCGGCAGCGGCTACGGCGTGGTGTGGCAAATGTGCAGCAAATGCGAACTTTGCCCCGCAACCCTTGCACCCATCCCCCCGGCGCGCCTTAAATACACGGCTCCAGCGACTCCCGTGTGCCCGCCCGATGAAAACCCGCCTGTCCACCAAACTGTTCCTGGCCCTGATGACCACCATGATCCTGGTGGTGCTGGCCATGGCCTTCGCCAACGGCTTCAGCTTTACCCGCGGGTTCCTTGGCTATATCAACGAACTGGCCGAGCAGCGCACCCGCGACGCCCAGCCACGCTTCGTGCAGGCCTACCGCGAGCACGGCAGCTGGGACTTCTTGCGCAACCAGCCCCACGCCTGGTTCCAGCTGGTGCGCCCCGACGCGCCGACTGCCGACGACGTGGTGCGCTTTACCCCCACCTCCGACCTCACCGGTGCAGTGTTCCGCATCACCCTGCTGGACACCGACAACCAGCGCGTGATGGGCTTCGACGACGTCAGCGACGACGCCCTGCGCGTGCCCGTGGTGGTCGCTGGCAAGACCGTCGGCTGGCTGGCCACCACGCCGCTGCAAAGCGTCACCGAGGCCGGCGGCGAGCGCTTCATGCGCCAGCAGATCGCCTCCAGCCTGATCGTCGCCATGGTTGCTCTGATGCTCGCTGCCTTGATTGTCTGGTGGGTGTCGCGGCGCCTGCTGGGCCCGGTGCGCCAGGTGGCCGCCGCCACCCACCGGCTGGCCGCGGGCACCTACAGCGAGCGGGTGGCGGTGGACAGCGACGATGAGGTCGGCCTGCTGGCCCGCGACTTCAACCAACTGGCCCTGACCCTGGAGCGCAACGAGCGCATGCGCCGCGAATTCATGGCCGACGTCTCCCACGAGCTGCGCACGCCGCTGTCAGTGCTGCGCGGCGAGCTGGAAGCGCTGGAAGACGGCGTGCGCAAGCTCGACGGCGAATCGTTGCAGTCGCTGCTGGCGGAAGTGGGCATGCTCGGCAAGCTGATCAACGACCTCTACGAGCTGTCCCTGGCCGACGTCGGCGCGCTGTCCTACCGCAAGCACTCCATGGACGTGGTCGACGCCCTGGGCCAGTGCGCCGCCATCTTCCGCGAGCGCTTCGCCAGCCACGACATTCGCCTGGACCTGCAGGCCCATCGCGGGCCCATCCAGGTGCTGGGCGACGAAGGCCGCCTGCAGCAGCTCTTCAACAACCTGCTGGAAAACAGCCTGCGCTACACCCAGGCCGGCGGCCAGTTGCGGGTCAGTGCCATCGCCGAAGGCGGCCGGGTGCACATCGACTTCATGGACACCGCTCCCGGCGTCAGTCCTGAATTCCTGCCACGCCTGTTCGAGCGTTTCTACCGCGGCGAAGCCTCTCGCAACCGTGCCAGCGGCGGCGCCGGCCTGGGCCTGGCCATCTGTCACGCCATCGTCGAGGCCCACGGTGGTACGCTAACCGCGCAGGCCTCGCCCATGGGCGGGCTGTGGCTGGCCATCGTGTTGCCCCTGGAGCAAGCATGAGCATCGAAGACCTACCTGCACACGTCCTCGTAGTAGAAGACGAACCCAAGCTGGCGGCGCTGCTGCGCGACTACCTGAGCGCCGCCGGCCACCAGGTGCAATGCATCGGCGACGGCCTGCAGGTGCTGCCCGCAGTGCGCGCGGCCATGCCCGACCTGATCCTGCTGGACCTGATGCTGCCCGGCCAGGACGGCGTGGCGGTGTGCCGCGCGCTTCGCGCCTTCAGCGACGTGCCGGTGGTGATGATTACCGCGCGGGTGGAGGAGGTGGACCGCCTGCTGGGCCTGGACGTGGGCGCCGACGACTACATCTGCAAGCCCTTCAGCCCGCGCGAAGTGGTGGCCCGGGTGCGCGCCATCCTCCGTCGGCGCCCGCGTGCCGCCAGCGACGCCGGCCTGCAGCTGGACGAAAGCACCTGGAAGGCGCGCTTCAACCAGGTGGAGCTGGACCTCACGCCCGTGGAGTTCCGCCTGCTCAAGGCGCTGAACGAGCACCCGGGGCGCGTGTATTCGCGCGACCAGCTGATCGACCGCCTGTACAGCGACCACCGCGTGGTCACCGACCGCACCGTGGACAGCCACGTCAAGAACCTGCGACGCAAGCTGGAGCAGGCGGCGCCGGGCCAGGAGCCGATCCAGTCGATCTACGGCGTGGGCTACAAGTTGGAGTGGTAGCCGCCCCGGCACCCACGGGCTATCCTGTCGGGCTCAGCCATTGAAGGTTCAGCCGATGCAGGAAGTATCGCTGGGTGTTTTTCCCGCCACCACCGGCGCGATGAGCGACGAAGTGCGCCGCTTCGACTGGAGCGCCACGCCCCTGGGGCCCATGGACGACTGGCCGCTGGCCCTGCGCATCGCCGTGGAGCTGGTGCTCTCCAATGCCTTCCCGGCCTGCCTCGCCTGGGGCCCGCAGCTGATCTCCATCCACAACGACGCTTTCGTGCCGATCCTCGGTGACAAGCCCGCGCCCTTGGGCCGGCCGTTCAGCGAGGTGTGGGGCGAAGTGTGGCCCCAGGTTCGCGCCATCGCCGACCGCGCCCTGGCCGGCCAGCCCACCTTCAACCAGGACCTGCCCCTGGTGATCAACCGCCGCGGCTACCCCGAGCCCGCCTGGTTCACCTTCTCCTACAGCCCGGTGCGCGACGAGCAGGGCCAGGTCATGGGCTTTCTCGACACGGTGATGGAGACCACCGACACCATCCTCGCCCAGCGCCGCACCAAGGAACTGGCCGACAGCTTCGAGCGCCAGGTGGCCGAGCGCACGGCCGACCGCAACCGCCTGTGGCAGCTGTCCTCGGACATCATTCTGGTGACCCGCCAGGACCTGCAGGTGGTGACCCTCAACCCGGCCTGGGAGCAGGTGCTGGGCTGGAACGAGTGCCAGCTGCGCGGCAGCAGCGTGCTCGACCTGGTGCATGAAGATGACCGCGCCACCGTGCTGGCCGCCGCCGCGCAACTGGCCCGCGGCGAATCGGTGCACGACCTCGACTGTCGCCTGCGCCACAGCCACGGCGGCTACCGCTGGATCAACTGGGCGGCAGTGCCCGGCGACGGCTTCTTCAACGCCGTGGGCCGTGATATCACCGTCGAGCGCGAGCGCACCGAGGCCCTGCGCCAGGCCGAAGAGCTGCTGCGCCACAGCCAGAAAATGGAAGCCGTGGGCCAACTGACCGGCGGCCTGGCCCACGATTTCAACAACCTGCTGACCGGCATCACCGGCAGCCTGGAGCTGCTGCGGCGGCGCATCGACCAGGGCCGCTTCGGCGAGCTGGACCGCTACCTGGACGCCGCCCACGGCGCCGCCAACCGCGCGGCCACCTTGACCCACCGGCTGCTGGCCTTCGCCCGCCGCCAGACCCTAGACCCGCGCCCCACCGACGTGGTGCTGCTGGTGGACGGCCTGCGCGACCTGATCCGCCAGACCCTGGGCCCCACGGTGGTGCTCGACTGGCAGCCGCAGCTGGCGCCGTGGACCGTGCTGGTAGACCCCAACCAACTGGAAAGCACGGTGCTGAACCTGTGCATCAATGCCCGCGACGCCATGCCCGACGGTGGCCACCTGGTGCTGCAGGTGCATCACCATGAACAGTTGGCATCGGCGCGCAGCGACGACGAACTGCCCGCCGGCCAATACCTGTGCCTCAGCGTGATCGACAGCGGCACCGGCATGCGCCCCGAAGTCATCGCCCGGGCCTTCGACCCGTTCTTCACCACCAAGCCCATCGGCCAGGGCACCGGCCTGGGGCTGTCGATGGTCTACGGCTTCGCCCGCCAGTCGGGCGGGCGCGTGCGCATCGAATCGACCCTGGGCGAGGGCACCGCGGTGCGCCTGTACCTGCCGCGCCACCTGGGCGCCGCGCAGCAGGCCAGCGACCCCTGCGCCAGCCCGGTGGCGCGCCCGGCGCGGCTGGGCGAGACCGTGGTGCTGATCGACGACGAGGCCACCTTGCGCACCCTGGTGGCCGAGCAATTGGAGGAGATGGGCTACGAAGTGCTGCAGGCCGCCGACGGCGTGGCCGGCCTGGCGTTGTTGCAGATGACCGGAGAGGTGGACCTGCTGATCACCGACGTCGGCCTGCCCGGTGGCCTCAACGGCCGCCAGGTGGCGGACGCCGCCGCGCGCATCCGCCCGGGGCTGAAGGTGCTGTTCATCACTGGCTACGCCGAGCAGGCGGTGATGACCCGGGCGCAGCTGGAGCCGGGCATGCACCTGCTGGTCAAGCCGTTCACCTTGCAGGCCCTGAGCGCGCGGGTGCGTGCGGTGCTGGACGCGTAACCGCCCTGGCCCGGCGTTCCAGCCACAGGTAGGCCACGCAGGCAATCAGCAGCGGCAGCAGGAAATACAGCGCGCGGTAGCCCAGCAGCGCCGCCAGCAGCGTGCCCTTGGAGTACTGGCCCTGCAGCAGGCTCATGAACACCGCTTCCAGCACCCCCAGCCCGGCGGGAATGTGGGTGATGACCCCGGCGATGCTGCTGATCAGCAGGATCGCCAGCACCGTCGGGTAGCCGACCTTGGCCGGCAGCAGCAGGTAGATCAACGCCGCCATCAGCGACCAGTTCAGTGCCCCCAGCAGCGCCTGCACCAGCGCCAGGCGCACGCCGGGGAGGGTGATGGCCTGCTGGCGGATATGCCAGGTGCGGCGCGTGGCGAAGGCGCAGGCCAGCAGGTACGCGGCGCCGGCCAGCAGCATGGCCACGCCGATCAGGCGCAGGCCGTCCTGGCCCATCTTCACACTGTCCGGCAGCGGCGGCAGGCCGGCGGCGAACACCGCGCCGCCCAGCAGCAAATAGCCCAGCCAGTTGGTGACCAGCCCCAGGCTGAGGATTTTGGTGATGGTCGGCACGTCCAGCCCCAGCTTGCCGTACAGGCGATAGCGCAGGGCGATGCCGCCCACCCATGAGCTGAGGTTGAGGTTGAACGCGTAGCAGACAAATGCCAGCGGCAGCACCTGGCGCGCGGGCAGGCGGTGCCCGGTGTAGCGCCGCGACAGCAGGTCGTAGCTGGCGAACACGCCGTAGCTCAGCAGGGCGATGCCGGCGCCCGCGGCCAGCAGCGGCCAGGGGTAGGCGCGCAGGGCGTGGCCCACTTCCTGCCAGTCCATGTTGCGCAGCAGCATCACCAGCAGCACGGGCACCAGCACCAGGAACAGCAGGTTGACGCCCCGGCGCAGCCATTTCCACAGGCGTGGGTGGCTACTCATAAGCCTTGGCCTCGGCGCTCTCCACCGGTTCCTTGAGCACCGGCCCCAATGGGGCCAGCTTCGGTGAGTGGGCCGGGAACATGCCGACGATGGCCGGGAAATGCCGCAAAAAGTGGAAACTCAGGAAAATCAGCGGCGCCCGCCACCAGTAGCCGCGCAGCACCCGCTGCAGGGTCACGGTCTTGCAGTGCTGGCTGGCCAGCTCGGCCAGGTGGTCGTGCAGCCGCTGGTTGAAGCCGGCGTCGTCGATTACCACGTTGGCTTCCAGGTTCAGCGACAGGCTCAGCGGGTCGAGGTTGCTGGAGCCCACCGTGGCCCACGTCTCGTCGATTACCGCGACCTTGCCGTGCAGCGGCCGCTGGGTGTATTCGCGAATCTGCACGCCGTCGCGCAGCAGGTAGTTGTACAGCAGCCGCGAGCACAGGCGCACCAGCGGCATGTCGGGCATGCCCTGCAGAATCAGGGTTACCGCCACGCCCCGGCGCGCGGCGTTGCGCAACTCGCGCAGCAGGCGGTAGCCGGGGAAGAAATAGGCGTTGGCGATGATGATGCGCTGCTGCGCGCGGCGGATGCCCAGCAGGTACTGGTGCTCGATGTCATCGCGGTGGGCCTGGTTGTCGCGGATCAGCAACAGCATGCGTGCGGTGCCGCTGTCGGCCTCGATGCGCTGCCGCGGCGTCAGCCAGGGCCGGGCCTGGCGGCGCATGCGGCTGGTCTCGTCGAGCAGGGTGAGGGTGGCCTGGTGCAGGTCGGCGACGATCGGCCCCTGCACCTTCACCGCGTAGTCCTGCTTGGCCATGGGCCCGGACTGCAGCAGGTGGTCGGCGCTGTAGTTGATGCCGCCGATGAAGGCGGTCTCGCCGTCCACCACCACGATCTTGCGGTGCAGGCGGCGGAACAGGTTGGTGCGCAGGCCCAGCACCTTGGGGCGCGGGTCGAAGGCCTGCAGGTGCACGCCGGCCTCCACCAGCTCGCGCAGGAAGCGGCTGCTGAGGTCGGCGGTGCCGTAGCCGTCCACCAGCACCTCCACGCGCACGCCGCGGTGGGCGGCGCTGATCAGTGCCAGCTGCAAGGGCCGGCCCACTTCGTCCTCGAACAGGATGAAGGTCTCGATCAGCACCTCTTCGCGCGCCGCGGCGATGGCCTGCAGCACGCTGTCGAAGAACGCCTCGCCGTTGATCAGCAGTTGCACGGCGTTGTCATCGCGCCACGAGCGGTTCACAGGCGCACCTCCACGGCCAGGGGCACATGGTCAGACAGGTGCGACCAGGGCTTGCGCGCCAACACCTTGGGGGTGAGGGCGGTGGCGTTGCGCAGGTACACGCGGTCCAGGCACAGCAGCGGCAGGCGCGCCGGGAAGGTGCGGGCCGGGGCGCCGTAGGCCTGGGCGAACACCTCGTGCAGGCCGCACTCGGCCAGCACCGCGTCGGCGCGCTTGCGCCAGTCGTTGAAGTCGCCGGCGACGATCACCGGGGCGTCGATGGGCAGCGCGTCCAGCAGCTGCGCCAGCAGTTGCAACTGGCGTTGGCGCTGGCGTTCACCCAGGCCCAGATGCACGCACACCGTGTGCACCTCGCGGTGCCCTGGCACGGCCAGCACCGAGTGCAGCAGCCCGCGCTGTTCGGCGCCGTTGACGCTGATGTCGTGGTTGTCGTGGCTCAAGATCGGGAATTTCGACAGCAGCGCGTTGCCGTGCTCGCCGTCGGGGTACACCGCGTTGCGGCCATAGGCGAATACCGGCCACATGCTGTCGGCGAGGAACTCGTACTGCGGCACGTCCGACCAGTTGTCGAACCGCTGGCCGTGCAGGCGGTGCATGCCCAGCACCTCCTGCAGGAACACCACATCGGCCGACACCGCCCGCACCGCCTCGCGCAGCTCGGGCAGCACGAAGGTACGGTTCAGCGCGCTGAAGCCCTTGTGGGTGTTGACCGTAAGCAGCCGCAGGGTGCGCACCGTGGCGGCCGGCTCGGCGAATGGCCGGGGTTGGGGCGTGAGCATGGCGTGACCGTCCTTGCGCGGCTGGGTATTCAATACCGACTCGGGGGGGCGGGCAAAGTTCGGTGGTGTGGGTGGGACGCGGCCTGCGGCCGCTGCTACAGGTGCTGCGCGCAATCCGTCGCCGCAGCCTGCGGCAGCGGCTACACCAAACCCCCGTAGCAGCGGCCGCAGGCCGCGTCCTTTGCGTACACTTCTGCTAAGTTGTACGATGACTTCGCCCGCTTCGCACAACAATTACCCCAGGAGCTCCCATGACCCAGCCCACCCCAGTCCTTATCGCAGGCCCCTTGCTGCCCAGCCTGCAAACAGCAGTAGACACCCATTTCGCCGCCACCCACTACTGGGAACTGGCCGACCAGCAGGCCTGGCTGCAGGCCCACGGCGCCAGCATCAAGGCCCTGGTCACCAGCGGCGTGTACGGCGCCAGCGCGGCGTTGTTGGGGCAGTTGCCCAACCTGGAGGCCATCTTCAGCTTCGGCGTGGGCTATGACGCCATTGCCGTGGACGTGGCCCGCGACCGCGGCATCGTGGTCACCAACACCCCGCAGGTGCTGGACGATTGTGTGGCGGACACGGCCATGGGCCTGATTCTCGACACCTTGCGCCGCTTCACCGAGGCCGACCGCTACGTGCGTGCCGGCAAGTGGCCCCAGGCGCGCTTCCCGGTAGCGGTGAAGGTCGGCGGCAAGAAGCTGGGCATCGTTGGCCTGGGCAACATCGGCCAGGCCATCGCCAAACGGGCGGCGGCGTTCGACATGGAGATCCTGTACCACAACCGCAGCCCCAAGGCGGGGGTCGACTACCGCTACTTCGCCGACCTCGACGCCATGATCAGCGCCTGCGACGTGCTGGTGCTGGCAGTGCCGGGCGGCAAGGCCACCGACCGCCTGATCGACGGGCGGCGCCTGGCTTTGCTGGGCAACAAGGGCTTCCTGATCAACATCGCCCGCGGTTCGGTGGTGGACCAGCCGGCGTTGATTGAGGCGCTGCAGCAGGGCACCATCGCCGGCGCCGGCCTGGATGTGTTCGAGGCCGAACCGCAGGTGCCCGAAAGCCTGTTGGCGATGGACAACGTGGTGCTGCTGCCCCACGTCGGCAGCGGCACCCAGGAAACCCGCCAGGCCATGGGCGACCTGGTGTGGAAGAACATCGAGGGCTGGTTCTACAACGGCAAGCGCCCGGTCACCCCGGTATAACCCCTTTGCTGTTACGGGGCTTTATTGGGTGAGCAGGCCGTCCACGGTCTGCCGGCACACCTCGCGGGCCTGCTCCAGCACCCGGCGCTTCCACTCATCAGTCTCCACGTAGAACGCTTCGCGTATCTGCTGCTTGATGCGCTGGCGTTGCTCGGCGCCGGTGCGCGGGTGGCGTTGCAGCCACTGTTCGGCGCGCAGCGCCTGCAGCACCTGCGGGCCGGGCTGGGTGCCGTACTCCAGGGTCAGGCCGTTGTACTGGGCCTGGGGGCATTCTTCCATCACGGCCAGGTCGAGGGTGCCACGCAGGTGCGCCGAGGTGGAACTGCCGTCGAAGCTGTTGGTCACCGCAGGGCCCCACCAGGCCTTGGCCCGGGCCAGGTCGTCGGCGCTGGCCGGGCCTTTGTAGATGCGCTCGCCCACGCCCATCGGGCCCAGCCCGGTGTGCAGGTCGATCCAGCCGATGCGCTGGCAGGCCTGGGCGTGTTCGCGCAGCACCTGGCGCACCCGCTGGTTGCTCCAGGTGGGCGCGGTGCCGCTGAAGAACAGCCCGTCGGGGTGGCTCGCCTGGCCGCTGGAGATGGCCGCTTGCAGTGCCTTGCGGCCCTTGCGCAGCACCTGCAGCATCAGCTTCAGTTCGTTGATGCGTGACGGCGGCCACTGCTCGGGCAGCAGCCGCTGGGCGATGGCGGCGTAGCCGGGGTTGGCCGGCTGGGGCTGGCTGAAGTCGAGGAAGTTGCGGTTCAGGTCGACGTTCTCATGGGTCACCCGCCGCAGCCACGAGAAACCGTAGGGGTTGAGCGCGTGCAGGTACAGCACGGCCAGGTCCTGCTGTTCGGTCAGCGCCATCCAGCTGTCGTCGTTCAACAGATCCAGCTGCACCGCCGAGCCACAAAAGCCCTCGATGCCATGGCAGCCGCTGCTGATCACCATCAGGTTGCGCGCGTCGGGCGCGCCCACCCGGCACACGTCCAGGGCCAGGGTTTCATTGTCACTGCCGGTGTGCGGGTGCACGTGCGACTGCACGGCGAGGCCGCGGCGCGCGCAGGCCAGCAGAAACTGTTGGCGCGCCTGGGCGTAGCTTGAAGCAAACACGGAAAGGTTCATGCGAGGGTCCTGGTAGGCAACGAACGGGAACGGCGCGCGCAGGCAGGCGCCGCGCGGGGCAGGCCCGCGCGCCGTGGGTCAAGCAATGGAAAAGAAGGGGGCTCAGCCGGCCCAGCGCGCCTGCAGGGCTTGGCGCGTGCGCGCCGGCGCGATGATCACCAGCCCCAGCGCCGCGCAGACCATGGCGGCCACGCCGATGCCGTGCAGCGCGGTCTCGAAGCCGCGGGCGATGTCACCGTCGAACAGCGTCACCAGCCGGCCCACGGCCCAGGGCGCGAACATGCCCGACAGGGTCATGCTGCCGACGTGGATCGCCAGCATGGCGCCGCGCTGGCGCAGCGGCGAGATGTGCGAGGTGATGGTCATGCCGAAGGCGAACACGCCGTTGAGCAGCACGCCGCCCAGCACGTAGCACACCAGCTTCATGGCCAGCCCGGCGGTCAACGTGCCCAGGGCGCAGAAGGCCAGGCCGCCGAGGATGCAGCAGGCCATGGGCGGCAGCACCAGGCTGCGCTGCACGCTGGCGCCGTTTCTGAGCAGGCGTTGGGACAGCGCCGACAGCAGCAGGTTGATGACGATGATGCTCAAGGTGGCGGCAAACAGCACGTAGCCGGCCTGCATGCTGCCCAGGCCCAGGCCTTTCTGCAGGTACACCGCCGACCAGCTGAACGACAGCGCGTTGGGTAGGTAGGCCAGGAAGCACATCAGCGAGATCCACACGAAGGTGCGGTTGAGCAGCAGGTGCCGGTAGGGCACGGTCGGGCTCGCCGCTTGCGGTGCAGCGCCCTGGCTGCCTTCGGCGCCGAACAGCCACCAGGCCAGCATCCACGCAAGGCTCAGGCCTGCGAGCAGCAGATACGCCGAGCGCCAGCCAAAATGGGCAATGCTGAAGGGCAGGGCGATGGCGCCCAGCAGGCCGCCCAGCATGATCGACACCTGCAGCAGCGACGCCGGCAGCACCTGCTTGTCGGCGGCGTACCACTTGAAGCTGGCGTGCTGGGTAACCGCCGTGCCCGGGCCACAACCGGCGCCCAGCAGCAGGCGGCTGGCAGTTAGCGCCGCCAGGCCATTGGCGAAGGTCACCAGCAGCTGCGCGCTGGTCCACACCAGTGCCATCAGGGTCAGAATCCAGCGGGTGGGAAAGCGGTTGGCGAGGAAGCCCACGGCAATCCCCGACAGCGAATACAGGAAGAAAAACGCGCTGCCGACGAAGCCGAACTGCTCGGCGCTCAGCTGCAGTTCATCAATGATCTGCGGGCCGGCGAAGGCGAAGATGGTCTTGTCCAGCACGCTGATGACCATCACAGCCATCAGCAGGCCGATCACCAGGGGGCGGCGCGGGGGCGCTCTCATGGGAAATCCTTGTGCGGTGGAGTTGCGATGGCCACAGCATGCCCCAGCCCCCTGCGCCTGGATAATCACCTCTGCACATGCGTATCAGGGTTGGTTATGGCGACCGTAGCCGCTGCCGAAGGCTGCGCTGGCCGGTGTGAACACCGGAGATTTTCAGCGAGGCACAGGGCCAGCGCAGCCTGGCGGCAGCGGCTACGGGTGTCAGGCCAGCTCCGGCGCCTTCACCGCATGCGGGCTCTTGTACACATAGATCAGCTCATCGGCCAGCGCCTTGGCCTCGCGCGTCATCAGCTCCTGGTCGCGGCACACCAGCGAGATGTTCATCGGCGGCACCGGCTCGGTGATCTTCAGCACCTGCAGGCCGTTGGTGAAATTCTGCGTGCGGTCGAGAATGCGCTGCGACCAGTAGCTGACCGCGTCGCTGGTGGCGGCCATCTCGGAAAACAGCACCACCGAGGCGCACTCGATGACGTTGTCGGGCCAGGCGATGGCATGGTGCTCGAACATCATGTTCACCTTGGACTGCTCCATGGAGTCCTGCAGCAGCCAGTCCAGCTCGCGCAGTTCGGCCAGGCTGGTGGCGCCGGCACTGGGGTGGCCAGTGCGCACGGCCAGCACCGCGGGTTGCTCGAACAGCTCCACCCAATGGAAGCCATCGGTGCAGCGCGCGGCGGGCAGGGAGGTCAGGGCCATGTCCAGCAAACCCTCGCGCAGGCCCTCCATCAGCTTGGAAGGGCGCAGCTCGTGGATCTGGATGTGCACCTTTGGGTAACGTTTGCGGTAACGGTTGAGGCTGTTGACGAACTGCGGCCCCGGCGTCACCGGTGACACGCCGATGGACAGCTTGCCGTCCATCACGCCCTTGAGCGTCTCGATTTCCTCGCGCGCACGGCGCACTTCCTCGAGGATCAGGCGTGCGCGGCGCACCAGCCGTTCACCGTACTCGGTGGCGGTGATGCCGCGGTTGGAGCGGATCAGCAGCGGCACGCCCAGCTCCGCTTCCAGTTCCTTGATGCCCTTGGACAGGGCCGGCTGGGAGATATGCAGCAGGCGCGAGGCCTCCTGGATACTGCCGCTTTCACAGATGGAGACCATGGCCCGCAGTTGATGCAACTTCATGAGCACTCGCCGAACTTCAGGATGTTCATGAATTCAAAGCAAAATTCGGGCCTATGACGCGGCCTGGCGGCCGCTTCTAGCGGATGCCGGTCACCCGCAACGCCGACGGGGTGAAGTCCTTGCGGCTCATGGGCACGTTGAAGGTGTAGCCGTTCTTCTCCTCGTTGTGCAGCGAGTTCACCGCATAGCGCCCCGACAGCAGGTCGTAGTGCACTTCGGCGGCAAAGGACGGCGCCTTGACGTTGTAGAAGAAGCTCGCATGGCCCTCCGACACCCGCCACAGCGCGCCGTGGCCGTCGTAGGCCTCGGTCTCGGCGCCTTGCCAGCTGTCTTCGTCGATGTAGATATCACGCCGCGAATAGATATGCCGCTCGCCCGGCTTCAGCGTCGCGGTCAGGTGCCACACCCGGTGCAGCTCGTAGCGGGTCAGGTCCTGGTTGATGTGGCCGGCCTTGACGATGTCGGTGTACTTGAGCGTCGGCGCTTCCAGGCGGTAGCTGTTGTAGGGAATGTACAGCTCCTGCTTGCCCACCAGCTTCCAGTCGAAGCGGTCCGGGGCGCCGTTGAACAGGTCGAAGTCGTCGTAGGTGCGCAAGCCCTCGGCGGCGGGGCTGTCATAGGCCACCTGCGGCGCGCGGCGCACCCGGCGCTGGCCGGCGTTGTACATCCAGGCCTCGCGCGGCTCCTTCACCTGGTCCACGGTCTCGTGCACCAGCAGCACGCCACCGACCATGCGCGCCGGGGCCAGGAACTCCTCGCGGTAGAAGCTGAGGATATTCGCCTGCTCCTGCGGGTCGTAGTCGCTCAGGCCGGTGGGGAAGGCCAGCTCCTGCTTGAGCACGGTGGGGGTGAAGTCGCCGTTGGCCTGGGGCGAGGCCTGCATGACGATGCGTTTCATGGTGTCGCCACGGTAACGGCCGATCAGGTTCCAGATCACCTCCAGGCCGTCCTTGGGAATAGGGAAGGGCACCGCGCCGGGGTGGTAGTGCTCCAGGCCGTTGCCGCCGGCCACCAGCTGGGTGTCGGTGGCGTTCTGGCGGGTGGCGGCCAGGCTCTTGTCGGGCAGGCTCACCGTGCGGTGGCTGGGGTACACCGGAATGCGGTAGCTGTCGGGGTAGCGGGCGAACAGCGCCAGCTGGCCCGGGGTGAGCTTGTCCTTGTACTGCGCGGCGTTGGCCTGGGTGATCACGAACAGCGGCTTCTCGCTGGCGAACGGGTCGGCCAGGAAGCCGTCGGCGTCGACCTTGCCGGCGTTCACCGGCAGGCCGCCGGTCCAGGCCGGGATGCTGCCGTCGGCGTTGCCGGCCTTCTGCGCGCCCACCGGGGTGAGGTCGGCGCCCAGGCGCGCGGCCTGGTCGGCGGTCACCGCGGCGTGCACGTGGGACGCCAGCAAGCACAGGCTCAGGGTAAACAGGTGCAAGTGTTTCATCGGGTACCTCGCAGGATCAGAAGCTGACGCCGACGCTCAAGGCGACGAAGTCACGGTCAGTGTTGGTGTTGTAATCGCCGCCGAAGAAGTTGGTGTAGCTGAGGCTGGCGGTGTACTTGGTCAGGTAGTCGGCATCCACGCCCACGCTGATGGCCTTGCTGCCCTCGGTGAAGGTCGGGCCGTTGCCGCGCACGTCGTGGGAGAAGGTGATGTTGGGCTTGAGGTTGACCCCGGCGAACACGTCGCTGTATTCCTCCACCGCGCGCAGGCGGTAGCCCCACGAGATCGGCGTGTAGTAGCCCTTGCTGTTGCACTGGCCGGGGTTGGAGCTGTTCAGCGCCTGGCAGATGGCGTTGCCCGACAGCCCGCCCAGCAGCAGGGCGGTGCCGGCGTCGGCCAGCGCGCCGTTGCCGTAGACGCTGCTGCGGCCAAAGCGCAGGTCCGAGCCGTCGGTGGCGCCCAGGCCGCTGATGTAGCCCATGCCCACTTCGCCCACCAGGCTCAGGCGGTCGCCGCCCAGCACGTGGTCGAAGGTGCGCACCGCGGTGGTCTGCGCCTGGGTGTAGGGCATGCGCTTGTAGCCCTGGATGGTCGAGCCGTAGGCCGAGCTGGCCCAGCCGCTGCTGAAAATCGGCAGGCCGGCGTTGACCAGCGCGCTGGTGGCGGCCGAACCGAGCACGGCGGCGTTGGAGACGTCGCTGGCGTTGAGCGACATGGGCATGTTCGGCCGGTAGCTGATCTCGCCCGACAGCGCCGTGGCGCCGACGTTGGTGGCGAAGCTCAGGCCGTACAGGTGGATGTCCTCGGGGTAGGTGAGGTAGTAGGTGGCGGTGCTCACGCCGCCCTTGCCGCTCAGCCCGCCCACCGGGTCGGCCAGCGCGCCTTTGCCCACGGTCCAGTTGAACTCGGGGTTGCGCGCGTGATAGTTGAGGGCGTAGAAGCCGAACTCGGTGTCGTTGAGCTGTGGCACGGTCCAGTGCAGCGACACGCCGAACTGGCCGCTGTTGCGCGCATCGTCGTCACTGCCGCGCGGCACGTAGCCGTAGTTGCTGGCCGTGCGGTCGAAGTCGCTGCCGTTGATGGTCATGCCCTGGGTGCAGCCCTTGGCGGCCACGTCGCTGCCGAAGAAGGTGCCGCAGTTGTCCAGCTCGGTCTTCTGCCACGTCAGCTGGTAGAAGGCTTCCACCGACAGGTTGTCGCTCAGGCCTTGGCTGACGTACAGCATGTTCACCGGGATCAGCCCCTCCTTGACCTCGGAGCCGGGGCGGCGCAGGGCCGAGACGTCCACCGGGTTGATGGCGTTGATGGAGTTGCCGATGAAGGTGCTCTCGCCCCAGCTGACCACCTGCTTGCCGGCGCGCACGCTGCCCGGCAGGTCGGCAATGCTGTAGTTGTGGTACACGAAGGCGTCGAGAATCTCTGCGCCCTGGCCCTTGGCGGCTTCGTCGCGGCCGCTGTCGTCAATGTCGTAGAGGTGCGTGTTGCCGTGCTCCACGGCGTAGTCGTACCAGTACTTGGCGCGGATGAACACGCCGCTGTCCTGGTACTTCAGCTGCAGGTCGTGCACGCCCTTGAAGATCTCCGAAAACGCCTGGCCCTTCTTGAAGTTCAGGCGTCCGTCGTCGCTGGTGCGGGTGGCGGCGTGGCCGCCGTTGGCGGTGCCGATGAACTGCTTGTCCGGGTTGGCGGTGCCGAAGCTGGCGCCGATGGACAGCGTCGAGTCCAGGTGGCCCTCGATGTCGCCGATGCTGAAATCCGCCGCCATGGCCGGCGCGGCGCCGGCAAGGGCCACGGCCATTGCCAGGGTGTGGGGATACAGTGTCCCCAAGGTTTTTATCGTGTTCACGCTGCTCTCCCCCAAAACCTGCATGGCTAAGACGCGGGGTCAGTTGCCCCGCTGGCTGCTGGTGATATCCCCTGTGCTCCAGGTCTGCCGCATGGTAGGGAGCGCGCCGGGTTCTGCCTTCCAGCAAATTCTTATGCCTATAGCCAAAGGTGAAGTGCGTGGGCCAGGGGCGGCTCCCTAGAATGGCCCCGGGCCGCGCCCTGGGGGTGGCGGCGACAGTCATGGGAGCGAGTGCGGTGGCGAGGCAGCGGTTGAGGGTGGGCAAGGGGGGCGCCTGGTGGCTGGCGCTGGTGATGGCCGGGGCCGTGCAGGCCGGCGAACTGCCACGGGCGGCGTCGGGGTTGTTGACCGACGTCGCCAGCGTCGGCACGCGGCAGGTGGCGGTGGGCGAGCGCGGCCATGTGCTGCTGTCCGATGACCAGGGCCGCAGCTGGCGCCAGGCGAGCGTGCCGAGCCAGCAACTGCTGACGGCGGTGTACTTCGTCGATGCCCAGCACGGCTGGGCGGTGGGGCACGACGCGCAGATCCTCGCCACGGCCGACGGCGGCGCCACCTGGGCCCTGCAGTTCCAGGACCCGGCCCGCCAGGCGCCGCTGCTGGGGGTGTGGTTCGAGAACGTCAGCCACGGTTTCGCCGTGGGCGCCTACGGTGCGCTGCTGGTGACCGAGGACGGCGGCAGCCACTGGCAGGACGCCAGCGCACGGCTGGACAACCCCGACCAGTTGCACCTCAACGCCATTGCCGCGGTGAAGGACGCTGGCCTGGTGATCGTCGGCGAGCAGGGCCTGCTGTTCCGTTCCGCGGACGGCGGTGCCAGCTGGCAGCGCCTGCAAGGCCCCTACGAGGGCACGCTGTTCGGCGCCGTCGCCACCGCCCAGGCCCGCACCTTGCTGGTGTTCGGCCTGCGCGGCCATGTGTTCCGTTCCACTGACTTCGGTGACAGCTGGCAAACCATCGCCGTGCAGGGCGAACGCGGGCCGCTGGACGCCGGCCTGGCCAACGCCCGGCTGTTGCACGACGGCACGCTGGTGCTGGTGGGCGAGGGCGGCACGGTGCTGCGCAGCGTCGACGACGGCCAGCGCTTCAGCCGCGTCACCCGCCCGGACCGCCAGGCCCTGGCAGCCGCGGCAGCCGCTGGCGACGGCCTGCTGCTGGTAGGCGAAAACGGTGCGCATCGCGCGAACATCAACGGCAGCGAGGCCGTGCAACCATGAGCATTCAGCAACGCTTCCCGGCACCCCAGGGCACCCTGCTGGAACGCCTGATCTTCAACAACCGCCCCGCGGTCATCATCCTCTGCCTGCTCGCCAGCCTCTTCCTGTTCTGGCAAGCCACGCAGATCCGCCCCTCCACCAGCTTCGAGAAGATGATCCCGCTCAAGCACCCGTTCATCCAGCGCATGCTCGAGCACCGCAACGACCTGGCCAACCTGGGCAACACCGTGCGTATCTCGGTGGAGGCGGTGAACGGCGACATCTTCAACAAGGACTACATGGAGACCCTGCGCCAGATCAACGACGAGGCGTTCTACATTCCCGGCGTCGACCGCTCGGGCATGAAGTCGCTGTGGAGCCCCAGCGTGCGCTGGACCGAGGTCACCGAGGAAGGCTTTGCCGGCGGCGAGGTGATCCCGCAGAGCTACAACGGCTCGGCCGACAGCCTCGAATTGCTGCGCAGCAACATCCTCAAGTCCGGCCAGGTGGGGCGGCTGGTGGCCAACGACTTCAAGTCGAGCATCGTCGAGATCCCGCTGCTGGAGTCCTACCCCGACCCCAACGACCAGGGCAAGCTGCTGAACCTGGACTACCAGAAATTTTCCCACAGCCTTGAGGAAAAGATCCGCGACAAGTTCCAGGCGCAGAACCCCAACGTCAAGGTGCACATCGTCGGCTTCGCCAAGAAGGTCGGCGACCTGATCGACGGCCTGATCATGGTGGTGATGTTCTTCGGCGTCGCCTTCGTCATCACCCTGGTGCTGCTGT
>NZ_JBWGIG010000051.1:18901-43872 GCF_056312595.1 Pseudomonas sp. GYB4201 | reverse complement strand
TACGGGGGTAGCAGCGGCCGCAGGCCGCGTCCGGGCTCAACTCAATACCCGCTGCCGGGCACCCAACTGGTCCCCGCCAACGGCACCCGCGCCATGGCCGCGGCTTCCACGGTCAGCGCCACCAGGTCCTCGGGGTCGAGGTTGTGCAGGTGCGACTTGCCGCAGGCGCGGGCCATGGTCTGCGCTTCCAGCACCAGCACGCGCAGGTAGTTGGCCAGGCGGCGCCCGCCTTCCACCGGGTCCAGGCGCTTGGACAGTTCCGGGTCCTGGGTGGTGATGCCCGCCGGGTCGCGGCCGTTCTGCCAGTCGTCGTAGAAACCGGCCGCCGAGCCGAGCTGCTTCAGTTCCTCGTCCAGGCGCGGGTGGTTGTCACCCAGCGCGATCAGCGCGGCGGTGCCGATGGCCACCGCATCGGCACCCAGGGCCATGGCTTTGGCCACGTCGGCGCCGTTGCGGATGCCGCCCGACACAATCAGCTGCACCTTGCGGTGCATGCCCATCTCCTGCAAAGCCTGTACCGCCTGCGGGATGGCCGGCAGGATCGGAATGCCGACGTGCTCGATGAACACTTCCTGAGTCGCGGCGGTGCCGCCCTGCATACCGTCCAGCACGATCACGTCGGCGCCGGCCTTCACCGCCAGCTTCACGTCGTAATACGGCCGGCTGGCGCCGATTTTCACGTAGATGGGCTTCTCCCAGTCGGTGATCTCGCGGATCTCGGCAATCTTGATCGCCAGGTCATCCGGCCCGGTCCAGTCCGGGTGGCGGCAGGCCGAGCGCTGGTCGACGCCAATCGGCAGCGTGCGCATGCCCGCCACGCGCTCGGTCACCTTCATGCCCAGCAGCATGCCACCGCCGCCCGGCTTCGCCCCCTGGCCGAGTACGATCTCGATGGCGTCGGCCTTGCGCAGGTCGTCCGGGTTCATGCCGTAGCGCGACGGCAGGTACTGGTACACCAGGTGCTGCGACTGGCCGCGCTCTTCGGGGGTCATGCCGCCGTCACCGGTGGTGGTGCTGGTGCCGGCAATGGTAGCGCCGCGGCCCAGGGCCTCCTTGGCGTTGGCCGACAGCGCGCCGAAGCTCATGCCGGCGATGGTCACCGGGATCTTCAGGTGGATGGGCTTCTTGGCAAAACGGTTGCCGAGGATCACGTCAGTGCCGCACTTCTCCCGGTAGCCTTCCAGCGGGTAACGCGACACGCTGGCGCCCAGCAGCAACAGGTCGTCGAAATGCGGCACCTTGCGTTTGGTGCCGCCGCCGCGAATGTCGTAGATGCCGGTCTCGGCGGCACGCTGGATTTCCTGGATGGTCAGGCGGTCGAAGGTGGCGGACTCGCGCAGCACCGGAGGGTTCTTCTCGCTCATATCAATGCTCCTCAGTACGCGGACGCGTTATCGACTTTGAAGTTGTACAGCTGACGGGCCGAGCCATAGCGCTTGAAGTCGCTGGCCTGGTGGGCGAAACCGGCGCGGTTGAGCAGTTCCTGCAGCTCTTCCAGGTGCTCGGCGCGCATCTCTTTCTCGATGCAGTCCGAGCCCAGGGACTCGACCTTGCCCTTCACGTAGATGTGGGTTTCATACAGCGAGTCGCCTAGCGCATCGCCGGCATCGCCGCACACCACCAGGCGCCCGGCCTGGCCCATGAAGCAGCTCATGTGGCCGATGCTGCCGCCGACGACAATGTCGACGCCCTTCATGGAAATGCCGCAACGGGCGCCGGCATCGCCCTCGATCACCAGCAGGCCGCCATGGGCGGTGGCCCCGGCCGCCTGCGAGGCGCTGCCCTTGACCCGCACGTAGCCGCTCATCATGTTCTCGGCGCAGCCGACGCCGACGTTGCCGTGCACGGTGATCGAAGCCTTCTGGTTCATGCCCGCGCAGTAGTAGCCGGCGTGGCCCTGGATATCGATGGACAGCGCCTCGTTCACGCCCACGGCGAGGTTGTGCTTGCCGTTGGAATGGGTCACCACCCACTCACGGTCTTCAACGTTGTTGACCTGGTCGTGCAGCGCCTGGTTGAGGTCGCGCACGCTGGCAGTGGAAAGGTCGATGGTTTTCATGTGCGTGCTCCTTAGGCCGACTCGCGTTCCCAGACGTAAAGGGTGGCCGGTGCCGGCTCCCAGATTTTCGCGTGCTCGATGCCCGGCAGGCTCGACAGCGCCTGATACTCCGAGGCCATGGCCACGTAGTCATCGGTCTCGGCGAGGATGGCCGGCTTGCAGGCGATCGGGTCGCGGATCACCGCAAAGCCGTTGCGGGTGCCGATGGCGAAGGTGTAGAAGCCATCAAGGTTTTCCAGCGAGCTATCCAGGGCTTCTTTCAGCGAGTCGCCCTGCTGCAGGCGCCAGGTCAGGTAGCCGGCGGCCACTTCGGTGTCGTTGTCGGTCTCGAAGGTGATGCCTTCGCGCTTGAGCGCCTGGCGCAGGCGGAAGTGGTTGGACAGCGAGCCGTTGTGCACCAGGCACAGGTCGGCGCCGGTGGAGAACGGGTGGCTGCCTTCCATGGTCACCGCGCTTTCGGTGGCCATGCGGGTGTGGCCGATGATGTGGCTGCCCTTCATGGCGGCCAGGCCGAAGCGCTGGGAAATCTCCCGAGGCAGGCCCATGCCCTTGAGAATCTCGATGCTCTGCCCGGCACTCATGATGCGCAGCGCAGGCGCCAGCTCGGCCAGCGCGGCGCGGGCGCTGGCCTCAGTGGTGTTGACCTTGAGCACCGCAGCCGTGGCGTTCTGGAACCAGTCCAGCGAGCAACCCAGCTGGCCTTCAAGGGCGCTCATCAGCGCGGGGAAATCGAAGCCTTCGGTGGTGCTTTGCAGGGTCAGCTTGACCCAGCCATCGGCCACTTCATCGCCGTAGATGGCAAAGCCGGCGCTGTCGGGGCCGCGGTCGGTCATGGCCTCCAGCATCGGTTCGAACAGCTTGCCCAACTGGGCTTCGAGCTGCGGGTTCTTCAGGTACAGCCCCACGATTCCACACATAACAGGTCTCCTTCGCTGGGCGGCACAGGCGCCGCCAGCGCTTCATTGAAGGGTAAGAATCAGAAGAATTCGGTGTAGCGCTGGATCTCCCAGTCGGAGACGTGGCGGCTGTATTCCACCCACTCCATGCGCTTGAGCTTGATGAACTCGCCGACGATTTCCTTGCCCAGCACCTCGCTGAACAGCGGGTCGGCCTCCAGCGCGTCGCAGGCTTCCTTGAGCGACTGCGGCAGGGTCTTGATGCCGCGCGCGGCGATTTCTTCCAGGCTCAGCTTGTAGAGGTTTTCATTGCAGACCTGGTCGGGCATCAGCTGGCGGTCGATGCCGTCGAGGCCGGCGGCGATGATCGCGGCGGTGACCAGGTACGGGTTGCAGCCGGCATCCGGCAGGCGAAACTCCAGGCGGCCGTAGGGCACGCGGACCATGGCCGAGCGGTTGTTGGAACCGAAGGCGATGAACGCCGGGGCCCAAGTGGCGCCGGACAGCGAATTGCCCACCACCAGGCGCTTGTAGGAATTGACCGTGGGCGCCGCGAACGCGCACAGCGCCGGGCCGTGGGCCAACAGGCCGGCGGCGAAGTGGTAGGCCAGCTTCGACAGGCCCATGCCGCTGGGGTCGCTGGCGTCGTGGAAGAGGTTCTTGTTGTCGGCGCTGGCGATGGACAGGTGGAAGTGCATGCCATTGCCGGCGCGCTTGGGGTCGGGCTTGGGCATGAACGAGCAGATCATGCCTAGGTCGTTGGCGATCTCGCCGGCGGCCATGCGGAAGAAGGTGAAGCGGTCCGCCGAGGTCATGGCGTCGCTGTAGGTGTAATTGATCTCGAACTGGCCGTTGGCGTCCTCGTGGTCGATCTGGTAGATCTCGAAGTCGACCTTCTGCAGCGCTTCGGTCAGGCGTTCGAGGAATTCACGCGAGCGCGACAGGCCCTTGTAGTCGTAGCAGGGCTTGTCGAGGTTGTCGCTGGCGTCCACCAGTTGCAGCTTGCCGCTGCCATCGCGGCGCATCAGGTTGAATTCGGGTTCAAGGCCGGTGTTCAGGGTCCAGCCCTTGTCGGCGAGGCGCTGCACCTGTTGTTGCAGCACGTAGCGGCTGTCGTAGGGGTGGGGCTTGCCGTCCACATGGCCGATGCACACCACGCGGCCGTAGCCTGGCTGCCATGGCACCGGGGTCAGGGTGGCCAGGTCGCCGCGGGCCATGAAGTCGGGGCCGTGGGGCTCCATGCCCATGCCGCAAATGGCGAAGCCGGCGAAACCCGCGCCTTCTTCAGCCACCGTCTTGAGGCCACACACCGGCACCGACTTGGTCTTGGCGGCACCGTGGATATCGACGAACTGCGCCAGCACGTACTTGATCCCGTGCTGCTCGATAATGCGCTGGGTTTCTTCTGGCAACATGTGCACTTCACTCCTCGCGACTGGCTGGCTGATCATTTATTCCGCTAAAGAAACTTACTTTCCCAATGGGAATGCAAGCTGCTTGCCAGATTTGCCGACGCCGGTGATTGGTCGCGAAAACGAGCTTTGTACTCTGTCTATATGGGAATATAGTTTTCCCAGGGGGAATACCAGCAAACGCCGGACGGCGGAGCTCCCCGGATTTGCACATTCATGGTGCGAAACTAATATTAATGTACAGAAACCGTGCAGGCCTTTATGAACATGCCTATCGACCCCCAACCGCGTTTGAAGCTGGAGCAGTATCTGGGGATGCAGATCAAGCGCCAGCGCCAGGCGCAGGAACTCAAGCTGGCCGACGTGGCCCGCATCGCCGGCATCAGCCAGGGCATGCTGAGCAAGATCGAGAACGCCCAGGTGTCCACCAGCCTCGACACCCTCAGCCGCCTGTGCGACGTGCTGGGCATGCCCATGTCCAAGCTGTTCAGCCAGTACGACCAGCAAGGCAGCAGCGCCCTGCTGGTGAAGGCCGACGAAGGCCTGGAGGTGGTGCGCCGCGGCACCGAGAAGGGCCACACCTACCACCTGCTGAACCACACCCGCGGGCCGAAGAAGAGCTTCGAGGCGTACATGGTCAGCATGGACGACGCCAGCGAGGAGTTCCCGACCTTCTCGCACCCGGGCACCGAGTTCCTGCACCTGCTGGAAGGCGAGCTGATCTACCGCCATGGCAACCAGCTGTACCGCATGGAGGCTGGCGACAGCCTGACCTTCGACGGCGAGATTCCCCATGGGCCGGAGCAGCTAGTGCAGGTGCCGATCAAGTTGCTGTCGATCATGAATTACGGCCCAGACGCCACCTGACCCGTAGCCGCTGCCGAAGGCTGCGCTGGCCGGTGTGAAGCCTGGAAATCTGCAGCGAGGCGCAGCGCCAGCGCAGCCTGGCGGCAGCGGCTACGGGTTTGTGTAAACCCCCAGAAAAATTCCTGCCAGTTAAAAAACTTTCACCAGCCCTCTAGACGCCCCCTACGCTTTCCCCTATAAACCCACCAAGGAATATTTTATTCCCCACAGGCAATTTCCTGTGGGACGCCTTTTTTCGCCCTGCGATGCGCTGCCGCCACCCTTCCCCCGAGGACAAGCCATGCAACACGAAAAACACCAATTCATTCTCAAGATCAGCTGCCCGGCCACCTCGGGCATCGTCGCGGCGGTGACCTCGTACCTGGCCGGCAACGCGTGCTACATCGGCGAGATGGCGCAGTTCGACGACGAACTGAGCGGGCGGTTTTTCATGCGGGCGGTGTTTCGCTTCAACGACGGCCATGCCGGCGACATCGATCAATTGAAAGCCGGCTTCAGCGACGTGGCCGGCCAGTTCGACATGGACTGGGAGCTGCACGACAACAGCCAGCCCATGCGCGTGCTGCTGATGGTGAGCAAGTTCGACCACTGCCTCACCGACCTGCTGTACCGCTACCACAAGGGCGAGATGGACATGACCATCACCGCCATCGTCTCCAACCACCTGGAGCTGCGGCCCATGGCCGAGCGCGAGGGCATCCGCTTCATCTACCTGCCCGTGACCAAGGACACCAAGGCGCGCCAGGAGGCCGAGCTGATGAAGGTGGTGGACGAAACCGGCACCGACCTGGTGGTGCTGGCCCGCTACATGCAAATCCTCTCCGACGACCTGTGCAAGCAACTGGCGGGGCGCGCCATCAACATCCACCACTCGTTCCTGCCCGGCTTCAAGGGCGCCAAGCCCTACCACCAGGCCTACCAACGCGGCGTGAAGCTGATTGGCGCCACTGCCCACTACGTCACCAGCGACCTGGATGAAGGCCCGATCATCGAGCAGGAAGTGCAGCGCGTGGACCACGCCTACCTGCCCGACGACCTGGTGGCCATAGGCCGCGATACCGAAACCGTGGCGCTGTCCAAGGCGGTGAAATACCACCTGCAGCACCGCGTCTTCCTCAACCAGGACCGCACGGTGATCTTCCGGTGAACGCCCTCAAGTTGATCGACGGCAAGGCCGCCGCGGCCGGGGTGCTGCGCCAGGTAAAAGCCGATATCGCCCGGCACGGTATCCACCCGGCCCTGGCGGTGATTTTGGTGGGCGATGACCCCGCCAGCCACGTCTACGTGCGCAACAAGGTCCTGCGCGCCGAGGAAGCCGGCATCCGCTCGCTGGAATACCGCCTGCCCGCCGATATCCCACAGGCCGAGGTGCTGGCCTTGATCGCCCAGTTGAACGCGGACACGAGCGTCAACGGCATCCTGCTGCAACTGCCGCTGCCGGCCCATATAGAAGAAGCCCTGGCGTTGCAGGCCATTGCGCCGGCCAAGGACGTCGATGGTTTTCACAGTG
Organism: Pseudomonas sp. GYB4201; assembly: GCF_056312595.1. Classification (NCBI taxonomy): domain Bacteria; kingdom Pseudomonadati; phylum Pseudomonadota; class Gammaproteobacteria; order Pseudomonadales; family Pseudomonadaceae; genus Pseudomonas; species Pseudomonas sp. GYB4201. The sequence goes on along the minus strand of NZ_JBWGIG010000051.1, from coordinate 37,128 downwards.
AAAACGTCGGCGGCCTCAGCCAGGGCCGCGACGTGCTCACCCCCTGCACGCCCAGCGGCTGCATGCACTTGCTGCAGGCCACACTGGGCGACCTGAGCGGCAAGCACGCCGTGGTCATCGGCCGCTCCAACATCGTCGGCAAGCCCATGGCGGCGTTGCTGCTGCAGGCCCATTGCTCGGTCACCGTGCTGCACTCGCGCAGCGTCAACGCCCGCGAACTGTGCCGCCAGGCCGACATCGTGGTGGCCGCCGTCGGCCGCCCGCAGATGCTCGACGCCAGCTGGCTGAAGCCCGGTTGCGTGGTCATCGACGTGGGCATCAACCGTATCGAAGCAGGCGGCCGCAGCCGCCTGGTGGGCGACGTCGATTTCGACAGCGCCCTGGCCGTGGCCAGCGCCATCACCCCGGTGCCCGGTGGCGTCGGCCCCATGACCATCGCCTTCCTGATGAAGAACACCCTGACCGCTGCGCTGCAGCAGGCCACCCCACCACGCAGCCCGTCGGAGGCCCCATGCCTTTCAACCTGTTGAAATATGGCCTGAGCTCGGAGTACCCGGTCGAGGTCGACCTGCCCGCGCCCAAGGCACTCAAGCCCCGCTACGACGTGGTGATCATCGGCGGTGGCGGCCACGGCCTGGCCACGGCGTATTACCTGGCCAAGTACCACGGCATCACCAACGTCGCCGTGCTGGAAAAGTCCTACCTGGGCGGCGGCAACACCGCACGCAACACAGCGGTGATTCGCTCCAACTACCTGACCAGCGAAGGGGTGAAGTTCTACGCCGAATCGGTGCGCCTGTTCGAAGGCCTGTCCAACGAGTTCGACTTCAACATCATGTATTCGCACCGCGGCCAGCTGACGCTTGCGCACACCGACGCCACCGTGCGCTCGTTCCGCCAGCGCGCCGAGGTCAACAAGCACTTCGGCGGCCGCACCGAGATGATCGACCGCCAGCAGATCCGCGAGCTGGTGCCCACCCTCAATCTGGACCCCAGCCACCTGCCGGTGCTGGCCGGCCTGTGGCACCTGGACGGCGCCACCGCCCGCCACGACGCCGTGGCCTGGGGCTACGCCAAGCAGGCGGCCAAGCGCGGCGTGGAGATCCACCAGCTCACCGAAGTGCAGGAACTGGTGATCGAGAACGGCGCCATCACCGCCGTGAAGACCAACCGCGGCACCGTCCAGTGCGGCTGCGCGGTGCAGGCCATCGCTGGCATGAGCTCGCAGATGATGGCCAAGGCCGGCATTCGCTCGCCCATCCAGACCTTCCCGTTGCAGGCCATGGTGACCCAGCCGTTCAAGCCGTTCCTCGACCCGCTGGTGAGTTCCTCGGCGCTGCACTGCTACGTGCAGCAGACCAGCCGTGGCGAAGTGGTGTTCGGCGGCGGTTCCGATCCCTACCCGCTGTTCAACACCCGCTCCACCCTGGACCTGAAGGAAAGCCTGCTGGCCCACGCCATCGAGATGTTCCCGTTCCTGGCCAACGCCAAGCTGATGCGCCAGTGGGCCGGTATCACCGACATGACCCCGGACTACAGCCCGATCATGGGCCTTTCGCCGGTGAAGAATTACTACCTGGACGCCGGCTGGGGCACCTGGGGCTTCAAGGCCACGCCCATCTGCGGCAAGACCATGGCCGAGCTGGTCGCCAGCGGCGGCAAGGTGCCGGAGCTGATCAAGCCGTTCAGCCTGGCGCGTTTTTCCACCTTCAAGCAGGTCAACGAAATGGGCGCCACCGCGGCCAGCCACTGAGGAACGGACGATGAAAATCATGAATTGCCCGCTCAACGGGCCGCGTAACATCAGCGAATTCACCTACGGCGGCGAGTTCAAGGCCATGCCCGACCCGGCCACCTGCACCGACGCCGAATGGGCCGACTACGTGTTCAACTGCGAGAACCTCGCCGGCGTGGTGCGCGAGTGGTGGATGCACACGCCGTCCAGCTACTGGTTCCTGGCCGAGCGCCACACGGTCACCGACGAGATCATCCGCACCTTCGACCCGAAGGAAATCTTCACCACCCGCGTCGAGTTCGCCACCCAGGAGATCGCCGGATGAACCGCCTCCCCGCCCCCATGGGCCTGCTGATCGACCGCGAACAACCGCTGACTTTCAGCTTCGACGACACGCCCTACCAGGGCTTCGCCGGCGACAGCCTCGCCAGCGCCCTGCTCGCCAACGGCCGCTTCCTGCTCTCGCGCTCGTTCAAATACCACCGCCCGCGCGGCCCGCTGAGCATGGCCGGGCAGGACGCCAACAGCCTGGTGCAACTACCGCGCGAGCCCAACGTGCTGGCCGACATGCAACCGCTGGAACAGGGCCTGCAGGCCAGCGGGCAAAACTTCAACGGCACCCTGGACAACGACAAGGACGCCTGGCTCGGCAAGTTCTCCAAGTTCATGCCGGTGGGCTTCTACTACCGCTCGTTCTACAAGCCCAAGGGCATGTGGAAGGTGTGGGAGCCGATCATCCGCAAGAAGGCCGGCCTGGGCGTGCTGGACCTGACGTTCCAGCCCGAGTACTACGACAAGGCCTACCTGTTCACTGACCTGGCCGTGGTCGGCGCCGGGCCTGCCGGCCTGCAAGCAGCGCTGACTGCGGCAAACGCCGGGGCCAAGGTGCTGTTGATCGAGCAGAGCCCGCTGTTGGGGGGGGCGCTGACCTACGCGCGCTTCGACATCGACGGCACCCGCGCTGAAACCCTGCGTCGCGAACTGGTGACCGCGGTCGAGCAGCACGCCAACATCCAGGTGCTCACCCAGGCCACCTGCAACGCCTGGTTCACCGACAACTACCTGCCGGTCATCCAGGGCAAGCGCCTGTACAAGGTGCGCGCCAGCCAGTGCCTGGTCGCCAGCGGCTCGTTCGACCAGCCGGTGATTTTCCGCAACAACGACCTGCCCGGCATCATGCTCACCAGCGCCGCCCAGCGCCTGATGAAGCTGTATGCGGTGAAGCCGGGCAACACCGCCGTGGTGCTCACCGGCAACGATGACGGCTACCTGGCGGCGCTGGACCTGCACGACCAGGGGGTGAAAGTGGCCGCCGTGGTCGACCTGCGCAACGGCCCCGCCGACCGCGCCCTGCTGCGCGCACTGGACCAGCGCTCGATTCCGCTGCACGTCGACACCACGGTGTTCGAGGCCCTGCACGAGCGCGGCATGCGCCACGTCAGCGGCGTCGAGCTGCGCAAGATCACCGGCCAGGGCCAGGTGGCCAGCAGCGCGGTGAAACTGGACTGCGACCTGCTGTGCATGTCCGGCGGCTACATGCCGGTGTACCAGCTGCTGTGCCAGGCCGGCGGCAAGCTGGCCTACGACGACCAGCTGGCGGAATTCACCCTCAGCGGCCTGCCGAAGATCCTCCACGTGGCCGGCTCGGCCAATGGCTGCCACAGCCTGCAGAACGTGCTCAACGACGCCAGTAACTGCGCCGCCGCCATCGCCGCCGCCCTGGGCCTTAACGCCCCGGCGCGCGCCAGCCTGGCGCCCGAGGCCCGGGTCAATTTCCCCTGGCCGATTTTCCCGCACCCCAAGGGCAAGGACTTCGTCGACTTCGATGAAGACCTGCAGGTGCAGGACATCATCAACGCCACCAGAATCGGCTACCGCGACGTGCAGCTGGTGAAGCGCTACTCCACCGTCGGCATGGGCCCGTCCCAGGGCCGCCATTCGTCGCTGCCCACGGCGCGGCTGGTGGCGCAGGCCACCCAGCGCAACATCAGCGAGACCGGCGTCACCACCGCGCGGCCGCCGTTCGTGGCCGAGAAGCTCGCCCATGTCGCCGGGCGCGCCTTTGACCCGTACCGGCAGACACCGCTGCACCGCCGCCACCTGGAGGCCGGGGCGAAGATGATGCCCGCCGGCATCTGGCAGCGCCCGGCCTTCTACGGCAAGGCCTCGCAGCGCGAACAGTGCATGCAGGCCGAGGCGCTGCACGTGCGCAACAAGGTCGGCATCATCGACGTTTCTACCTTGGGCGGCCTGGACGTGCGCGGCCCGGACGCTGCCGAACTGCTCAACCGCCTGTACACCTTCGCCTTCCTCAAGCAGCCGGTGGGCCGTTCGCGCTACGCGCTGATGACCAACGAGCACGGCGTGGTGATCGACGACGGCGTGTGCGCACGCTTCGCCGACAGGCATTTCTACGTCACCGCCACCACCAGCGGCGTCGACCGTATCTACCAGCAGATGCTCAAGTGGAACGCTCAGTGGCGCCTGGACGTCGACATCGCCAACGTCACCGCGGCCATTTCCGCGGTGAACGTGGCGGGGCCGGACGCACGCAAGGTGCTGGAAAAAGTCTGCAGCGACCTGGACCTGTCACCGGCCGGCTTCCCCTACCTGGCCGTGCGCCAGGGCACCGTGGCCGGCATCAAAACGCGGCTGCTGCGGGTGGGCTTCGTCGGCGAGCTGGGCTATGAAATCCACGTGCCGGCGCGCCATGCCGTGCAGCTGTGGGACGCGCTGATGGACGCCGGCAAGGCCTTCGACATTCGCCCCTTCGGCGTCGAGACCCAGCGGCTGCTGCGCCTGGAAAAAGGCCACGTCATCATCAGCCAGGACACCGACGGCATGACCCACCCGGCCGAGATCGACATGGGCTGGGCGGTCAGCCGCAGCAAGCCGTTCTTCGTGGGGCGGCGCTCGGTGGACATCCTCGAAGCGCAGCCCATGACCCGCAAGCTGGTGGGCTTTACCTTGCCCAAGGGAAGCGTGCAGCCGCTCGAAGGCCACCTGGTGCTCAGCGGCCCGGACATCAGCGGCAACGTCACGTCCTGCGAATACTCCGAAACCCTGGGGCAGGTGATCGGCCTGGCCTACGCCGGTTTCGACCAGAGCCAGCCCGGCCGGAAGATCCCGATCCGCGTGGAAGGCGGCATCGTCGTCGAGGCCACCGTGGTCAAACTACCGTTTTTCGACCCTGATAACCTGCGCCAGGAGTTGTAAGCCATGTCCAGTCTCAAAGCTGAAGATTACATCGGGCAGGCGGTGCAGCCCTGCACCCTGCTGGACCTCACCGACCTGCCCCGGGTGGGTTTCCGCGGCGCCGACAGCGCCGCCTACCTGCAACAGCGCGGCTTCGAACTGCCCCAGGCCGCCAACCGCGCCGTGGCCCAGGCCGACGGCAGCCGGGTGGCGCGCCTGTCGCAGACCGAATACCTGCTGCTGGGCAGCCAGGCCGACCACGGCCAGCGCCTGGCCGACGAGGAAGCGCGCTGGGCGCTGGACCACAGCGCCAACTACCTGCTGCCACGCCAGGACAGCCACGCCTGGATACGGCTGGGCGGCAGCCTGCTGCCGGCGCTGATGGCCAAGCTGTGCGGCGTCGACCTGCGCGCCCAGGCCTTCGCCCCCGGCGCGGTGGCGCAGACCTCGGCGGCGCGCATCAACGTGATCATCATCAACGCAGGCGGCGAGGTGCCGGCCTTCGACGTGCTGTTCGACCGCGCCTCCCACGAATACTTCATCGCCGCCGTGCAGGACGCCCTGCAAGAGTTCGCCTGATACACCCATTTGTAGCCGCTGCCGCCAGGCTGCGCTGGCCCCCACATTCACTGGACACCTCCAGCGAGGCACAGGGCCAGCGCAGCCTGACGGCAGCGGCTACAGGCTTATGACTAAAATTTCATGTTTGCGCTTGCCCCGCCGATAAACCGTGCCTAAGAAGAAAAAAACTGCTGGCTGCCAACGATAAAAAAATACCCCCCAGCAACCAACGATCAAGAAGCGCACAAGTTTCCGGAGGGAAGAATGAACAGTTGGTTTGCCAACATAAGCGTGAACAAAAAGCTGGGACTGGGCTTTGGCCTGGTGCTGGTACTGACCACCCTGCTGGCCGCCACCGGCTGGAACAGCATGGGTGGCCTGATTAACCGCAGCAACTGGATGAGTGACATCACCCAGCTCAACTCTGCCTTGACCAAACTGCGCGTGGCGCGCCTGCAGTACATGCTCGCCAACGGCGACGACACCGCGGCGCAATTGGTGCAGACCACCCTGGACGGCTTCGAGGCCCAGCAGAAGAAGATCCTCGACACCTTCAAGAGCCCGGAAAACATCAAGCTGCTCAAGGAGCAGAACGGTCAGCTGGAAGCCTACAAGGTTTCGCTGAACAAGATGCGTGCCGCCTACCGCGCCAGCAACGCCGCGCGCCAGGACCTGAACGACACCGCCCTGGCGGCGTTCCAGACCATCGACAAGGTCAACCTGTCGGTGCAAGCTGACCGCCGCATGGAGGAAGTGGTGGCCGTGGCCAAGGCCAAGGACCTGCTGCTGGTGGTGCGCTACGAAGTACGCGGCTACCTGGGCGACGCCAGCGCCGCCAACGAACAGACCGCGTTCGCCCAGCTCGACGCCGCCCAGGCCGCCGTGGCGCCGCTGTATGGCGCGCTGCCGGGCCAACAGGACGGCATCAAGCTGTACGAGGGCGCCGTCAACAGCTACCGCGCTGCCCTGAACCGCTTCAAGGCCGCCAACGCCGACATCGTCCAGGCCCGCAAGGAAATGACCGACCAGGGCAACGAGATCGTGCGCATCAGCGACGCCCTGTACCAACTGCAACTGGACCGTCGCGACAGCGAAAGCGCCCAGGCCCAGAGCGTGCAGATCATCGCCACCCTGCTGGCGCTGTTCTTCGGCATCGCTGCCGCCCTGATCATCACCCGCCAGATCACCCGCCCTATCCAGGAAACCCTGGACGCGGTGAAGCGCATCGCCGACGGCGACCTGACCCAGACCCTGCGCGTGACCCGCAAGGACGAATTGGGCGTACTGCAGCAAGGCATCCAGAACATGGGCACCACCCTGCGCGAGCTGATCACCAGCATCCGCGACGGCGTGACCCAGATCGCCAGCGCCGCCGAGGAACTGTCGGCCGTGACCGAGGAAACCAGCGCCGGGGTCAACAGCCAGAAGGTGGAAACCGACCAGGTGGCCACTGCCATGCACGAGATGACTGCCACCGTGCAGGAAGTCGCGCGCAACGCCGAGCAGGCCTCCATGGCCGCCACCGATGCCGACGGCCAGGCCCGTGACGGCGACAAGGTGGTGAACCAGGCCATCGACCAGATCGAACGCCTGGCCGCCGAGGTCAAGCGCTCCACCGAGGCCATGGGCCACCTGCAGCAGGAAAGCGACAAGATCGGCAAGGTCATGGACGTGATCAAGGCCGTGGCCGAGCAGACCAACCTGCTGGCGCTGAACGCCGCCATCGAAGCGGCCCGTGCCGGTGAAGCCGGCCGCGGCTTTGCCGTGGTGGCCGACGAGGTGCGTGGCCTGGCGCAGCGCACGCAGAAGTCCACCGAGGAAATCGAAGGCCTGGTGGCCGGCCTGCAGACCGGCACCCAGCAAGTGGCCAACGTGATGCTCAGCAGCAGCGCGCTGACCGACAGCAGCGTGGCCCTGACCCGTCAGGCCGGCGTGTCACTGGAGAACATCACCCGTACGGTGTCGAACATCCAGCTGATGAACCAGCAGATCGCCGCGGCAGCCGAGCAGCAGAGCTCGGTGGCCGAAGAGATCAGCCGCAGCATCATCAACGTGCGTGACGTGTCGGAACAGACCGCGGCAGCCAGTGAAGAAACCGCGGCCTCCAGCGTCGAGCTGGCGCGCCTGGGTGGGCAGCTGCAGATGATGGTCAGCCACTTCCGCGTGTAACGACAAACTGTAGCCGCTGCCGACAGGCTGCGCTGGCCCTGTGCCTCGCTGAAAATCTCCAGCGTACACAAAGGCCAGCGCAGGCTGCGCCAGCGGCTACAGGTCACTGCACGGTCTTGAGCGTGCGGTCGTCGTAGTACATCAACGTGCGTGACGTGTCGGAACAGACCGCGGCAGCCAGTGAAGAAACCGCGGCCTCCAGCGTCGAGCTGGCGCGCCTGGGTGGGCAGCTGCAGATGATGGTCAGCCACTTCCGCGTGTAACGACAAACTGTAGCCGCTGCCGACAGGCTGCGCTGGCCCTGTGCCTCGCTGAAAATCTCCAGCGTACACAAGGGCCAGCGCAGGCTGCGCCAGCGGCTACAGGTCACTGCACGGTCTTGAGCGTGCGGTCGTCGTAGTACAGGGCGTTCTTGTCGGTGCCCTGTTTGAAGAAGTACCCGTAGTCCTCCAGGTACCACACCGTGTCCACGCGGTTGTACGGGTCCCCTTCCCCGCTGCACCGCAACTTCTTCGCCTGGCCGCTGAGGCTGGCGTTGAGCTGCGCCGCCGGCGCCTCGCTGTCCACCTTGCACTTGACCACCTGGCGGCTCTCGCCCAGGTCGCCCATCATCGAGTTCTTGCGCTTGCCCTGGGTGATGTAGGTCAGCTCCTGGCCCACCGGCATCTGCTGCCAGTCACCGCTGAAGGTCAGGTTGGTGAGCATGGAGTCCTCGGTCATCACCGTCTTGCCGAAGAAACGGGTCTTCTGCGCCAGCGCCACCAGGCCACGGAAGCTCACTTCGCTGCCTTCGTAGCTGTCGGCGCGGGTGCGGATGCCCAGCTGGCCGCTGGCCTTGTCGACCTCGAAGAAGCGCTCTTCGCGAATCGGCAGGTTGCTCTTGGCGGTGTTGGCCATGCCGGTTTCCAGGGTCTGCTTGAACGCCTTGCGCGGCGGCGCCAGGTTCAGGTGCTTGATGGCGGTCATGGGCACCGCGCCCACCGCCGGCAACGGCGTGTTGATGGGCGCCTTGCTGCGCGGGCTGAACGCCGGCAGTTGGGCCAGCGCCTCGGGCTTGGCGCACACGGCGCGGAACAGGGTCTGGTACTCGGGCACGCTGCGGCTGAAGGGCTGCGGCTGCGGGTCCTTGAACAGCTTGCCGTCGGTCACCTTGTCGCGCTCGTCGACGTCGTAGCCCATCAGCAGGCGGAAGCTCTGCTTGCCGCAGTCCACGGCGTAGTGTTCGCGCTTCTGCGCGCTGGGGGCGTTGTAGGGGCGGCCGGCGGTGACGGTGGGCTCGTCGAGGGCGGCCCAGAAGCGCATCTCGTCGCCTTCGGCCTTGAGGCTGTTGCGGTCCAGCAGCACCCAGAACACCTGGTCGCCGCCCTTGATCACCCGCCACTCCGGCACCGCGGTGGCCTGGCAGGCGGCCTTGAAGGCGGCGTTGCTCTTGAGGTTGCCGGCCAGTTCGTCAGGCACGTCGCGCGGCGGCATGTAGCCGCCGTTGCTGCTGCCGAAGTACACGCGTTTCTCACCCTGCACGTAGGCGATGCGCGCCTGGTAGCTGCTGCACGACGCCTCGATCTGCGCGGCGAACGGGTACGGTTGCTGCTCGGTGACGGGTGGCACGGCCAGGTAGCTGAGGGTGTCTGCGTTGCGCATCACCGACTCGGGCACGGGCGGCAGGGCCAGGGTGTCGCTGAGCATTTTCTCCGCGTCGGTTGGCACGTGCGGCTTCGGCGCCTCGGGGCTGGGCGCGTGCTGGGCGCAGCCGGCCACGAGGGCAATCAGCAGGGCCAGGGGCAGACGTTGCATAACACTTCTCTCCATGACACACCCACTTGGGGGGCCGGACGCAGCCTGCGGCAGCTGCTACGGGTTTAGTGGACCTTTTTCAGTTGGCGCTGGCTGTAGTACTGGTCGTTCTTGTCGGTGCCCGACTGGTAGAAGTAACCGTAGTCTTCCAGGTAGTACAGGGTATCGACGCTCTGGCGCTTGTCACTGCTCACGGTGCAGCGCACCAGCTTGGCCTGGCCGCTGAGGTGCGGGTTGACCCGGGCGGCGCTGACCTGGCTCTTGATGGCGCACTGCACGTTGGTGTGGGTGAGGATGGCGCCGGTGTTGCCGCTGACCGCGCTGGTGTCCAGCACCACGCCCAGGGTGCTGCCCACCGGCATGGTGCGCCAGTCACCGGTGAAGTGCGCGTCGATCACCGACGAGCTTTCGAACACGGTATCCAGGCCATGAAAGGTGGTCTTGCTGGCCAGGGAGAACAGGCCACGGAACGAGATTTCGCTGCTGTCGAAGCCGTCGCTGGTGGAACGCACCGCCAGCTGGCCGGTGGTGGCGTCAGGCTTGATGAAGGTGTCGACGTTCAGCGGCACTTCGCCGTTGGGGCCGTTGGCGGTGCCGGTCTCGGACAGGTAGGTGAGCGGCTTGCGCGGCGCCGGCATGCCCAGCTTGTGCACGGCGGCCAGTGGCAGCGCCATCACCCCGGGGAACGGGCCGGCCAGCGGTGCTTTCAGCCGCGGGCTGAACGCCGGCAGTTTTTCCAGCGCCTGCGGGTTGCCGCAGATGGCCTTGTAGGTGGCGTGGTTGTCGGTGTCGCGGGCGATCTGCTGGGCCTCGGGCACGAAGTGCACGGCGCCGTCGGTGACGTTGTTGCGTTCGTCCAGGTCGAAGCCCGACAGCACCTTGAAGGTCTGCTGGGTGCAGTCCACCGCCACGTATTCACGCTTCTGCGCCATGGGCGCGTAGTACGGCAGGTCGAAGGTGGTGACCGGTTCATCCCACGCGGTCCAGAAGCGCAGGGTGTTGCCCTGGGGCTTGATACTGGCGCGGTCGACCAGGGTCTGCTGGCCGTTGGCGGCGGTGCGCACCACGCGCCAGTCCGGCTGCGGCGTGCTGTTGCAGGCGTCGACGAAATCGGGGTTTTTCAACAGGGCCTGGGCCACGTCCTTGCGCATGCGCACGGCGGGCATGTACAGGCCGTCCTGGCTCTTCACGTAGGAACGCTTGCCGCCGTCGAAGTACATCAGCTTGGCCGATGGCTCCACGCACGAGGCCTGGATCTGCATCATGATGTCCTGCCGCAGGGTGTCATCCTTGGGGCGGATGACCATGAAGCTGAGCTGGTCGCCGTCGCGCAGCACGCTGTTGCTCAGCGGGGTGCGCTTGACCATGTCGAACATCAGCTGGTTGGCCTTGTCGACCGGGGCCGGCACCTTCAGCGTCGGCTGGGCCTTGGCCACCGGGGCGGCGGGCGCGGGCGCCGGGGTGGACTGGTGGGCGCAGGCGGCGGTCGCGGCGATGGCCAGGGCAAGGGCAACACGTTTCATGGGTTTTCCTGATTTGGCAGGCGAGGTCCCGGTAGCCGCGGCCGCAGGCTGCGGCTACAGGGTGGCGCGCGAAAAGGAAACCATCTTACCGCTAGTGACGGTTCACTTCATGAACTTCATTTGGCCAGCAGGCCCACCCCACGGCCACGCGGGTCGGAGGCGGTCTCCACCTTGCGGCCATCGACCTTGATGGCCTGGACATCACCCATTTCCCAGCCCTGGTCCTCGAGCTTGTAGCCCATGGCCTTGAGCTCTTCGGCCGTTTGGCCGGTGAGCGGCGCGTAGCTGTCGTAGTAGATGGTGTCCTTGGGCAGCAGCTGGTGGTGCACGCGTTGCGCTGCCACGGCCTTGGCCAGCGGCAGGCGGTAGTCGTAGGTGTTGTTCAGCACCTGGAAGATCGAGGTGAAGATCCGCGAGCCACCCGGGGTGCCCAGCACCAGGGTCACGCGGCCGTCGCGGGTCACCAGGGTGGGGCTCATGGACGAGAGCATGCGCTTGCCCGGCTCGATGGCGTTGGCGTCGCCGCCCACCACGCCGAAGGCGTTGGCCACGCCTGGCTTGGAGCTGAAGTCGTCCATCTCGTCGTTGAGCAGGAAGCCTGCGCCCTTCACCACCACGCCGCTGCCGTAGTCCCAGTTCAGGGTGTAGGTGTTGCTGACGGCGTTGCCGTCGTGGTCGACGATGGAGAAGTGCGTGGTCTGGTGCGCTTCAAGGCCAGGGTGCACGTTCTCGGTGGCGGAGATGGCGGTGGGGTTGACCTCGTCGGCGCGCTTGAGCAGGTAGGCCGGGGCAATCAGCTTGTTCACCGGCACGTCGTTGAAGTCCGGGTCGCCCAGGTAGTTGGCGCGGTCGGCGAACACGCGCTTCTCGATCTCGGCCAGCAGGTGGATGTAGCGCGCCGAGTTCAGCGCCACGCCCTTGAAGTCGTCCTTGCGGATGTCCTTGATGCCCAGCAGCTGGGCCAGGGCGATGCCGCCCGAGCTGGGCAGCGGCGCGGTGTAGATGATGTTGCCGCGCCAGTCGATGTGCAGCGGCTCACGCCAGTTGACCTTGTAGTCGTGCAGGTCCTGCTTGGTGATCAGGCCCTTGTCGGCCTGCATCTGGGCTACCAGCAGGTCGGCGGTCTTGCCTTCGTAGAAGTCCTTGGCGCCCTGGTCGGCAATGCGCTCCAGGGTCTGCGCCAGCTCCGGCTGGCGGAAGGTCTGGCCGGGCTTCATGGTGCCGAAGTAGTCGTTGAAGTTGGTCTGGCCGTTGAACAGTTTCAGCGCGTCCTGGCGGTACTGGAACTGCTTGTCGGCGACGGTGAAGCCGTCTTTCGCGTAGCCGATGGCCGGGGTCAGCAGCTCGGCCCACGGCAGCTTGCCGAAGCGCTTGTGGGCTTCCCACAGCCCCAGCACGGTGCCGGGCACGCCGCTGGCCTTGGCGCCGACCAGGCTGAGGTTCTCGATGACCTCGCCCTTGTCGTTCAGGTACATGTTGCGGCTCGCGGCCTTGGGCGCGGTCTCGCGGTAATCGAGGAAGTAGGGCTTGCCCTTGACGTACAGGGTCATGAACCCGCCGCCGCCCAGGTTGCCGGCCTCGGGGTAGGTGACGGCCAGGGTGAAGGCCGTGGCGACGGCGGCGTCCACCGCGTTGCCGCCCTGCTTGAGAATCTGCGCGGCGACCTTGGCGCCGTATTGGTCGGGCGCGGCGACGGCGCCGCTGTCCAGCAACGCTGCGTAGGAGTGGGTGCTGGCGAAAATGGCGGCACTCAGGGCAAGGGTCTTGAACAACACAATACGCATCGGGTGTCCTTACTGTTGTTATGAATTGCAGCCACAGTTAGGCCCAGGATGGCGGTGGTTTCAACCCCTACAGGGCAAAACGGCCGCTCAGGGGCGGCCGTTTCTCTGCTGGTTTCACAGCATTTCGTCGAGAATCCACTGCTGCGCCGAGCTGCGCTTGGGCGCCCAGCCCAGCAATTCCCGGGCGTTCCTGCCACGCACGCGGCTGTTGGAGCCCAGGCCGTAATTGGCCATTTCATAGCCCCATTCTTTTTCCGCGTCGGCCAGTGGCCAGTCCTGGGGTTCACCCAGGCCCAGGGCGGTGGCCATGGCGCGGGTCATGTCGACGAAGGCCGCCTCGCCGCTCTCGACGAAGTAGAAGGTGCCGGCCGGGTTCTTTTCCAGCGCCAGCAGGTACAGCGCCACCACGTCCTCGATGTGCACGTTGGACCAGATGTTCTGGCCCGGGCCCACGTGGCGGACGATGCCGCTCTTGCGCGCCTGCTTCAGCAGCCGTGGCAGTTGCACGCTGTCGCGCTTCACGCCCAGGCTGTGGCCGTAGATCAGCGTGTTGCAGATGACCGCCGAGCGCACGCCCTGGGCGGCCGCAGCCAGCACCAGGTTGTCGATGGCCACGCGCGCAGCCTTGTCCACGGTAGGCTCGGGCAGGTGGCCTTCGTAGTAGATGACGTCGCTGCCCTTGCCGCCCGAGGCGTCGCCGACAATGCTCGAACCGCTGGTGTGCAGCAGCGGCTTGTCGGAACCCTGCAGGCCTTCGATCAAGGCTTCGACGGCGCCGCGGTGGTCACTGCTGGCGGCGTTGATCACGGCATCGCTGGCACGCGCCTGGGCGATCAGCAGTGCACGGTCATCGAGGCTACCCAGCACTGGGGTGATGCCCAGGGCCCGCATTTCCTCGGCCTGCTCGGCGCTGCGCACCAGGCCGGTGACCTGGTGGCCGGCCTGGACCAGGGCGGTGGCGATCGAGCCGCCGATGAAACCGGCGGCACCGGTGACGAATACGTTCATGCTCAAACTCCCGTTCGATGTGTGGAGGGGGCCAGTATCGAAGGGTTATCCGTGCGGAAACAGCCGGTGGCGGCCAATAGACTTTTGCCCGCCGGTCACGAATCCCCTTGGGCGTAGCAGGCCAGCTTTTCCTGCATGAAATCCAGGAAGCACTGGATGCGCAACGCCAGCTGCGAGTTGCGGTAGTACACGGCGTTGATGGTCTGCCGCTCGCCGGTGTTGGCCGCTACCAGCAGCGGCACCAGGCGGCCCTGGGCGATGTCCTGGTGCGTCATGAAGTCTGACAGGCAGGTAATGCCCTGGCCGGCCAGCGCCAGCTGCCGCAGGGTCTCGCCACTGGAGGCGGCCACCCGCGGGCTGGCCTGCCAGCGGTCGCCGTCGGCATGGCGCAGCGGCCACAGGTTCAGGTGGTCGGGCTGGGTGAAGCCCAGCAGGCTGTGCTCGCGCAGCGCTTCCACCTGGCGTGGCGTGCCGTGCTGGCGCAGGTATTCGGGGCTGGCGAGGATGTTCAGCGGGCTGCGGCCCAGCAGGCGCGCGTGCAGGGTGGAGTCGGCGAGCACGCCGATGCGGATGGCGACGTCGGTGCTCTGTTCGAGCAGGTCGATCAGCAGGTCGTCGGTATTGAGTTCCAGGGTGATATCCGGGTAGCGCGCGCGAAATTCGCCCACGTACGGCACGATGGCGTGCAGCATGAACGGCGAGGCGGCGTTGACCCGCAGGCGCCCGGACGGCGTCTGGTGGCGCACCGCCAGGCGTTCCTCCAGCTCGTCCATCTGTTGCAGGATCTGCTTGGCCTTTTCGAAGAAGAACCGCCCTTCTTCAGTGAGGTCCATGCGCCGCGTAGTGCGGTTGATCAGCGTGGTGTCGAGCTTGCTTTCCAGGCGCGACAGCGTGCGGCTGATGGCCGACGGGGTCTGCCCCACCTGCTCGGCCGCCGCTGAAATGGAACCGCACTCGATGACCGAGATGAAGACCTGGAGTTCGTCGGATCTGGCTTTCAACCTGGGTTTCCCTGTAAGGCTCGCCGGCAGGCCGGCTGGCGCGCTGGTCACCCACTTTACCTTACAGCTGGAAACCGAACACCTGCGCCAGGTGCGCCTGGTAGCGTGCCACGTCGCCTTCGATGTTCGGGCGCTTCATCACGTCCACCGCCAGGAAGGTCGGCAGGCCGGTCATGCCCAGGAACTGGTTGGCCTTGTGGAACGGGAAGTACACGGCGTCCACGCCCTTGGCCTCGAAGAAGTCGGTGGGGTCGTCGAAGGCCTGCTGCGGGGCGTTCCAGGTCAGCGACAACAGGTACTGCTTGCCCTGCACCAGGCCGCCGCTGCCGTATTTCTGCGAGGCGTCGGAACGGGTGCGGCCGTCGCTGGCGTACAGGCTGCCGTGGCCTTCGGTGAAAACTTCGTCGATGTACTTCTTCACCGTCCAGGGCGCGCCCATCCACCAGCCGGGCATCTGGTAGATGACCACGTCGGCCCACAGGAACTTCTGCACTTCTTCGGCGATGTCGTAGCCGCCGTCGATGAAGGTGGTCTTCACGTCGAACCCGGCGCGGTCCAGCACGGCCACGGCGGCGTCGTGCAGGGTTTCGTTATAGCGGCCTTCGGAGTGGGCGAACTGCTTGCCGCCGTTGAGCAACAAAATCTTTTTCATGGGAAAGGTCTCGGTAAGGAATGCAGCGCACTCTACCGGCCTTGCGCGGGCGGAATAAGGCCTGATCGGGCAAATTACATTTGCTTGAATATCACGAATTACGGCGGATTGTTGCCTTTAGAATCGCTGCAACTTCCCTGGAGACACCCCCATGCACGAACAACACGGCTTCATCCTCAAGGCCAAGACCAGGCCGCACATGGCCGACGCCTTCCGCGACCTGTTCCTGGGCTACGTGAGCGCCAGCCGCAGCGAGCCGGGCTGCATCGAGTACCACATGCTGCGCGATTTGAACGACCCGACGCTGTTCGTGTTCTACGAGATCTGGGCGTCGAAGGCCGACCTGGACGTGCATTCGGCGTTGCCGCACATGGCGGCGTTCTTTGCCCAGCGCATGGAATACCTGGAGGCGGATTTCGACGTTCAGCGGGTGGAGATGTTGAGCCCGTCCAGCGCGGTGTGAGGTTCCCCCCGTAGCCGCTGCCGAAGGCTGCGCTGACCCTGTGCCTCGCTGGAGATTTCCAGCGCACGTGATGGCCAGCGCAGCCTGGCGGCAGCGGCTACGGGACCTGTGTCAGCCATTGATGAGCAAATGCGCGCCGAGCAACGCCAGGCCAATAAAGAACACCCGCTTGAACATCACCGCGCTGATGCGCTGGCGCAACCATTGCCCCAGCTGCATGCCCAGCAGCGCCGGCACCAGCAACAGCAAGGACGCCCCCAGCTCGCCGCCACCCAGCTCGCCATGCCACAGCAGCCCCAGCGCCAACGCCAGGGTCGAGACGCTGAACGACAGCCCCAGCGCCTGCACCAGCTCGTCACGGTTGAGCCCCAGCGCTTGCAGGTAAGGCACCGCCGGAATCACGAACACCCCGGTGGCGGCGGTGATGATGCCGGTGGCCACGCCACACAACGGCCCCAGCCACGCCTCATGCCGGGCCGGCACGCGCAGCACCGGCAGGAACAGGCCGCTGAGCGAGTACAGCACCAGCGCGCCGCCCAGTGCATGCACCACCCATTTGCCGCCATCGATGCCCAGCCACAGGCTGCCAATGCCAGTGCCGACGAAGATCGCCAGCAACATAGGCCACAGCCGCACGACCAACCCGCGCAAGTGCCCGCCGAGCATCAGCTGCCAGATATTGGTGAAGGTCGACGGCACAATCAGCAGCGCGGCTGCCTGCGCCGGAGCCATAGCCAGGCCCAGCAGGCCCATGGACACCGTGGGCAGCCCCAGGCCAATGAAGCCCTTGACCGTGCCGGCCAGCAGGAAGGTCGCCAACACCAGCAGCGACAAGCCCCAGCCCATTTCTTGATACAACAAGAGTAAGGTATTCATGGCCCCATGCTGACGGCTCGGCGGCCGGCTGAAAATCTGCCATATACTGAGCCAGCCTCTTGTCCTGGTTGAGGCTGGAGCCTGCCATGCATTTCGATCTCGTCGACCTTCGCCTGTTTCTGCACACCTTGGACAGCGGCAACATGACCGCCGGCGCCCAGCGCACGCACTTGTCCCTGGCCGCCGCCAGCGCGCGCATCCGCGCCATGGAAGCGTCGCTGGGCATCCCGTTGTTCGAGCGCAACCGCCGTGGCGTGCAGCCCACCGCCGCCGGGCAAGCCCTGGGCGAGCACAGCCGGCGGGTGCTGCAACAGGTGGAGCACCTGCAGTTCGACCTGGCGCAATACGCCCAGGGCATTCAGGGCCAGGTGCGGCTGCTGTGCAACACCGCCGCCCTCACCGAATACCTGCCCGAGCTGCTGGGCGACTTCCTGCAGCGCCACCCCGGCGTCGACCTGGACGTGGAAGAAATGCCCAGCCAGCGCATCCTCCATGCCCTGCGCCAGGGCGCGGCGCCGCTGGGCATCGTCTCCAGCGCCGTGGCCACCGAAGGCCTGCAGACCCGGCCGTTCCGCGACGACCCGCTGATGCTGATCATGCCGGTGGACCACCCGCTGGCGCGCCAGCCCAAGGTGACCTTCGTCGACAGCCTGGCCCACGGCCATGTGGCCCTGGCAGCCGGCAATGCCCTGGGCATTCTGGTGGAGGAGCAGGCGCTGCACAGCGGCCGGCGCATGCAGGTGCGGGTGCGCGCCGAGGGCTTCGATGGCGCGGTGCGCATGGTGGCGCGCGGTGCCGGCGTGGCCGTGGTGCCCCTGGCGGCGGTGCGGCGCTGCCAGGGCCAATTGCAGTTTGCCAGCTGCGCCCTGCCGGAACCCTGGGCGGCACGGCGCCTACTGCTGTGCTCGGCGGACTTCGACGCCCTGCCCGGCCACGCCCAGGCGCTGGTGGCCAGCCTGCTGCCGCAAGGCTGAGCGCGCAAACAGGCACCCGGGTGTCGACCTCAGGCATCCGCGCCGGGCGTGGGCGGGTCAGCATGCGGGCTCTTGAAACCACTGCCGGAGCCCGCCATGTCCAAACCCCTCGTTGTGCTGCGCGACACCCACCCTCTGCCCGTGCTGGATGCCTGCAAGTGGGAGAAGCTGGAAGGCGACCCGCACACCGTCAACCTCAACGCCTACACCAGCGAAGACGGCAGCAAGATCATGGGCACCTGGATCTGCACCCCCGGCAAATGGCGGGTGGACTATGTGAAGTGGGAATACTGCCACTTCCAGGAAGGCTATTGCGTGATCACCCCGGACGGCATGGAGCCGGTGCACCTGCGCGCGGGGGATATCTTCATCGTCGAACCGGGGATGAAGGGCACCTGGGAAGTGGTGGAGACGGTGCGCAAGTATTTCGTCTTTGCGTGAAACGGGACGCGGGCGGCGGGGGGGGGGGGGGGGGGGGGGGGTGAGGGGGCC
>NZ_JBWGIG010000051.1:0-18891 GCF_056312595.1 Pseudomonas sp. GYB4201 | reverse complement strand
TTTGGGTTCACGGGGGCGGCGGCCGGCGGCGGCTCCTGGGTTTTCACCGTAGCAGCGGCCGCAGGCCGCGTCAGCACTCTCAGGGTTTCTGGTACCCCTTCACGATCGCCGAGAAATCCAGCCCGCCGTCACCGCGCAAGCTCATCGCCTGATACAGCTGCTGCGCCACCGCCCCCAGGATCACCGGTTGGTGTGCCTGCCTTGCGGCTTCGGTGGCCAACCCCAGATCCTTGAGCATCAGCTCCGCACCAAAGCCACCGGTGTAGCCACGGGCCGCCGGCGCCGTGGGAATAATCCCCGGCCAGGGGTTATAGGTGTCGGCGCTCCAGCAACGCCCGGTCGAGCTGTTGATGATGCCCGCCAGCACCCCGGTGTCGATGCCCAGCGCGTTGCCCAGGGCCATGGCCTCCGAGACGCCGATCATCGAGATACCCAGCAGCAGGTTGTTGCAGATCTTGGCGATCTGGCCGGTGCCCACTTCGCCGCAGTGGACGATGTTGCGGCCCATCTGCGCCAGCACCGGGTGCAGGGTGTCGAACAGCGCCGCGCTGCCGCCGACCATGAAGGTCAGGGTGCCCGCTGCCGCGCCGCCGGTGCCGCCTGACACGGGCGCGTCGCCCAGGTCGACGCCCTGCTTGGCGGCGGCGCTGGCGATGTCGCGGGCGGTCTGCGGGTCGATGGTGCTGCAATCCACCGCCGGGGTGCCGGGGCGAATGCCGGCCAGCACGCCGCCCTCGCCCAGGTACACGGTGCGCACGTGGGCTGCGGCCGGCAGCATGGTGATCACCAGGTCGCTGGCCGCCGCCGCTTCGCCGGGCGAGGCGCTGATGATGCCGCCCTGGGCGGCCAGTTCGTCGAGCACGGCCTTGTTCAGGTCGAACAGCTGCAGGCGGTGGCCGGCCTTGAGCAGGTTGCGGGCCATGGGCGCGCCCATGTTGCCCAGGCCGATAAAGGCGATGTTCATGGGCAGTCTCCTAGCGCAGGTTGATGGTGGTGTTGACGCCGTCGTTGACGCTGTCGTCGTCGAACCAGCGCGCCGTCACCGTCTTGGTCTGGGTGTAGAACTGCACCACCTGCTTGCCGTACGGGCCCAGGTCGCCCAGCTTGGAGCCGCGCGAGCCGGTGAAGCTGAAGAACGGCACCGGCACCGGGATGGGAATGTTGATGCCCACCTGGCCGACGTCGATCTCGCTCTGGAACTTGCGCGCCGCCGCGCCGCTCTGGGTGAACAGGCCGGTGCCGTTGCCGAACGGGTTGCGGTTCACCAGGGCGATGGCCTCGTCGAGGGTGTCGACGGTGAGCACCACCAGCACCGGGCCGAAGATTTCCTGGGTGTAGATCTGCATGTCAGTGGTCACCCCTGAGAACAGGGTGGGGCCGACGAAGTTGCCTTCCTCGAAGCCCGGCACCTGCACGTCGCGGCCGTCCAGTTCCAGCACGGCGCCCTCCTTCACCCCGCTTTCTATCAGGCTCAGCACACGCTGCTTGGCCTGGCGTGAAATCAGCGGGCCGACGTCGGTGCCGGCCTCGCTGCCGGCGTTGACCTTGAGCTTTTGCGCCAGGGCCTTGAGCTCGGGCAGCCACTGTTTCGCCGCGCCCACCAGCACCGCCACCGAGGTGGCCATGCAGCGCTGGCCGGCCGCACCAAAGGCGGCGCCCACCAGGGCGTTGAGGGTCTGTTCACGGTTGGCGTCGGGTAGCACCACGGCGTGGTTCTTGGCGCCCATCATCGCCTGCACGCGCTTGTGGTGCTGGCCGGCGAGGTTGTAGACGTGGGTGCCCACCGCCGTGGAACCGACGAAGGAAATTGCCTTGATGTCGGCGTGGGTGCACAGCGCGTCCACCACCTCCTTGCCGCCCTGCACCACGTTGAGCACCCCCTTGGGAATGCCGGCCTCCAGCGCCAGTTCCACCAGTTGCACGGTGGACAGCGGGTCCTGCTCGGAGGGCTTGAGCACGAAGGTGTTGCCGCAGACGATGGCCATGGGAAACATCCACAGCGGGATCATGGCCGGGAAGTTGAACGGGGTGATGCCCGCGCACACGCCGATGGGCTGGCGCAGGGTGTAGGTGTCGACGCCGCCGGCGACGTTCTCGACGAACTCGCCCATCTGCAGGCTGCCGATGGAACAGGCGTGTTCCACCACCTCCAGGCCACGGAAAATGTCGCCTTCGGCGTCGGCCAGGGTCTTGCCCTGCTCGGCGCTGAGGGTCTGGGCAATGCGCTTGGAATGCTCGCGAATCAGCGCCTGGAACTTGAGCATAATGCGCATGCGCGCGCCCACCGGGGTGTTGCGCCAACTGAGGAAGGCTTTTTGCGCCGCCGCGACGGCGGCGTCCACCTCGGCCTGGGTGGCAAACGGCACCCGGGCCAGCACCTGTTGGGTGGCGGGGTTGACGATGTCGCGCCACTCGCTGGCCTGGGACTCGACCCACTCGCCGTCGATCAGCAGCTTCACCTTGGGGATACCGGCATTTACCGAAACGTTCATCAAGACCTCCGCGTAATTGTTTTTGTGCATGGCGTGATGGCTCTTTCCTGGAGTATAGATGTGCAAACATCCAACAAGAACGCGGATAAAAGCCGGTCCAACATGCAAAAAAACATCACCTCCCTTGGCAACCTGAACTGGGATGACCTGAAGTTTTTCCTCGAGGTCGCCCGCACCCGCAAGGCCAGCAACGCCGCCCGGCGCCTGGGCGTGGACTACACCACGGTGTCGCGGCGCATCACCTCGCTGGAAACCGCCATGGGCACCCTGCTGTTCGAGAAGTCGCGCACCACCGGCTTCATCCTCACCGCCGAGGGCCAGCGCCTGCTGGGCTACGCCGAGTCCATCGAAAGCACCCTGCACATGGCCTGCGAGCAGGTGTCAGGGTCGGGCGTGGCGCTGTCGGGGCACATCCGCATGGGCTGCACCGAGGGCTTCGGCAGCTTCTTCATCACCCCGCAGCTGAGCCACTTCGTCGATGCCTACCCGGCCATCAGCGTGGACATCCTGCCGCTGCCGCACTTCATCAGCCTGTCCAAGCGCGAGGCCGACGTGGTCATCGCCCTGGAACGCCCGGAGCACGGGCCCTACGTGTGCTGCAAGCTGTGCGACTACCGCCTGCAGCTGTACGCCACCCAGGCTTACCTCGACCGCCACCCGCCCATCCGCCACGGCCGCGACCTGGCCGGGCACCGTTTCATCAGCTACGTCGACGACCTGGCCTTCAGCCCGGAGCTGCTGTACCTGGCCAACCTGCTGCCCAACGCCAGCGCCGGGCTGCGCAGCACCAGCGTCATCGCCCAGTACGTGGCGGCGCGCCAGGGGCATGGCATGGCGATATTGCCGTGCTTCCTGGCGGCGCAGGCTGACGACCTGGTGCCGGTGCTGGTGGGGGAGATCAGTGTTACGCGGCAGTTCTGGATGTACTGCCGGGAGGATCTGCGCAAGTTGAAGCGCATCAATTTGCTCTGGGATTACATTCGCGAAGTGACCGAGCTGAACGCCCCCTTCCTGATGGGCGAAACCCATTCATTGAAATTCACCCCCCCCCGCGGGGGGGGGGGGGGGGGGGGGGGGGGGGGGGGGGGGGCCGGGCGCGGCGGGGGGGGGGGGGGGGGGGGGGGCGGGCGGTCGCAGCTGCCGAAGGCTGCGTCCGTCCGCACCGCCGGTGGTGGGCCGAGGACGCAGCCTTCGGCAGCTGCTACGGGTTGATTTCGTTCACACCGCCAGGTTGGTGGGCTCCGCCTGGTGCCAGCGGCCGCGGCCCAGGCGTTTGGCCTGGTGCAGGGCGTCGGCGGCGGCGGCCAGCAGCTCGGTGGCGACCTGGCCGTGGTCGGGGGCCAGGGCCACGCCGACACTGATGGAGGCATGCAGGCTGTCGGCGTTGGGCAGCACCAGCGGTGCGTGCAGCGCGGCGATGATGTTGTCGGCGATGCGCCAGGCGTCGTCGCTGTCGTTGAGCGGCGACAGCAGCACGGCGAATTCGTCGCCGCCCAGGCGCGCCAGCAGGTCGTTTTCGCGCAATTGGGTACGCACCCGGCCAGCCAGGCAGATCAGCACTTCATCCGCCGCGGCATGGCCATGGCGGTCGTTGATGGCCTTGAAATGGTCGGCGTCGATGTACAGCACGGCCATGCGCCGCGGCTGCTTGTCACTGAGGTTGCGCGCCAGCCGCGCTTCGAAGAACACCCGGTTGGGCAGGCCCGTGAGGATGTCGAGGCTGGCCTGCAGGTACGGCTCGGGCTGGCTGTGGGCGCTCAGGTGTTCCAGTTCGTCGAGCAGCGCGTTGACGTCACTGCCCAACTGTTCCAGGTCATCCACCTCGCTGTGCGGCACCCGCCGTTCAAAGCGGTGCTCGCGCCGTGCGGCATCGGCGACGTTGGCCAGGCTGTGCAGCGGCTCGGTGATGTCGCGTAGCAGGCGCCGCGACAGGTACAGCGCGCCCAGGGTGCCAAGCACCGTGCAGATCAGCGCGCCAGCGATGCCGCCCAGGGCCAGGCGCCATTGCGTGGCCGCCGGCAACGCCTCGATGGCCTGGGTGCGCCAGGCGAATGCGCCCAGCACTACCATGCAGCCGGCACACAGGCCGGCCGCGCCCAGCGCCACTGTCAGTTGCGCACGCCGCAGCGCGCTGCGCAGGGTGCGGCCGCTCATGGTGCAGGCTCCCACATGCGCTTTCCGTAGCCAATGACACCCGCCATCCAGACAGCTCCCTGATGAAAACCCATGTGATGCCCGGTCGTGCCAAAACGATAGCACAGCCTTTTCACCTTACCCGGTTCGGTAGCGGGCTATTGGTTCAAGGATTTCTGAACTATCGATTTGAGCTTTCCTATTCTTTCCGACACACGGCCCTGCCTAAGATCCAGCCATCCAACCGGACCGGTTCCGCCAGAGACCCGGCCATTCGCGTGCCCTTTTGCTACTGCCCAGCCCAATGACGCCCCGGCCCATGCCGCCAGGGTGCTGCGTAGCATGAGGAGCCTCGATGAAACTGGAAACCTTCCGCACCCTGTGGGGTTACACCGCCAGCAAGGCCCAGGCCCTGGAAGAACTGCAGGCCGCCGGCTTCGACGGCATGGAGGCGCGGCTGCCGCTGGTGGCCCGTGAGCGCAGCGAATTCGCCGCGTTCCTGCGCGCCAACTCGACAGGGTACATTTGTACTCTATTCACCGCCTACGACGTTTTGCCCCAGCAATCGGCCCAGCCCGCCGAGCACCTCAATGACCTGGACACCAAGCTGGCCTGGGCCGGCGAGCTGACCCCACGCTTCATCAACGTGCTGGCCGGCAACGACCGCTGGCCCCTGGCGCAACAAGTGGAGTTCTTCGGCCGCGCGCTGGAGCTGGGCCACAAGCATGGCCAATTCCTCAGTTTCGAAACCCACCGCTCACGCTCGCTGTTCAACCCCTGGGTGACCCTGGAGCTGATCCGCCAGCTGCCGGACCTGCGTTTCACCAGCGACATCAGCCACTGGGTGGTGACCTGCGAGCGCCTGCTGGACGATCCGGCGGACGACCTCGGCGCGTTCGTCGAGCGCGTGCATCACATTCAGGCCCGGGTCGGCTACGACCAGGGCCCGCAGGTGCCGCACCCCGGCGCCCCGGAATACGGCCGCGAACTGGCTTTCCACCAACAACACTGGGAGGCCATCTGGGCCTCGCAACAGGCGCGCGGCTACCAGGTCACCACCCTGACCCCGGAGTTCGGCGCTGACGGCTACCTGCATCACCTGCCCTTCACCAATGTCCCGGTCGCCGACCTGTGGTCGCTGAACGTGTGGATGGCCCGCACCGAACGCGCCCACTTCGAGCGTTTCCGCGCCGCCCACTGCTGAGGAACCCTGATGAACAACATTGAGCCCAAGGCCAACTTCAAGAGCATCCCGGTGGTGAACATCGCCGGGCTGTTCAGCGTCGAACTGGAACACCGCCTGGCGGTGGCCGAGCAACTGGGCCGCGCCGCCAGCGAGGTCGGTTTCCTGTACATCACCGGCCACGGCATCGCCCCGCAGCTGATCGCCAACCTGCGCCAGGCCGCCCGGGACTATTTCGCCCAGCCGCTGGCGGCGAAGATGCAGCACTACATCGGCACCTCGGCCACCCACAAGGGCTTCGTGCCCGAGGGCGAAGAGGTCTACTCCAAGGGCAAGCCCGACCACAAGGAAGCCTTCGACGTGGGCTTCGAGGTGCCCGCCGACGACCCGCTGGTGCTGGCCAATACGCCGCTGCTGGGCCCCAACCACTGGCCCGAGGTGCCGGGTTTCAAGGCCTCGGTGCAGGCCTATTACGCGGCGGTGTTCGCCCTGGGCCGCAAGCTGTTCGGCGGCTTTGCCCTGGCCTTGGGGCTGGCCGAGGACTATTTCGACCCGCTGGTGACCCGCCCGCCCTCCAAGCTGCGGCTGATCCATTACCCCTTTGATGCAGACGCCGTCGACGCGCCCGGTATCGGTGCACACACCGACTACGAGTGCTTCACCATTTTGCAGGCCGACCAGCCGGGCCTTGAAGTGATGAACGACCTGGGCCAGTGGATCGACGCGCCGCCCATTGCCGACGCCTTCGTGGTCAACATCGGCGACATGCTGGAAGTGATGACCGCCGGTACGTTCGTTGCAACGGCCCATCGGGTGCGCAAGGTCAGCCACGAGCGCTATTCGTTCCCGCTGTTCTACGCGTGCGACTACCACACCCAGATCAAGCCCCTGCCCGCCTTCGCCCAGGGCGGCCAGGACTACGAGGAAATCGCCATCGGCGAGCACATGTACGGCCAGGCGTTGCAGACCTACCAGTACCTGCGCAAACGCGTGGAAAACGGCGAGGTGCAGCTGCCCGCCAAGACCCGCAAGCCGTCGAGTTTCGGTCATTTGAAAAAACAGGCCTGACGTACTTTCCCTTACTCTGGAGCACCCGCATGTCCAACATTACCCGCCTGACCCTGCTGGCCGCCTGCCTGCTGAGCACCACCGCCGCCCTGGCCTCGACCACCGCCACGCCCGGCCAGCTGAAGGTCGGCATGGAAATCACCTACCCGCCGTTCGAGTCCTACGACAGTGACAAGAACGTGGTGGGCTCCGACCCGGAACTGGCCCACGCGCTGGCCAAGCAGCTGGACGCCAAGGCCGAGTTCGTCGACACCAAGTTCCCTAACCTGATCCTGGGGCTGAACGCCGGGCACTACGACGCGATCATCTCCGGCATGTACATCACCCCGGAACGCCAGGCCCAGGCGCAGACCATTCCCTACGCCCGCACCGGCGCGGCGATCATGGTGCCGGCCGACAGCCCGCTGAAACCGGCGGTGCCCGAGGATTTGTGCGGCCTGAAAGTCGGCTTGGAGCAAGGCACCACCTGGGTGGCGCAGTTCCAGAAGCTGTCCACCGATTACTGCCTGCCCAACAACAAGGGCGCCATCACCGTGAGCGAATACCCCTCGGCGCCCGAGGTGACCCAGGCACTGCTGTCGAAGAACATCCAGGCCCAGGTGGAGATTTCCGGCGCCGCGCACATGATCGCCGAGAAGACCAAGGGCCGCGTGCTGGTGACCTCGCAGCAGCTGGTGTACCCGCAGACCCTGGGCATCTACGTGAAAAAGGGCAATGAAGAGACCTACCAGGCGCTGCTCAAAGCGGTGGCCCAGAGCAAGCAGTCCGGCGAATACGCGGCGATCCTGAAGAAGTACAACCTGGAAGAAGCCTCCAACTGACCCTGGCGTCGGCTGCCCTTGCCAGGGTGGCCGGCCGTTCAATGCGGAGCGGGTACCCATGCAATTCGACTGGTCCTATTTCATCTCGCTGTTCTCCATGCCCGCGTTCTGGGAAGCCTGCGTCACGGTGGTGGAACTCAGCGCCCTTGGCTGGTTCATCGGCATGCTGCTGGGCTTCGGCCTGGCCAGCGCCAAGCTGTCGAGCATCAAGTGGCTGAGCTTGCCGGCGGCGGTGTACATCTGGTTCTTCCGCAGCATTCCGTTGCTGGTGCTGGTGGTGTTCGTCTACAACCTGCCGCAGCTGCTCCCGGTGACCGGCAGCGTGCTGTCCAACCCCTTCTATTCGGGGCTGTTGGCGCTGGTGGTGACGGAGGCGGCGTACATGGCCGAGATCCACCGCGGCGGCCTGATTTCCGTGCACAAGGGCCAGAAGGAAGCCGGCCGCGCTCTGGGCATTGGCGCCCTGGGCCTGCAACGGCTGATCGTGATTCCCCAGGCGTTCCGCATATCCCTGCCAACGCTGATCAATGAATACATCACCGTGGTGAAACTCACCTCGCTGATCTCGGTGATCTCCCTGACCGAGCTGCTCACCGTGGGCCAACGCCTGTACGCGCAGAATTTCCTGGTGATGGAGACCCTGGCGGCGGTGGCCGTGTACTACGTGCTGATCGTCAGCCTGTTCGGCTGGCTGCTACAGCGCCTGGAGCGCTACCTGGACCTCAACCAACGCAGCCCGCAGACCCTGGCGGCCAACCCGCTGGCGCAACTGCGCCAGAGCCTGGCGGCGCGGCTGCCGAGCACCGGGCGCAAGCCCCTGGCCGGCGCGGCGCCAGCGCTGCAGTTGCAGAACATCCACAAGCGCTACGGCGACCATGAGGTGCTAAAGGGCATCGACCTCAGCGTCGCCAGCGGCCAGGTGGTGTCGATCATCGGCCCGTCGGGCTCGGGCAAGACCTCGCTGATTCGCACCATCAACGGCCTGGAAAGCATCGACCAGGGCGAGATCGTGCTGTTCGGCGAAAGCTTCATCCACGCCGGCGACACGCCGAACAACCCGCAGATGCGCCGGGGCGTGCGGCACATCGGCATGGTGTTCCAGAGCTTCAACCTGTTCCCGCACCTGAACCTTGTGGACAACATTACCCTGGCGCCGATTTACCACGGTGGCGACAAGCACGTCACCCGCCAACAGGCTTTTGCCCTGCTGGATAAAGTCGGCCTGCTGGCCCACGCCAACAAGTACCCGCACCAGTTGTCTGGCGGCCAGCAGCAACGCGTGGCCATCGCCCGCGCCCTGGCCATGGAGCCGCAGGTGATGCTGTTCGATGAACCCACCTCGGCGCTGGACCCGGAGCTGGTGGGCGACGTGCTGAAGGTGATCGCCGACCTGGCCAAGGACGGCATGACCATGCTGATCGTGACCCACGAGATGGACTTTGCCCTGTCGATTTCCGACCGGGTGGTGTTCATGGAAAACGGCAACGTGCAGCTGGATGCCAGCCCCGAGCGCATTCGCCATGCGCCCGAGGCGGAGCGGGTGCGGCGGTTCATGGGGCTGGGGGAAGCGGAGCCTGCCCACTTCGTAGCCGCTGCCGTAGGCGGCGCGGGCCCTTATCCACGCTGAAGATTTCCAGCGCACTCGCGGGCCTGCGCAGCCTGGCGGCAGCGGCTACGGGGCCTCAGTGTTCCAGCATCAACCCGCTCAGGCGTTTCACCTTGCGCCGCACGGCGTCTTCGAACACGCCGGCGCGGGGTTCGATCAGGCTGAACCAGTGCTTGGCGCGGGTGATGCCGGTGTAGATCAGCTCCTTGGTCAGCACCGGGTTGAGCGCGTCGGGCAGGATCAGCGCGGTGTGGGCGAACTCCGAGCCCTGGGACTTGTGTACGGTCATGGCGAACACCGTTTCCACGTCGTTCAGGCGGCTGGGCAGCACGAAGCGCACGCCACCCTGGCCGTCGTTGCGCGGGAAGGCCACGCGCAGCACCTGGCGGTCTGGCGCACCGCTTTCGGGCAGGCGCAGGGCAATGCCAATGTCACCGTTCATCAGGCCAAGGCCATAGTCGTTGCGGGTCATCAGCACCGGCCGGCCTTCGTACCAGGGCTGGTCGCCTTCGATCAGCCGCGCGGCGGTCAGCGCCTGGGTAGCGCGCTGGTTCAGGCCCTCCACGCCCCATGGCCCCTTGCGCACCGCGCACAACAGCTGGAACGACTCGAACGCCTCCAGCACCTGTTTCGCCCAACCGGCCCATAGTTCGCTTTCCAGCGCCGTGCGCGGGGCCGGGCGGTTGGCCTGCAGCACGTTCAGGTAATGGCGGTAGCCCTGGGGGCCGGCGCTGCCCTGGCCTTGCAGCAGCAGGCGGTCGAGCTTGCGATCGTGCTCGCCGCTGAGCTTGATGGCGGAGATGTCGCCGAACTGGCCGGCGTTGAGCAGTTCGCGCGCCTGGTCGGCCTCCTGGCGGTTGACCCGCAAGGCCAGCTGGCCAATGCCGCTGCCTTCACCGAAGCGTCGCGAGTGGCGCAGCATTACCACCTGCTGGGCCAGCGGGTTGCGCTCGGCGCTGCCCACCTGCAGGCCGCCGTCGGCCAGTGCTTCACCGCTGACCGCTTCCAGCCACGCCAACGTCTGCGGGCTGTAGCAGCCCTGCTCGGCGTCGCGGCACAGGTCGCCCAGCACCGCGCCAGCTTCCACCGAGGCCAACTGGTCCTTGTCGCCCAGCAGCACCAACCGCGCGTGGGCGGGCATGGCGCCCAGCAGGTTGGCCATCATTTCGAGGTCGATCATCGACGCCTCGTCCACCACCAGCACGTCCAGCGGTAACGGGTTGGCGGCGTTATGGCGGAAGTGCCGGGTGCCCGGGCGGCTGCCCAGCAGGCGGTGCACGGTGGTCACTTCGGTGGGGATCTTGGCCTTGACCCAGTCGCTGACTTCCAGCTGCTTGACCTGGGCGCTGATGGATTCGGTCAGCCGCGCCGCGGCCTTGCCCGTGGGCGCGGCCAGGCGGATGCGCAACGGTGCGCCCGCCTCTACCGCCGGTGCCTGCAGCAGGGCCAATAGGCGCACCACAGTGGTGGTCTTGCCGGTGCCGGGGCCGCCGGTGACGATGCTGAAGGCGCTGCGGGTGGCCAGGGCGCAGGCCAGCTTTTGCCAGTCGATGCGTTCGCTGCCGGGGCTGCCGAACAGCTGTTCAAGGCGCGTGCGCAAATCGTCCGGCGTGGCTTCCTGCGCGGCCAGGCGCTGGCGCAGGGCCGTGTCGATGCGCCGTTCGTAGCTCCAGTAGCGGCGCAGGTACAGGCGCTGGCCCGCCAACACCAGCGGCCGTTCGCCGCTGTCGTTGTCGGCCAATGCCACCAACGGGCTGGCGGCCAGGGTCTGGCGCCAGGCTTCGGGTTGCAGGTGTTCCAGCAGCTGCGAGGGCAGCAGCACCGGGCCTGCCAGCGCGTCGCCCTCGGGCGGCAACGACAGCGCGAAGTCGGGCTCTTCCAGGGTCTGCGCCAGGTCCAGGCAGACGTGGCCGTGGCCCAGCTGGTGGCTGGTGAGCGCAGCGGCCAGCAGCACCAGCGGGTCGCCACCCGGGTCACGCTCGGCGAGGAAACCGACGAAGGCCTTGTCCAGCGCCCGCAGCCAGCCGCGCTCGGCCCAGCGCTCAAGCAGCGCCAGCAGGTCGTCGACCTTTTGCAGCGGGGCCAGCTCGGCGAGGCTGCGGGCTTCCAGCGCGGTAGGCAGCAGATCGGCAAATGTACGGCTCATGCCGGTTCTCCTTCGAACAGGTCACCCATGGGTTCAGGCTGGCGCACCACGCCGCGGAACAGCTCGTCCAGCCGCTCGATCAACGCGCGCGGTGGCCGCGCGAACGCCAGGCCCTGGCTGGGCGCGTGCACGCCGCGCAGGAAGATGAACACCGCGCCGCCCACGTGCTGGTCGTAGTCGTAGCCGGGCAGGCGGGCCTTGAGTTGGCGGTGCAGGGCCAGCAGGTAGAGCACGTATTGCAGGTCGTAGCGGTTGTCGAGGATGGCCTGGGTCATGGCCAGCTCGGTGTAGGCACTCTCGTCGGCGCCCAGCCAGTTCGACTTGTAGTCGGCCACGTAATAGCGGCCTTCGTGCTCGAAGGTCAGGTCGATGAAGCCCTTGAACATGCCGTTGAGCATGGCGCCCTCAGCGGGCGCACGCGCGGCGCCGTCGTGGGTGTGGTCGCGCACCAGGGTATCGAGCTGGGTCACGTCGACGCGGTGGCTGGCGAACCAGAACTCCATCTCGATCTGGTACTGCGTAAGGTCGGTCAGGCTCAAGCGGGTGTCGCCGATGGCCAGGGGCGTCTGCAACAGGTGCAGCAGCCAGCTGTTCAGCGTCGGGATCCAGCCCTTCCAGCCACGCAGGTTGCAACGCGCGCCCACTGTTTCCGCCAGCAGCTCAGGTTGCGCGGCGACCGTAGCGAAGCCTTCGCGCCCGGCCCACTCCAGCAGGCCGTGGAGGAAAGTGCCGGGGTTGGGGCCGCGCGGGAAACGGTGGATATCGCCACTGATCGCCTGGGCTTCGCGCGGCGCGGTGGGGTCCAGGCGTTCGTCGTCGAACAGCTTCTGGGCCTGGGGGCTGTCGGGGGACTGGTCGCTGCCCGGCGCCACGCTGTTGCTGATGCGCAGGGCACTGTAGGAGGCGATCCACCAGTTCTCTGCAGCACGGCGCTTGGGCTGCTTGGCTGCCAGCAGGTTGGCTTCGTTGCGCGGCGGCACGTAATGCTGGGTGGTGGCCTCGGGCATCAACCCGGCGTGAATGGCCGGGCAATCGGCCGCCAGGTCGCGCAGCCAGATGGCCAGGGCCTGGGGCTCGCCCAGGCGCTGGCCACCGCCCAGCAGGTAACCCAGGGCCGAGCGGTGCAGCACCGAGTCCTTGGTGTTGCCACGCTTGAGGTCGGCAACCCCCAGCCAACAGGCGTGCTGGGCGCGGGTCAGGGCCACGTACAGCAGGCGCAGGTCTTCGGCCAGGCGCTCGTCGTCAGCCAGTTGCACCTGTTCGGCGGTTGGGCTCAGGGTCACCTGCACGTTGCCCTGCTCGTCGTGGAACGCCAGCGGCAGGCGCTTGCCGTCCACCGGTTTGGCCGAGCAGATGAAGGGCAGGAACACCAGCGGGTATTCCAGGCCCTTGGATTTGTGGATGGTCACCACCTTGACCAACTGCTCGTCGCTTTCCAGGCGCAGGATCTGTTCTTCACCGGCCTGGCCGGCGGTGGCCAGGTGTTCGGACAGGTGGCGGATCAGCGCCTGCTCGCCGTCCAGCTCGCCAGCGGCCTGCTGCAGCAGCTCGGACAGGTGCAGCAGGTTGGTGAGCACGCGCTCGCCGTCGCTGCGCAGCATCAAGGTCTGCGGCAGGCGGAAATCGTGCAGCAGACGGCGCAGCATGGGCAGCACGCCCTGGGTGCGCCACAGGGTGCGGTAGGTGCGGAACTGCATCACCCGCCGCTCCCAGGCCAGCTCGTCCTGGTTCAGCTGCGCCAGGGCGCTGAGGGGCAGGTTCAAGGTGGTGGTGGCGAGGGCGCCACGCAGCGGGCGCTCGGCGTCCGGCTCGGCGCAAGCCTTGAGCCAGCTCAGCAGGTCGTGGGCTTCCTGGGCGGCGAACACCGAGTCCTTGTCGGACAGGTACACGCTGCGCACCCCACGCGCCGCCAGTTCGCCGCGCACCGCCTGGGCCTCCTTGCCGTCACGCACCAGGATGGCAATGTCCGCCGGCGTGACCGGGCGCATGGCTTCGCCCGGCTTGCTGAAACCGGCGCTGCCCTGCTGGCCGCCGTTGAGCAGTTCGACGATGGTGCTGGCGCAGGCGGCCGCCAGCTGCTGGCGGTAGACCACGCCAGACAGCGGCGCGTCGCTTTGCAGCTGCCACAGGTTCAGCGCCGGCACGGGCTGGCCGCCGACGCTCAAGGCCTCCTTGCGGCCCTGGGCCAGCACCGGCAGGAACGGCACGGGATTGTCCTCGCCCTGGCGGAACAGGAACGCGCCGCGCCCCAGCTCACGCTGTTCGCCGACGTTGAACACATGGTTTACCGCCTCGACCATCGCATGGCTGGAACGGAAGTTGGTGCCCAGGGTGTGCAGACGGCCGGTGGTGGCCTGGCGCGCGCGCAAGTAGGTATAGATGTCGGCACCCCGGAAGGCGTAGATCGCCTGCTTGGGGTCGCCGATCAGGAACAGGCCGCTGTCGGGCTGGTTGGCCTCGATGTGGTAGATGCTTTCGAAGATCCGGTACTGCACCGGGTCGGTGTCCTGGAATTCGTCGATCAGCGCCACCGGGAACTGCTCGCGAATCAACCCGGCCAGGCGCTCGCCGCCACTGCCCTGCAAGGCAGCGTCCAGGCGCAGCAGCATGTCGTCGAAGCCCATTTCGGCGCGCCGGCGTTTCTCTTCCTCGAAGCGCGCGCCAACCCAGCGCGCGGCGTGTTCCAGCACCGCGGCATCGGGGGTGGGCAGGCTGGCGAGGGCGTCGGCCAGGCCTTGCATGGCTTCCAGCGCCGGGTGCGCCGGCGGCTCGCCTTTCCAGGCTTCGGCCATGCCGTCCGGGGTCAGGCGGGTGAAGCCGGTGCCGATGTCCAGGTCCACCAGGCTTTCGTCAGCGGCCCAGGCGCCAAGCTTGTCGAACCAGGGCTCGAAGTAGCGCGCCTGCATCTTGCGGCCGTCCACCGCCTTGGCCGCCACGGCCTCCAGGCAGATGGCCCGCAGCTCCTCGGCCCATTGCGCCCAGGGTGCCTTGAGCTGCTGCAAGGCCAGCTTGCGCTCGGCCAGCGCGGCTTCGATGAGCTCGGCAGGCTCCTGGCCGCTGTCGCCACGGCGCGGGGTGCCGAACAGCGCACGCACGCGCGGCAATAGCGCGGCCGGGCCGCCCCAGTTGCTGCGCACCCAGTTGAGCGTGTCACCCTGCATGGCGTAGCAGAAGCGCCGCCAGTAGTCGCGCACCACCTCGCCCAACAGGTCGCTGTGGTCGGTCTCCAGGGTCTGGGTGAACAGGCTGCCGCTGTCGAAGGCGTGCTCGCGCAGCATGCGCTGGCACCAGCTGTGAATGGTCGAGACCGCCGCTTCGTCCATCCATTGCGCGGCGATGTCCAGGCGGTTGGCGCAACCCGCCCACTGCTCGGGGGCGAACTCGTCGCGCAGCTGGCTGATCAGGTCGTCGGGGCTGGGCATCTCGTCGCGGAAGAAGCGCGCAGCCTCGGCCAGGCGCGTGCGGATGCGTTCGCGCAGCTCCTTGGTGGCGGCGTCGGTGAAGGTCACCACGAGGATCTGCGGCGGCAGCAATTCGCGGCCGAAGCCTGCCGGTTCGCCACCGTGGCCCAGCACCAGGCGCAGGTACAGCGCCGAGATGGTGAAGGTCTTGCCGGTACCGGCGCTGGCCTCGATCAGCTGGCTGCCGCGCAGCGGGAAGGCCAGCGCCAGGGGCTTGAGTCGGGAGTCGGTCATGAGCGGGCCTCGTCGGCATCGATGGAGCGCCAGGGCGCTTCGAACATGGGGCGGTACAAGGCATCGCACCAGCCTTCGAACTCTTCGCTGTCGACCAACGCATTGAAGTCGGGGAACTGCCGGGCCAGCGCCACGCTTTCGCGGCGCTCGCCATCGGTGGTGATGCCATCGCCTTCATAGGCCTTGCGCGCGGCGGCCTCGGCCTTGACCGGGTCGCCCTGGCCCAGCCAGGCGAACGCGGTTTTCACTGCCACCGGCAGCGGCCGGCGCATGCCCTGTTGCCAGGCCTGCAGCAGGTGGCCCAGCACTTCGCGGGCCTGCCCTGGTTCCAGCGCTGCCAGCACCAGGGTGTCGTCGCTGGCAACCACGGCAGTGGTCAGCGGCAGGCCAACCGCGCAAGCCGCCAGGTGGGTGACCCAGCTGCGGGTGAGGCGGTGCCATTTGCGCGAACGGGCACCGCCGATGGCGTTGGCGATGGCTGTGACGCTCAGCAGGTTGCCATCGGCGCGTTGGTGCAGGTTGCTGACCCAGCCATCCAGGCGCAGGTCCTTGAATTCGAAGTTCACCGGTTTGGCGGCCACCACAGGCGTCGGCCACAGCACCAACAGCTGCTGGAAGCGTTGCAGCAGGTCGGGCAGCGGTTCTATCAGTTCTTCCTGCAGCAAGGTGCCGAACCCGGCCATGGGCAGCAGGCCGCTGCCTTGCATGCGCCGGGCCTGGGTGTGCAACGCTTCGTCGACGGCCCCCAGGGTAGCCATGGCCGTGGTCAGCAATTGGTCGCTGAGGGTGTAGCGCTCCAGGGCGTCGAGCACGAAGGGTTCTTCATCGGCGAGGGGCGCCTCGGCGGTTTCGAAGAACACTTTCAGGCGCTGGCTGAAGAAATGCCGCACCGGGTTGCGCAGGAAATCCTGCAGTTGCGTGAGGGCCAGCGGCTCGTCCTGTTCATGGGGCGGCAGCACGGCTTCGGTGGGCTGTTCGCCCTGCTCGGTGTGCAGCACCCGCCATTCGGAGGCGAAGCTGAACAGGCCGCTGCCTTCATGGAAATAACGCGCACTGAACGGCTGCAACGGGTGCTCCAGGCTCAGGGCGTGCACCAGTTGCTCGCCAGCGTTGAGCTTGCCACCCCCCTCCGCGCCCTGCAGGGCCCAGCCGCTGGCGAGGTGGTCGCGCAGTTGGCCGATCAGCACCGAGGCCGGGCGCTCGCTGTTGTCGCGGATGCTGCGGCCTACCCAGCTGATGTACAGCTGTTCGCGCGCCGACAGCAGGGCTTCGAGCAGCAGGTAGCGGTCGTCTTCACGGCGCGAGCGGTCGCCGGGGCGGTAGTCGCTGCCCATCAGGTCGAAGTCCAAGGGGGGTTGGGCACGCGGGTAGTCGCCGTCGTTCATGCCCAGCAGGCACACCACCTTGAAGGGGATGGCGCGCATGGGCATCAGCGTGCAGAAGTTCACCGCACCGGCGAGGAAGCGCTGGGACAGCTTGCCCTGGTCGAGCCCGGCCAGCCAGGCCTCGCGCACCACGGTCAGCGGCAGCGGCTCGTGCAGTTCCACCGAGGCGCAGGTGCGCAGCCATTGCTCGCGCAGCTCTTCGAGTTGCACCAGCAGGTAGTCGTCGTGCTCGGTGCTGGCCTGGAAAAACACCTGGACCAGGCCGTGCAGGCGCTCGCCCCACTCTTGCGGCTCGGCAGGCGTGGAAAGCACCTGGTGGGCGACCTCCAGGGCATCGAGCAGCGCCACCAGCGGGCCGATCAGCGCCGCATCCAGACCACCGATTTCATCATAGGGCTCGATGCCGCCATAGCCTTCGCCGCCGCCTACCGCGTAGCCCAGCAGCATGCGCCGCAGGCCGAACCGCCAGCTGTTCTGCTCCAGTTGCTCGGGCAAGCCAAGGCCAGCGCGCTGGGCCGCGTTGAGCCCCCAGCGGATGCCGGCACCTTCGATCCAGCGGTGCAAGGTGGGCAGGTCGTTTTCCTGCATGCCGAAACGTGCGCGCAGGGCGGGCACGTCCAGCAGATCAAGGATTTCGCTGACCGCGAAGCGGCTGTCAGGCAGCTTGAGCAAATGCTCGATGGCGATCAGCAACGGGTCGCGGCCACGCTGGTTCTGGTCGGTCAGGGTGAACGGAATGAAGCGTGGATCGTGGCGGTCCAGCTGGCCGAACACGGCGCGAATATGCGGGGCGTAGCTGTCAACGTCGGGGACCATGACGATAACGTCGCGGGGCCTGAGGTTGGGGTCGGCGCTGAACCGGGCCAGCAGTTGGTCGTGCAGGATCTCCACTTCGCGCTGGGCGCTGTGGGCCACGTGGAAGCGTATCGAGCGATCCTTGGCCGGGTTTACTGCAGGCCAGGTGGTGCGGGTTTCGGCCAGAGGACGCAGTTCGAGGATGTCGTCCTGCAGTTGGCCGAGCAGCGTGGTGGGCTCGTCCTCGGTGAACAGGTCGATGCGCCCTTCGCGGAACGCGGCGCGGTAACTGTTGGGGTCGTCGTAGCTGTCCAGCAGGTTGATGTAGTCGCGGCCCTGCTTGCCCCAGGCGGCCAATAACGGATGGGCGTGCTGGTGCAGCGCGTCGGCGTCGATGACCACCGGCATGCCCTGCTTGCGCGCCTGGCGCTTGTATTGGTGGCGCAGCAGGTCCTTGTCGGCAACGATGTCGGACCAGTGATGGCGGCAGGGGTTGTGCACGCACAGCAGCACCTGGCTGAAGCGTGCCAGCCCTGCCAATGCTTCCAGCGCCTGGGCCGGCAACGATGAGATACCGAAGACGATCACACGGTTGGGCAGGCCGGGCGGCGCGGTTTCCAGCGCGTTGATGCGCTCGATGAAGCGCTGGTGCACGCCGGCGCGGCTCTGGGCCATGCCCTGCTCGCCGACGTCGTGCAGCAGCGCGCGCCACAACTCCGCCTGCCAGCGGTTGGCCTCGGGCAACGGCTTGGCTTCGCCACGCACGTTGCGCAGCTGATGGCGGCCAGCGGCCCAATCTTCCAGCCAGTCGGCACGGTACACCTGGTATTGGTCGTACAAGTCGGCGAGGCGCTCGGCCAGCTGATAGCGCTTGCGCAGGTCGTTATCGTCGGTAAGGAAGCGCTGCAATGGCTCGAAATGCGGCTGGTCGATCAGTTGCGGCAGCAGGCGCATCAACCGCCAGGTCAGCGGTGCCTTGTCGAGCAGCGAGGCCTGGGGGATCTCGTCCTTGCCCAGCACCCCGCGGTAGAGCTGCCACATGAAACTGCCGGGCAGTTGCACATCGATGGCCGCGGCAATGCCGCAGCCACCCAGGTCATCGTCTTGCGCGTCCTCGGCCAGGGCCAGCTTCAGCCACTGGGCGATGCCGTTGCTCTGCACCAGGGCAATTTCGTTCTCCAGGGGTGCCAAGGGGTAACGCCGCATCCAGCTCACCACCAGGCTGCGCAGTTCATCCAGGCGGTTGCCGTGAACCACCATGAAACCTGGTGTAAGGGAGGGGTTGGCCGGCATGGGCAATTCCTTGGCTGGGGGAAACGAGGACAGGTGGAAACCTTATCAGATGTGGTTTGCCCGTAGCAGCTGCCGAAGGCGGCGTCCGGGGTTTGCACGGTATCAAATCATTGCGCGGTGCGGCGGAACGCATTTTTCGCACGCCAGAAAGACAAAACCCCCACCTGCTTTCGCAGATGGGGGTTTCGGAATTTAATCTTGACGATGACCTACTCTCACATGGGGAAACCCCACACTACCATCGGCGATGCATCGTTTCACTGCTGAGTTCGGG
>NZ_JBWGIG010000050.1:0-44742 GCF_056312595.1 Pseudomonas sp. GYB4201 | reverse complement strand
CGCCGATTTGGGTAGGAGCCGACCTTGGTCGCGATGCAGGCGACGCGGTTTCAAGCCGTGTAGGCCTGCAAGGCCTTCAGGCGTTCGGCTTTCAGCGCCTCGCCCAAGTGTTGTCCGGTATAGCCGGCTTCCACCAGCGGTTTTACCGCTACCCCGCGGGCTGCATCCGCTGCGCCGCGTAGGTAATCGGCCTGTGGATAACTTTCGCCGCGGGCGAGCGCCTCCATCTCGCCCACCCTGATGAACTCCTCAAAGCGCTGCGGCCGACGGTACACGTCGAAGCCCTGCAGCAATTCCAGTAGCTGTGCGGCTTCCAGTTGCAGCGCGCGGCGGCCATCCTCGCCGTACTGACCTACCAGCATCGCCAACTCCTGGCAGTCGCGGGGCACCTTGAAGCGTTCGTTGATGGCCTTGCCCAGGCCGCCTGCCAGGCACGCCCAGCGCACGGTCAGTGGTTGTTCGTGGCGTGCAGCCTGTTCCAGGGCGCCCAGGCGTTCGATTGGCAGGGCCTCCAGTTCCGGCATCAGCTGCTTCAGGGCGCCGCAGTCGTGCAGCACCTGGATAAACACCTGTGGCTGGTTTTCCATCAGCGCCCGGGCGATTTCCTTCCAGCTGCGTTCGGCGGTCAGTGCTTGCAGCTCACCTGATTCGCTCAGCACGCGCATCAAATCCAGTGTGTCGGCGGCGACGGTGAATCCTGTCTCGGCGTAGCGCGCGGCAAAGCGGGCAACGCGTAGCACACGTAGGGGATCTTCGGCGAACGCCGGGGAAACGTGGCGTAGAATTCGTCGTTCCAGGTCGGCCTGGCCGTGGTAGGGGTCGACCACATTGCCGTCATCGTCCTCGGCCATGGCGTTGATGGTCAGGTCACGGCGGATCAGGTCCTGCTCCAGGGTAACGTCGGGGCTGGCGTGAAACACAAAGCCGCCGTAGCCGTGGCCGCTCTTGCGTTCGGTGCGCGCCAGGGCGTATTCCTCGCCCGTTTTCGGGTGCAGGAACACCGGGAAATCCGCGCCCACCGGCCGGTAGCCCAGGGCGTGCATCTGCTCGACGGTGGCGCCCACCACCACCCAATCGATGTCGGTGACCGGGCGGCCCAGGAGACGGTCGCGCACCGCGCCGCCGACTTTGAAAATCTGCATGAAAAAACCTCCGTAGACCCGACAGGATAACCTGTCTGCCGGGCCCGGGGAGGTCAGATGCCTTGGTTAGAGGTGAACGACAGCGAGGTCAAGGCGTCCGTAGTCACCTTCGCTGTGTTCCGTCTTTGGGGGAACATGGTGGGTCTTCATGACTTGGTCGCCCTGCAGGGTTTCCAGGTGGATGTCGAAGCCCCACAGCCGGTGCAGGTGCTTGAGCACCTCGTCGGTGGACTCGCCCAGGGGTTTGCGGTCATGTTGTTGATGGCGCAGGGTGAGCGAACGGTCGCCACGGCGGTCGATGCTCCAGATCTGCACGTTGGGTTCGCGGTTGCCCAGGTTGTACTGCGCGGCCAGGGTCTCGCGAATGATGCGGTAGCCGCCTTCATCGTGGATGGCAGGCACCAGCAGGTCATCGCGCTGATCGTCATCCATGATGCTGAACAGTTTCAAATCGCGGATGACCTTGGGCGACAGGTACTGCAGGATGAAACTCTCGTCCTTGAAGCTGGTCATGGCGAACTTGATGGTAGAAAGCCAATCCGTGCCGGCAATTTCCGGGAACCAGCGGCGATCTTCCTCCGTTGGTTCTTCGCACATGCGGCGGATGTCGCGGTACATGGCAAAGCCCAGCGCGTAGGGGTTGATGCCGTTGTAGTAGGGGCTGTCGAAGCCGGGCTGGAACACCACGCTGGTGTGCGACTGCAGGAATTCCATCATGAAGCCGTCGGTGACCAGGCCTTCGTCGTACAGGTCGTTCATCAGTGTGTAGTGCCAGAATGTCGCCCAGCCTTCATTCATCACCTGGGTCTGGCGCTGAGGGTAGAAGTACTGCGCGATCTTGCGCACGATGCGTACCACCTCGCGCTGCCAGGGCTCCAGCAGCGGCGCGTGCTTCTCGATGAAGTAGAGGATGTTCTCCTGGGGTTCGGCCGGGAAGCGGGCGTTGTCACGCTCGCTGTTCTTGTCCGCGCTTTTCGGGATGGTGCGCCACAGATCGTTGATCTGCTTCTGCATGTGCTCCTCGCGGTCCTTCTGCCGCCGCCGCTCTTCCTCGGCAGAGATCGGGTAGGGGCGCTTGTAGCGGTCCACGCCGTAGTTCATCAGGGCATGGCAGGAGTCCAGCAGGTCTTCCACCGCGTCGATGCCGTGGCGTTCCTCGCACTGCATGATGTACTGCTTGGCGAACACCAGGTAGTCGATGATCGAGCTGGCGTCGGTCCAGGTGCGGAACAGGTAGTTGCCCTTGAAGAAGCTGTTGTGGCCATAGCAGGCATGGGCCACCACCAGCGCCTGCATGCAGATGGTGTTTTCCTCCATCAGGTAGGCGATGCACGGGTCGGAGTTGATGACGATCTCGTAGGCCAGGCCCATCTGCCCACGGGTGTAGGATTTTTCCGTGCTGAGGAAGTGCTTGCCGTAGGACCAGTGATGGTAGCCCAGGGGCATGCCTACCGAGGCGTAGGCGTCCATCATCTGTTCAGCCGTGATCACCTCGATCTGGTTGGGGTAGGTATCCAGTGCATAACGCTCGGCAATCCGGCTGATTTCCCGGTCGTAGGCCTGGATCAGTTCGAAGGTCCACTCGGAGCCCGTGGACAGGGGTTGGCGTTTCTGCTCTCTGGCGGTCATGTCACTAACCTGCGCTGGAAGAGTTCACGGAAGACCGGGTAGATATCCCCGGCCGATACCAGTTGCTGCTGGGCGAACGTGTCGGCAAAGGCTTCGCCGATGCGTTCGTACTCGAACCACAATGCCTGGTGTTCGCGCGGGGTGATCTCCACATAAGTGTAGTACTGCACGAACGGCATGATCTGCTTGGTCAGGATCTCGCGGCAGATGGGCGAGTCGTCGTTCCAGTTGTCGCCGTCCGACGCCTGCGCCGCGTAGATGTTCCATTCATTGGTGGGGTAGCGCTCGGCCATGATCTCCTGCATCAGCTTCAGGGCGCTGGAGACGATGGTGCCGCCGGTTTCCCGGGAGTAGAAGAACTCTTCCTCGTCCACTTCGCGGGCGCTGGTGTGGTGGCGGATGAACACCACTTCGATCTTGTCGTAGTTCCGCTTGAGGAACAGGTACAGCAGGATGAAGAAGCGCTTGGCGATGTCCTTGGTGGCTTGGGTCATGGACCCGGACACGTCCATCAGGCAGAACATCACCGCCTTGGAGCTGGGGTTGGGATGCTTGACCAGCAGGTTGTACTTGAGGTCGAAGGTATCAAGGAATGGCACGCGATGGATGCGCGCGCTGAGACGCTCGATTTCCGTCTCCATTTCCTGAATATCGCCGAAGTTGTCCGGCTCTTCCCGTCGCAGCCGCTCGAGTTCTGCCTTGGCCTCGCGCAGCTTGGCGCGGCTGCTGCCTGACAGGGCGATTCGCCGGGCATGGGCCGAGCGCAGGGTACGGATGATGTTGATGCGTGAGGGGTTGCCTTCGTTGCTGATACCCGCGCGCACGGTCTTGTAGGTGTCCGTGCCACTGAGGTTGCGTTTCACCAGGTTGGGCAGTTCGAGGTCTTCGAACATGAACTCCAGGAACTCTTCCTGGGTGATCTGGAACACGAACTCGTCCATGCCTTCGCCGGAATTGCCCGCCTTGCCGGGGCCCTTGCCACCGCCGCCGCCCCCCTGGGGCCGGGCGATGTGCTCGCCGGCGGTGAATTCCTTGTTGCCGGGGTGCACGACGGTCTGCTTGCCGCCGCGGCCATGGTGCAGCACCGGCTCGTCGATGTCGCGGCCAGGGATGCTGATCTGTTCGCCATGTTCCATGTCGGTGATGGAGCGACGGCTGACCGCCTCTTCCACCGCCTTCTTGATGTGGTCACGGTAGCGCCGCAGGAAACGCTGGCGGTTCACCGTGCTCTTGTTCTTGCCATTCAGGCGTCGGTCGATCACGTAGCTCATAGGCCCTCCGGGCAGCTGCAAGCCTTAAGCTGCAAGCCGCAAGTCAAAAGCTACAGGCCGCGACCTCGGGGCACCGGCGCGGTGGCGGTGCCCCAAGGCGTGCAGCTTGAAGCTTACCGCTGCTTCACTGCGACTTTCTGACCCGCAGGTACCACTCGGAGAGCAGCCGTACCTGTTTGTCGGTGTACCCGCGTTCGACCATTCGCGTAACGAAGTCGTTGTGTTTTTGCTGGTCCTCCTTGCTGGCCTTGGCGTTGAAGCTGATGACGGGCAGCAGGTCCTCGGTGTTGGAGAACATTTTCTTCTCGATGACCACCCGCAGCTTCTCGTAGCTGAGCCAGGTGGGGTTCTTGCCGTTGTTGTTGGCCCGGGCGCGCAGCACGAAGTTGACGATCTCGTTGCGGAAATCCTTCGGGTTGCTGATGCCGGCTGGCTTCTCGATTTTCTCCAGTTCTTCGTTGAGGGCCACGCGGTTGAGGATTTCGCCGGTTTCCGGGTCGCGGTATTCCTGGTCCTGAATCCAGAAGTCGGCGTACAGCACGTAGCGGTCGAAGATGTTCTGGCCGTACTCGCTGTAGGACTCCAGGTACGCGGTCTGGATTTCCTTGCCGATGAACTCGATGTAGCGCGGCGCCAGGTATTCCTTCAGGTAGCGCAGGTAGCGTTCGCGCACCTCCGCCGGGAATTGCTCCTGCTCGATCTGCTGTTCAAGCACGTACAGCAGGTGCACCGGGTTGGCGGCGATTTCATGCGGGTCGAAGTTGAACACCTTGGACAGGATCTTGAACGCGAAGCGGGTCGACAGGCCGTTCATGCCCTCGTCCACGCCGGCGCTGTCGCGGTATTCCTGGATCGACTTGGCCTTGGGATCGGTGTCCTTGAGGTTCTCGCCGTCGTAGACGCGCATCTTCGAGTAGATGTTGGAGTTTTCCGGCTCCTTGAGGCGCGACAGCACGGTGAACTGGGCCAGCATCTTGAGGGTGTCGGGGGCGCAATGGGCCTTGGACAGGGAGCTGTTGAACAGCAGCTTGTCGTAGATCTTGATCTCGTCGCTGACGCGCAGGCAGTACGGCACCTTGACGATGTAGATCCGGTCGATGAACGCCTCATTGTTCTTGTTGTTGCGGAAGCTGTGCCATTCCGATTCGTTGGAGTGGGCCAGCAGGATGCCGGAGTAGGGGATGGCCCCCAGGCCTTCGGTGCTGTTGTAGTTGCCTTCCTGGGTGGCGGTGAGCAAGGGGTGCAGGACCTTGATCGGCGCCTTGAACATCTCGACGAATTCCATCAGGCCCTGGTTGGCCCGGCACAGCGCGCCCGAGTAGCTGTAGGCGTCGGCGTCGTTCTGTGGGTATTCCTCCAGCTTGCGGATGTCGACTTTACCCACCAGCGCGGAGATGTCCTGGTTGTTCTCGTCGCCCGGTTCGGTCTTGGCCACGGCGATCTGGTTGAGGATGGACGGGTACAGCTTGACCACGCGGAACTGACTGATGTCGCCGCCAAACTCGGCCAGGCGCTTGGTGGCCCACGGCGACATGATGGTGTTGAGGTAGCGGCGCGGGATGCCGAAGTCCTCTTCCAGGATGGCACCATCCTCGGTGGCGTTGAACAGCCCCAGGGGCGATTCGAACACCGGCGAGCCCTTGATGGCGTAGAAGGGTACTTTCTCGATCAGTTGCTTGAGTTTTTCGGCGAGGGACGATTTGCCGCCGCCCACCGGGCCCAGCAGGTAGAGGATCTGTTTCTTCTCTTCCAGGCCCTGCGCGGCGTGGCGGAAGTACGAGACGATCTGGTCGATGCACTCCTCCATGCCGTGGAAGTCTTCGAAGGCTGGATAGCGCCGGATCACCTTGTTGGAGAAGATGCGCGACAGCCGCGAATTGGTCGACGTGTCGAGCAACTCCGGTTCCCCGATTGCCATCAGAATGCGTTCGGCGGCAGAAGCGTAGGCACTGCGATCCTTTTTGCAGAGCTCGAGATACTCCTGCAGCGAGAGTTCTTCCTGACGAGTGGACTCGAAACGCTGTTGGAAGTGGCTAAAAATACTCATGACGTCACCTCGCTCGATACGTGGAGCCGACGTCGGATCAATCAGTTGATGCTGGCAGCAGTCGAAACGATCGGCCGCTGTATACCCCCCAGAACACCTCTAAGTCGCTACCGATGACCCGCGCGTCGGTGTACCGGCTCTCCCCTGTTTTGGATGGCCTGAACCTAAGGATAGTTGGGAATCTCAGACTTCAAGGTGCAATGAGCGATATGTTATGGGCCGACCGTTCGTCAGCCCGCGCGAAGCCCCGTGGGGCGGGGGCTTGGCGTCAGAAAAAATTTATTCCGCGATGCCTTGCGCGGTTTGCTCGGGGTAGGTGACTTTCCACAGCTCGAAGCCGCCATCCAGGCTGTACACCTCGGCAAAGCCCTGGCTGACCAGGTAGGCTGCGGCGCCCTGGCTGGAGTTGCCGTGGTAGCAGACCACTACCAGGGGTTTGTCGAGGTCGGCGCCGCGGATGAAGTCCTGCACCGAGTGGTTGTCCAGGTGCTGCGCGTTGGGGATGTGGCTGGCGGCGAAGGTCTGGGCGTCGCGCACGTCGACGATGGTCGCGCCATTGGCGAGCAGCTCATGGGCCGTTTGCGGCGGGATGCGTTTGAATTCGGTCATGACAGGCTCCTGGGTATGATCGGCTTGCAGCCGCTGCCGCCAGGCTGCGCTGGCCCTCAGGTTCACTCCGAATCTCAAGTGAGGCCCAGGGCCAGCGCAGCCTGGCGGCTGCGGCTACGGGCGCGGGGGTCGCGCGGCTATCCACCGATTCTACCGCGTCAAGGTTGCCCTATCGAGCCGCGTATGTTGCC
This sequence comes from Pseudomonas sp. GYB4201, assembly GCF_056312595.1. Lineage (NCBI taxonomy): Bacteria > Pseudomonadati > Pseudomonadota > Gammaproteobacteria > Pseudomonadales > Pseudomonadaceae > Pseudomonas > Pseudomonas sp. GYB4201. The sequence goes on along the minus strand of NZ_JBWGIG010000050.1, from coordinate 37,853 downwards.
GTGTTCGTCACAGGCGCAGCCATGGCGTTCGCCGGTGTCGACGTTCATCAGGGTCATGGCGCCGCCCCACACGCAGCCGGTGTCCAGGGCAAAGATGCCAGGTTCGTCGCATTTGCCTTCCAGCGCCGCCCAGTGGCCGAAGATGATCTTCAGGCCGCGGGTCTTGCGCTCGCGAATCTGGAACCAGGGCGCATAGCCCGGTGGCGCGGTGTCGGCGCCTTCCTTGCCCTTGAGGTCGAGCTTGCCCTCGGGGGTGCAGAAGCGCATGCGGGTGAAGTAGTTGGTGATCACCCGCAGCCGCTCGACGCCAGTCAGGTCGTTATGCCACTTGGCTGGCTCGTTGCCGTACATGCCGTCCAGGAACGGCGGGAACAGGTTGTCGTCGCGCAGCGCCTGTTCCACCTCTTCGGCGCAGCGCAGGGCTTTCTTCAGTGACCACTGGGGTGGAATGCCGGCGTGCACCAGGGCCATGTTGCGCTGTTCGTCGTAGTGCATCAGCTTTTGCCGGCGCAGCCAGTCGAGCAACTGCGGGGCGTCCGGCGCCTCGATGATTTCGCGCAGGGTGTCGCTTTTCTTCAGGCGCTCGATGTTGCGGCCGGCGGCCAGCAGGTGCAGGTCGTGATTGCCCAGCACGCACACCAGCGACTCGCGCATGCCATACAGGAAGCGCAGGGTTTCCAGGGACTCGGGGCCGCGGTTGACCAGGTCGCCCACCAGCCACAGGCGGTCGTGGGCAGGGTCGAAGCGCACTTTCTCCAGCAGGCATTTGAGCGGTTGCAGGCAGCCTTGCAGGTCTCCGGCCGCGTACACCGCCATCAGTGCAGGGCCCCGGGTACGGCCAGGCGGAAGGGCGCGATGATGGCGTCGAAGTGTTTGCCGTCCTCGGCCACCATCTGGTAGCTGCCCTGCATGGTGCCCACCTGGGAGGCCATGACCGTGCCGCTGCTGTAGGTGTGGCTCTGGCCTGCTTCAATCAGCGGTTGCTGGCCAACCACGCCGGCGCCGCGCACTTCCTCGACCTTGCCGTCGCCGTCGGTAATGACCCAGTGCCGCGAGACCAGCTTGGCCGGCAATTGGCCATTGTTGCGCACGGTAACGGTGTAGGCGAACGCGAACCGCTGGTGTTCAGGCTGCGATTGTTCGGCGAGGAAGCGGGTGACGACGCTGACGTCGATCTGATAGCGGGGATCGGACATGCAAGGGGGCCTTATTGCAAAAAACGAAGGGCATTCGGGGTGCCGGTGTCTTGAGTCTAGGCCATCGTGCGCCCGGGCAGTAGTCCGGGACGCACGATGAGGGCGATCAGCTGGCGCTGGTCTGCTCGAACAGCTTGTCGGCCAGGCGCACGAAGGCGGCCAGGTCCAGCTGCTCGGGGCGCTTGCTGCCGTCGACGCCGGCGGCTTCGATGGCTTCGCTGCTGAGCAGGGCCTTGAGGGTGTTGCGCAGGGTCTTGCGGCGCTGGTTGAAGGCTTCGCGGACGATGCGCTCCAGCAGGCGGTGGTCCTTGGCCGGGTGCGGCAGGGTGGTGTGCGGCACCAGGCGGACGATCGCCGAGTCGACCTTGGGCGGCGGATTGAACGCGCCCGGGCCAACGTTGAACAGGTGTTCCACGCGGCAGTGGTACTGGACCATGATCGACAGCCGGCCCCAGTCACCGCCGCCAGGGCCTGCGGCCATGCGCTCGACCACTTCCTTCTGCAGCATGAAATGCATGTCGCGGATCAGCTCGGCGTTCGCCAGCAGGTGGAAGATCAGCGGCGTGGAGATGTTGTACGGCAGGTTGCCGACCACGCGCAGGGTGCCGGGGGCGGCGCCCAGGGTGGTGAAGTCGAACTTCAGGGCGTCGCCCTGGTGCAGGTTGAAGTTGCCGCGGCCGGCGAACTGGCGGTTGAGGATGGGCACCAGGTCCTTGTCCAGTTCCACCACGTCCAGCTGTGCGCCACTGCCCAGCAGGCCTTCGGTGAGGGCACCCTGGCCCGGGCCGATTTCCAGCATGCGCTCGCCTTCGCGGGCATGGATGGAACGCAGGATGCGGTCGATGACGCCGGCATCGTGCAGGAAGTTCTGGCCGAAGCGCTTGCGCGCCCGGTGTTGGTATTGCTCGGTCATATACGGGTCTCGGCCATCTGGTAGGCGGTGTCCAGCGCGACCTTGAGGCTGCCGGTGTCGATCCGGCCGCTGCCGGCCAGGTCCAGGGCAGTGCCGTGGTCCACCGACGTGCGGATGATCGGCAGGCCCAGGGTGATATTCACCGCGGCGCCAAAGCCTTTGTACTTGAGTACGGGCAGCCCCTGGTCATGGTACATCGCCAGCACTGCGTCGCAGTGCTCCAGATATTTGGGGGTAAACAGAGTGTCGGCTGGCAGCGGGCCGCGAAGGTCCATGCCCTCGCTGCGCAGGCGTTCCAGTGTCGGTTCGATGATCTCGATCTCTTCACGGCCCAGGTGGCCGCCTTCGCCGGCATGCGGGTTGAGCCCACAGACCAGGATGCGGGGCTGGGCGATGCCGAACTTGTCCTTGAGATCCGCGTGCAGGATGCGGGTCACCCGCTCCAGGCGTTCTTCGGTGATTGCATCGGCTACCGCGCGCAGGGGCAGGTGAGTGGTCACCAGGGCCACGCGCAGGCCGTGGGTGGCGAGCATCATCACTACCTGTTCGGTGTGGGTCAGCTCGGCCAGGAATTCGGTGTGGCCGGAAAAGGCGATGCCGGCCTCGTTGATCACACCCTTGTGCACCGGGGCGGTGATCATGCCGGCGAAACGGCCGTCCAGGCAGCCCTGGCCCGCGCGGGTCAGGGTTTCGAGGACGAAGGCTGCGTTGGCACGGTCCAGCTGGCCGGTAACGACGGGCGCCGCCAGCGGCGTGTCCCACACGTAGAGGCTACCGGCGTCGGCCGGCTGGTCGGGCAGGGCATCGGGGTCGACCGCCAGCACGCTGACGGCCACGCCCAGTTGCGCGGCCCGCTCAAGGAGCAGGTCGCGGCTGGTAATGGCAATCAGGGGGTGTGGCTGGCGTTGCGCGGCCAGCAGCAGGCACAGGTCAGGACCTATGCCCGCCGGCTCGCCGGGCGTCAGCGCGAAGCGCGTGGGCTTCACTGGTCGGCCTGGGCAGCCTGTTCGGCGCCAGGAAGCTTGATCTCGACGTAGGCTTCGTCGCGGATCTGGCGCAGCCAGCTCTGCAGCTCTTCGTCGTACTTGCGGTTACGCAGAATCATCATGGCTTGCTGCTCGCGCGCCTGTTCGGTGCTGTCGGTGGCACGACGGCCCAGTACTTCCAGGATGTGCCAGCCAAACTGGGTCTTGAACGGCTTGGACACGACGCCTTGCGGGCTGTCGGCCATGACCTGGCGGAACTCGGGCACCAGCGACTGCGGGTCGACCCAGTTCAGGTCGCCACCGTTGAGGGCGGAACCTGGGTCTTCGGAGTAGCTCTTCGCCAGTTCGGCGAAGTCTTCACCACCCTTGATGCGGTCGTACAGACGGTCTGCCAGCACCTTGGTTTCGGCTTCGCTGCGTACTTCATTGGGCTTGAGCAGGATGTGGCGCACGTGCACTTCATCACGGGTAACGGTACCGCCACCGCGTTTCTCCAGCAGCTTCAGGATGATGAAGCCGCCTGGGGTGCGGGTTGGCTCGGTGACGTCACCTTGGCTCAGGGCGCTGACCTGGGCGTCGAACGGCGGTGGCAGCTGGGCTGCCTTGCGCCAGCCCATGTCGCCGCCTTCCAGGGCGTTGTCGCTGCCCGAGTTGGCCACGGCCAGTTGGCCGAAGTCGGCACCTTGCTTCAGGCGGGTGTAGATGTCGCCTGCCTTGTGGGCCGCCGCCTGGATCGCTTCGGAGTTTGCGCTTTCCGGGGTGGCGATCAGGATGTTGGCCAGGTGGAACTCTTCAGACAGCTGGGCCTTGCCCAGGTCCGAGGCGAGGAAGTTCTTCACTTCCTGCTCCGACACCTGGATGCGCTCGGCCACGCGGCGCTGGCGCACACGGCTGATGATCATCTCGCGCTTCACCTGGTCACGGGCGTCCTGGTACGACAGGCCGTCGTGGGCCAGGGCCGCCTGGAACTGCGCCACGCTCATGTTGTTGCGCTGGGCGATGGTGCCGATGGCCTGGTTCAGCTCTTCGTCGGTGATGCGAACGCCGGAGCGCTCGCCGATCTGCAGCTGCAGGTTTTCGACGATCAAGCGCTCCAGCACCTGCTTCTCCAGCACGTCGGCAGGCGGCATGTTGGTGCCGCCACGCTTGGCGATGGTCTGCTGGACCTCGCGGACGCGCTGGTCTAGCTGGCTCTTCATGATCACGTCGTTATCGACGATGGCAACCACGCTATCAAGCGGTTGGACTTCGGCATGAACCGCGCCACTCAACAACAGTGCGCCCAGGAGCAGCGGGCGCAAACACTTAGTTAGCTTGCTCTTCACGTTCTTTATAACCTTGAATGCCCTTGTCGAGGAAAGACTCGACTTTATTGCCCACTACGCCGCCGAGCCCCTTGAGCACGACTTGCAGGAAGACACCGTGGTCGCCTTTTTCGTTCTGCGGCAGCGCCTGGCTGAAGTCGTCGTAGTCGACCCAGTAGCGGCTGATGAAGCGCAATTTCCAGCAGCAGTTGTCGTATTCGAAACCGGCGAAGGATTCCAGAGTACGGTTGCGGTTGTAGTCGTAATCCCACTTCGCGATTGCGTTCCACTGCGGAAGCACCGGCCACATGATCGAGAAATCATGCTGTTGGATCTTGTAGTAGTCCTTGATGTAGCCAGCCTGGCCAGCGGTGCCATAGTCGCCACCGAAGCCCCACTTACCGGTGGCCGAATCGTAGTGAACGATGTCGTCGCGGTAGCGGTAGCCGAGGTTGATGACCTTGTTCGGGTTGTCTTCAGGCTGGTAGTGGAACATCGCGCTGCCCGACCGGGTGCTGCGGGTGTCCGGGTCCCAGTTGAAGTCCGAGTTGAAGCGCCAGTCGCGGTTGAAGTGGTACTCGTACTCCAGCGCGTACGGGGAGCGGCTGGCAGTCGCCTCTGCGCGGGTCGCGTAGTCGATGCCTGGTAGCTGCACCTTGCGGTCCTGCATATAGAAGGCTTCGCCGAAGCTGAACCGTTGACGCTCGAAACCGTTGTCCTCGATCCAGCGGGTGGTCGCGCCCAGCGAGATCTTGTTCTCGTCGCCGATGCGGTCATAACCGGAGAAACGGTTATCGCGCCACAGCGAGGAGTAGCTGAACTGGTTTTCCGCGCTGTCGAAGATCGGGATGTCGGTCTGGTTCTCGTAAGGCACGTACAGGTAGTACGCCCGTGGTTCCAGGGTCTGGCGGTAGTTGGTGCCGAACAGCGAGGTATTGCGGTCGAAGTACAGGCCGCTGTCCACGCTGTAGATCGGGATCGAGCGATCGAGGTTGCTGTGGTACACCTCGGGAGAATTGCCCGAAGTGACCAGCGAGGTCTTGCCGAGGCTGTCGAGGTCAAGCTGGTAGTCGGTGTAGACGAACTTGACCGATGGCTTGATATAACCCCACGACGCCGTCAACGGCAGGCTCATCTGTGGTGCCAGGGTCAGGCGGTCGCCGTTGGCGCGCGCAAGGCCCTTGACGTTGTAGTCGACCGTGTGGCCAAGGGAGTCGACTGTGGTATCCAGCACGCCGTCTTCGTTGTAATACGTCCCGTTGCGCAGGTTGCGCTGGAACCGTACCGCTTCGGTCTGGTAGGTAAAGTCCAGGCCGCCCGGGTGATAAGGCAGGGCACCGTTGAAGGTGATCTGGGGCAGGCGGTCGTACGGCGTGATGTCGGTCACGGTGGTCAGCTGGTAACCCTGGACGTTCAGCCCTGCGGTCCAGTTGTCGCCGCGGTAGTAAGCCGCTGCCTGCTGGTTCAGGTAGTCGGTGTTCTTCACGCCGATCTGGTTGGTTTCCAGGTCCTGGAAGTAGTACGGGTCGCTGATCTTGGTGTAGTCGACCTTATAGGTCAGACGCTGGTCCAGATCACCCTTGTGCTGCCAGTTGATCATGTAGCGGTCTTGCGAAGAATACGTCTGCTGCCGACGGTCGGTATCCGAATCGTTCAGGTACGCGCCACCGAACTGCCCTTCGCTGTTTGGCGTCAGGTAGCGGAACTCGCCCTCGGTCAACATGCCGCGCTTGCTCATGTAGTGCGGGTATAACGTGGCGTCGTAGTTGGGCGCCAGGTTGAAGTAGTACGGCGTGACCAGCGAGAAGCCGGTCTTGCTGCCGCTGCCAATGCTTGGAGGCAGGAAGCCGGACTGGCGACGGTCGTCGATCGGGAAATAGATGTACGGCGTGTACAGGACTGGGATGTCGTGCACGCGCAGGGTGGCGTTGGTCGCTGTGCCGAAGCCGGTGGCCGGGTTCAGGGTAATGTTGTTGCCCTTGATTTCCCAGGCGTTGCTCGCCGGCTCACAGGTGGTATAGGTACCGTCCTTGAGGCGGATGATGGCGTTTTCGCCACGCTTGGCGTACAGGGCGCTGCCGCGGATACGCTGCTTGTGCATCACGTACTCGGCGTTGTCGACCTGGGCGGCACCGGTGTCCAGCTGGATTTCGGCGTGGTCGCCCACCAGCAGGGCACCCTGGTCGCGCAGCTTGACGTTGCCGGTGATCTCGCCGCGGTTCTCGGCCTGGTGCAGGCTGGCCTCGTCACCTTCGGCCTGCATGCTGCCCTGGCGCATCACCACGTCACCGGCCAGGGTAGCGGTCTGCTGCTCCTGGTCGTAGCGCGATACCTTGGCACCAATGAAGGTCGGCGCGTCTTTCTTCGCCGTCTTGTCGTCCATGCCGGGCCGGATCGGCTCCACATAGGCGCCTTCGCAGTACGGGCCGGTCTCGGCCAGCTGGGCGGCCGTGAGCTTGTCCCGGGGGACCCAATCGAGATGGCTGTAGTCGGCGCTGCGCGATTTCAGGCCACGGCCCTTGCTCTCGGTAACGAGCATGGGGCCCTTGGCCTTGTCCTCGGCGCCAGGCTTGGTCTCGCCAGCGCTTTCAGGCGCAGACGATTCCGCGCTGCCGTCATGGACAGGGCGAGGCGGCAGGACGCCAACGGGGGCCTTGGGTTTGCAATCCCAGGCTCCCGCCGCGGAGACAGTACAGTCATACTGCTCGGCGGCCACCGCGAACGGCACGGCCAGGGGTTGCATCGCCAGCAAACCGCCGGTGACCAGCAACGGGAATTTTTTACGAAACGCGGGGGATTTCAATGCCATCTTATTAGTCCGGGCTTCCTGCGTGCCATCTGCCCGCGGTGGGGCCGCACGCCTCTCGATGGTCTGAAAAAGATGCTGGATAATAAAGCATGACCCGCTTGACGGCTAGCGCCGTCGGAGACCTCTGTAATGCCCGATCAAGATGTACGCCTGCAACAGCTCCAGCCATGGCTCGCCGAGCAACTGTCGAAACTCTTTGTGGCCGGGGGCTGGGGCCCTGTACCCCCGTCTTCGCTGACCGCTGCTAGCAGCGATGCGAGCTTCCGCCGATATTTTCGCTGGGAAGGAGGTGGCCGCAGTTTTATCGTCATGGATGCACCGCCCCCGCAGGAAAACTGCAAACCTTTCGTGGATATTGCTGCCCTGCTGGCGACTTCCGGCATCAATGTGCCGCATATTTACGCCCAGGACCTGGAGCGCGGCTTCCTGCTGCTCAACGACCTGGGCAACCAGACCTACCTGGACGTGATTAATGGCGACAACGCCGACGCACTGTTCAAGGATGCCATCGACGCCTTGCTGGCCTACCAGCAGCTGCCCATGGACGCGCCGCTGCCCAGCTATGACGTGGCACTGCTGCGCCGTGAAGTGGAGCTGTTCCCGGAATGGTACGTGGCGCGCGAGCTGGGCCTGCAGTTCAGCGCAACCCAGCAGCAACAGTGGCAACGCGCCAGCGCCCTGCTGATCGACAGCGCCCTGGCCCAGCCCAAGGTGCTGGTGCACCGTGACTTCATGCCCCGCAACCTGATGCGCAGCGAGCCCAACCCCGGCGTGCTGGACTTCCAGGATGCGGTGTATGGCCCGGTCACCTATGACATCACCTGCCTGTTCAAGGACGCCTTCCTCAGCTGGCCACTGGAGCGGGTCGACGCCTGGCTGCTGGGCTACTGGCAGCAGGCTCGCGCCGCGGGCATCCCGGTGCAGGAGCAATTCGAGGACTTCCTGCGCGCCAGCGACCTGATGGGTGTGCAGCGCCACCTGAAGGTCATCGGTATCTTTGCGCGCATCTGCCACCGTGATGGCAAGCCCCGCTACCTGGCCGACGTGCCGCGCTTCTTTGCTTATATAGAAGCAGTGCTGGCCCGCCGGCCGGAGCTGGCCGAGTTGGGCGAACTGCTGGCCAGCCTGCGCGCAGCCGTGGAGGCGCGGGCATGAAGGCGATGATCCTGGCGGCGGGCAAGGGCGAGCGCCTGCGCCCGCTGACGCTGCATACCCCCAAGCCGCTGGTGCGCGCCGGTGGCGTGCCGTTGATCGAATACCATCTGCGCGCCCTGGCGGCGGCCGGCTTCAGCGAGATCGTCATCAACCACGCCTGGCTGGGCCAGCAGATCGAGGATCACCTGGGCGACGGCTCGCAGTTCGGGCTCAGCATTGTCTATTCCCCCGAGGGCGAGCCGTTGGAGACGGGTGGCGGCATCTTCCAGGCGCTGCCGCTGCTGGGCGTGGAGCCCTTCCTGGTGGTCAACGGCGATATCTGGACCGACTACGACTTCAGCCGCCTGCGCCAGCCGCTGGCAGGCCTGGCGCACCTGGTGCTGGTGGATAACCCGGCGCACCACCCGGGCGGCGACTTCGCGCTGCAGGCCGGGGCGGTCAGCGACACGGCCGGCGGCGCGCGCTTTACCTACAGCGGCATTGCCGTGCTGCACCCGGCGCTGTTCGCCGGCTGCTCGGCGGGGGCCTTCAAGCTGGCGCCGCTGCTGCGCCAGGCCATGGCGGGCAGCAAGGTCAGTGGCGAACGCTTCACCGGCCACTGGGTGGACGTCGGCACCCACGAGCGCCTGGCGGAAGTCGAAGCGCTAGTGCAAGGGCAGCGCTGAGATGCTCTGGCCAGGGACCGTGGTGGGCGCCGGCGCCGGCTTTGCCATTGCCAGCATTCCCGGGGCGCTGCTGGGCGCCTTGCTGGGGCAGGCGCTTGACCGGCGCCTGCAGTTGCACAGTTGGGGCGAGCTGTTCGACCGGCTGCGCGGCAAGCCGAAGCTGCGCGATGACCAGGTGCTGTTCGTGCTGCTGGGCCGCCTGGCCAAGTGCGACGGCCGGGTGGTGCAGCAGCATATCCAGCAGGCGCGCCACGAAATGCGCCTGCTGGGGCTGAACGAGGCGCAGCAGCGGGGGGCCATTGCCGCGTTCAACCGTGGCAAGGGCGGGCGCGACCGGTTGCAGCATCATCTGCAACGCCTGGGGCAGCAGGCCAATTCGGCGGAGGGCGTGCTGCGTGCCTGTTGGCGCATGGTGTGGGCCGATGGCAAGGCCAGCCGCAGCGAGCGCGAGCTGATCCTGCAATGGGGCAAGTGGCTGGGCTGGAGTTCTGTGCAGGTGCAGGGCCTGTCGGCCGATTACGAGCCGGCGCGCAAGCCGCTGGCCAACAGTGGCGGCAGCTACCAAGAGGCCATGCGGTTGCTGGGGGTAGGGGCGACCACGGAGCCGGCGCAGATCAAGCGGGCCTACCGCAGGCTGCTTAGCCGCCACCACCCGGACAAGCTGGCGGGCAGCGGGGCGACCCCGGCGCAGGTGCGCGAAGCGACCGAGCGTACCCGGGAATTGCAGAGCGCCTATGCGTTGATCCGTGAACGTCGGGATTTTCGCTGAGCGCGCTGACGCGGCCTGCGGCCGCTGCTACAGCCGCAGGTTGCGTCATCAATCCACAGGCTTGGGGCTGAGCCAGCCGCGCACGCGGCGGAACAGCTGTTCCTGCTCGGAGGCCTTGTCTGCCGGCAGGGCGTTCAGGGAAATCTGCGTATAGCCGGTGTCCTTCAACCGCTTGCTGGTCTGCAGGCGCACGCGGGCGGCGTCCTGGGCGGTAGGGCTGTCGCCGTAGTAGATGTCCGCGGTCGGCACTTTCAGGCTGGGCGCCAGTTCCTGCAGGGTCTTGCTGGCATTGTTCGGCGTCATCGGCGCCACCATGACCAGGCGCTGGGCGTGAGGCTGCGGGCGTTCCTTGAGGTAGCGGGCGGCCCAGTAGGCGCCAGTGCCATGGCCGAGCAGCACCACGGTGCGCGACTTCTGCTGCTGGGCGAAGGTCACGGCGGCATCGATGCGCGCGAAGATGCGCTCGGCGTCGGCCTTGGCCAGCTCATCAGGTGATTGCGGCGGGGCCTTGTCCGGCTCGGTGGCGGTGGCCTGTTCCACGGACGGGTTGGCCGGTGGCGTCGACTTGCTATCGGCTTCCTTGGGCGCGGGCGGCTTTTCCTCGACCCGTGGCTGCGGGGCGTCGGTGCTCAGGTCCGGCAGGCTGATGCTCAGGCTGCTCCAGTTGGCGTCCGGCAGTTTGTTGCGGATGGGGGCCACGGCGTTGGGCCAGTCGGCGGTCTCGCCGGTGCCTGGCACTATCACCACGGCGCCGGCCGGGTTGCTGCTGTTGGCCGGTTTCCACAAGGCCAGGAAGCTGTCGCTACCAGCCTGCAGTTGTTGCTGTTCGTCCTGGGGCAGCTGCCGCTCCAGGGCCAGGGCGTCTTCCTGGCTGCGCTCCAGCAGCGGTTGGCGCTCGACTTTCGGTTGCTCGGCGGCCTTCTCGGTGGCCGGTTTCTGCGCCGCATCGTCGGCCACTGCCGGCAGTGCCAGGGGCAGCATCAGCGATAGGCAAAACGCTGGCAGCGTTGTGCGGTAGATTGAAGACATCGGATTTTCCACGCCAGGGTAGTGCTGGCAGCCTAATGGTATTTGTCCCGAACCGCCAAATGTAGCGTCGTTCATGGGTGATGAGAGTTGCGATGATTCGACTGTGCTGCGTGCTTATCGGCTGTTCGCTCATTCCCTTGATCGCCCGGGGCGCCCCCGTGACGCTGACGTCCGAGCAGCAGGCGTGGCTGGACCAGCACCGCGAACTGCGCGTGGGCGTGGTGCTGCAGGCGCCGTTCGCCCAGTACGACCGGCGCCTGCAGCAACTGTCCGGGGTGAACGTGGAGGTGATCAACTGGCTGGCCAAGAGCCTGCAGTTGGAGCTGCACTGGCGCAATTTTCCCGACCAGGCGGCGCTGGAGCAGGCCCTGCGCGATGACGAGATCGACCTGGCCCCCGGCTTGACCCAGACCCCTGCGGGGCTGCGGCTGTGGCTGTTCTCCGACCCCTATATGCGCATCCCGCAACTGGTGGTGGGCGAGCGCACCGGCGCCGTGGCCGTGGACCTGGAAAAACTCGACAGCAAGGACCGCGTGGCGGTGCGCATGCCCAGCGCAGTGGCCGACTACCTGCGTAGCACCTACGCCAACCTCAACCTGCAGGGCGTGCCCATGGAACGCCAGGCCTTGCAGCTGTTGGTCGGCCAGCAGGCGCGCTACGCGGTCATCGACGAGGCGCAGCTGGGGCGGTTGTCGGGCGAAAGCGATTTTGCCGACCTGGTCGTGGTCGGCGACATCGGCCTGCCGCAGCTGCTGCGCATCGCCTCGCGGCGCGACTGGCCGCAGCTGGCCGCAGTGCTGCAGGCCGCGCTGCAGGCCATTCCCGCCAAGGACCTGGAACAACTGCATGGCCGCTGGTTGCAGCCGCGCTACCCCAGGCTCACCGAGTCGCCAGGCTTCTGGCAGAACCTGAGCCTGCTGTTCGCGGTGCTGGGCCTTTCGGCGATCGCCATCGTGTTCTGGCAGCGGCGCCAGCAGCACTGGCTGGAGGGGCGGCTGATGGAGGCCCGGGACGAGCTGACCCGGCGCCAGGCGGGGGAGGAGGCGCTGCGCCTGACCCAGTTCTCCATCGACCAGAGCACCGTGGGCATCCTCTGGGTCAACTGGGACAGCCACGTGCGCTACGCCAACCGCGCCGCCGAGAGCATGCTGGGGTATGCGGCGGGCGGCGTGCTGAACCGCCCGCTGATCGATTTCGAGCCCAACCTGCACATGGACCGCTGGCTGAACCTGTGGAAGCGCGCCCGCGCCAGCGATGGCGAGCCGCTGAGCTTCGAGAGCCAGTGCCTGCGGGGCGACGGTAGCTGGCTGCCGGCGGACGTGTCCCTGAGTTTCCTGCGCTTTCATGATGCCGAGTACCTGGTGGTCTACCTCACCGATGTCACCGAGCGTCGCCGGGCCACGGCCGCCCTGCAGGAGAGCGAGGCGCGCCTGCAGGGCATTGCCGCCAACGTGCCGGGCCTGGTGTTTCGCCTGGAGCGCCTGCAGGCTGGCGGCCTGCTGGAGTTTGCTTACATCAGTGAGGGCAGCGAGAGCCTGGTGGGCTACTCGCCGGCTGCCTTGCGCCACCCAGACATGGGCCTGCGCAACCTGGTCCACCCCCAGGACCGCGCCAGCTACCACCGCACCCAGGACCAGGCGCTGGACACCGACAGCGACTGGTCGTGGCAGGGCCGTATCCTCACCCGTGAGGGGCTGGAGCGCTGGGCCGAGATCAAGGCCATCTCCCGGGGCCAGGGCGAGGGCCGGGTGTGGGACGGCATTGTCTGGGACATCAGCGAAAGCAAGCGGGCCGAGCTGGCACTGGCGCGCTCCCAGGACCAGCTGCGCGAGTTGTCGGCGCACCTGGAGAGCGTGCGCGAGGAAGAGAAGGCGCGCATCGCCCGTGAGGTGCATGACGAGCTGGGGCAGATGCTCACGGTGCTCAAGCTGGAGACCTCCATGTGCGAACTGGCCTACGCCAGCCTCGACCCGGGCCTGCAGGAGCGCCTCAACAGCATGAAGCGCCTGATCGCCCAGTTGTTCCAGCTGGTGCGCGACGTGGCCACCGCCTTGCGCCCGCCGATCCTGGATGCCGGCATCGGTTCGGCCATCGAATGGCAGGCCCGGCGTTTCGAGGCGCGCACGCAGATCCCCTGCCTGGTGCAGGTGCCCGAGCAGGTACCGGCCTTGTCCGACGGCAAGGCCGTGGGCCTGTTCCGCATCCTGCAGGAGGCGCTGACCAACGTCATGCGCCACGCCCAGGCACATACAGTCGACATTGCCCTGGAAGTCGAAGAGGATTGGCTGGCGCTGAGCATCAGCGATGATGGCCGCGGCTTCGTGGTGGGCAACGGGCCCTCCACCTCGTTTGGCCTGGTGGGCATGCGCGAGCGTGTGTTGATGTTGGGTGGGGAATTGCAGTTGCACAGCGAACCAGGGCAGGGCACCACCTTGCGGGTTCGCGTACCGGTTCATGAGCGAGTGGCAGCGGGGGTAGGGCAGTGATTCGGGTACTGGTGGCGGAAGATCACACGATCGTGCGCGAGGGCATCAAGCAGTTGATCGGGCTGGCCCGGGATCTGGCGGTGGTGGGTGAGGCCAGCAACGGCGAGCAGTTGCTCGACACGCTGCGGCACACCCCTTGCGACGTGGTGTTGCTGGACATCTCCATGCCTGGGGTCAACGGCCTGGAAGCGATACCGCGCATCCGCGCGCTGAACAATCCGCCGGCGATCCTGGTGCTGTCCATGCACGACGAGGCGCAGATGGCCGCGCGGGCGCTGAAGGTGGGCGCCGCCGGCTATGCCACCAAGGACAGCGACCCCGCGTTGCTGCTGACCGCCATTCGTCGGGTGGCCAATGGCGGGCGTTACATCGACCCGGACCTGGCCGACCGCATGGTCTTCGAGGTGGGCCTCACCGACTCGCGGCCGCTGCACTCGCTGCTGTCGGAACGCGAATTCTCGGTGTTCGAGCGCCTGGCCCAGGGCGCCAACGTCAACGACATCGCCCAGCAGCTGGCGCTGAGCAGCAAGACCATCAGCACCCACAAGGCCCGGTTGATGCAGAAGCTCAACGTCAGCTCCCTGGCGGAACTGGTGAAGTACGCCATGGAGCACAAGTTGGTGTGATGTCACCCGGCCCCGCACCGTGGTGTTTGCTGACGCAGCCTGCGGCAGCTGCTACGGGTGGTTTGTCTGTTCGCGACAAGGGCGAATGCCGGTTTCAGGGCATTGCTGGAAAAACATATCTATCCCCGCCACCTGTGTAGGGCAATCCCTACAACAAGCCTTCCATCGCCCTGAGGCGATTCTCTCCCAGCCCCCGATTTGCGCGGCCTGCAGCCTTCACTAGGCTTAGTGCACGGCAGTCAAACACATAGGGCGTGGGGTATGAGCGAGGTGAATTCGAGCGATGTGCTGGTCAGCTTCCGTGGCGTGCAGAAAAGCTACGACGGTGAAGTGCTGATCGTCAAAGACCTCAACCTGGACATTCGCAAGGGCGAATTCCTGACCTTGCTCGGGCCCTCCGGGTCGGGCAAGACCACCAGCCTGATGATGCTGGCCGGCTTCGAGACACCCACCGCCGGCGAGATCCTGCTGGGCGGGCGCTCCATCAACAATGTGCCGCCGCACAAACGCGACATCGGCATGGTGTTCCAGAACTACGCGCTGTTCCCGCACATGACCGTGGCCGAGAACCTGGCGTTCCCGCTGTCGGTGCGCGGCCTGAGCAAGACCGACATCGCCGAGCGGGTGAAGCGCGTGCTGGACATGGTGCAACTGGGCAAGTTCGCCCAGCGCTACCCGGCGCAGCTGTCCGGCGGCCAGCAACAGCGCGTGGCCCTGGCGCGGGCGCTGGTGTTCGAACCGCAGCTGGTGCTGATGGACGAACCCCTGGGTGCGCTGGACAAGCAGCTGCGCGAACACATGCAGATGGAAATCAAGCACCTGCACCAGCGCCTGGGCGTCACCGTGGTGTACGTCACCCACGACCAGGGCGAGGCGCTGACCATGTCCGACCGCGTGGCGGTGTTCCACCAGGGCGAGATCCAGCAGATCGCCCCGCCGCGCACCCTTTATGAAGAACCCCGCAACACCTTCGTGGCCAACTTCATCGGCGAGAACAACCGCCTCAACGGCCGCCTGATTACCCAGGACGGCGACCGTTGCATCGTCGGCCTGGAGCGTGGCGAGAAGGTCCACGCGCTGGCGGTGAACGTCGGCGAACCGGGTGACCCGGTGACCCTGTCGATTCGCCCGGAGCGCGTGTCCCTCAACGGCCACAGCGAGCAATGCAGCAACCGATTCTCTGGCCGGGTTGCCGAGTTCATCTACCTGGGCGACCACGTACGCGTGCGCCTGGAGGTGTGCGGCAAGTCGGATTTCTTCGTGAAGCAGCCAATCGCCGAGCTGGACCCGGCATTGGCCGTGGGCGATGTGGTACCGCTCGGCTGGCAGGTCGAGCACGCGCGTGCGCTGGATCCGTTGTCAGTCGACTAGAGGCGAGCCCAATCGCCCGAAGCAACACTAACCCTGTGGAGAGAACAACACATGCTCAAGCACTTGCAGTTCACCGCCCTGGCCCTGGGCCTGATGGGCGCGGGCCAGGCCATGGCGGCGGCCGACCTGACCGTGATTTCGTTCGGCGGCGCCAACAAGGCCGCCCAGGAGAAAGCCTTCTACCAGCCGTGGGAAAAGTCCGGGCAGGGCAAGATCGTCGCCGGTGAGTACAACGGCGAGATGGCCAAGGTCAAAGCCATGGTCGACACCAAGAGCGTGTCCTGGGACCTGGTGGAAGTGGAGTCGCCGGAGCTGGCCCGTGGCTGTGACGAAGGCATGTTCGAACAGCTCGACCCGGCCCTGTTCGGCAAGGAATCGGACTATGTGAAGGGTGCCATCCAGCCCTGCGGCGTGGGCTTCTTCGTGTGGTCCACGGTGCTGGCCTACAACGCCGACAAGCTCAAGACCGCACCTACCAGCTGGGCCGATTTCTGGGACGTGAAGAAATTCCCGGGCAAGCGCGGCCTGCGCAAGGGCGCCAAGTACACCCTGGAATTCGCCCTGATGGCCGACGGCGTGGCGCCCAAGGATGTGTACAAGGTGCTGGGCACCAAGGAAGGCCAGGACCGCGCCTTCAAGAAACTCGACGAGCTCAAGCCCAGCATCCAGTGGTGGGAAGCCGGCGCCCAGCCGCCGCAGTACCTGGCCTCCGGTGACGTGGTCATGAGCTCGGCCTACAACGGCCGCATCGCCGCGGTGCAGAAAGAGAGCAACCTGAAGGTGGTGTGGAACGGCGGCGTCTACGACTTCGACGCCTGGGCCATTCCCAAGGGCGCGAAGAACGCCGACGAGGCACGCAAGTTCATCGCCTACACGGTCAAGCCCGAGCAGCAGAAGATCTACTCCGAGAACATCGCCTACGGGCCGGCCAACAGCCAGGCAGTGCCGCTGCTGGACAAGGGCATCCTGAAGGACATGCCCACCACCCCGGAGAACATCGCCAACCAGGTGCAGATCGACGTGGGCTTCTGGGCTGACAACGGTGAGCAACTGGAACAGCGCTTCAACGCCTGGGCTGCCAAGTAAGCCCAAGCAGGCGGCGCGCCACCGGTGGGTGGCGCGCCTTCAGTTCAAAGATTCGCGGAGTTGACCATGGCCCTTGCAGTGCCCCTCAAAGAGGTCGCCAGCCCTAACCTGAAACAGCGCCTGGCCCGGGCCGAACGCTTCAACCGTCTCAAGGCCCAGGCGCTGATAGCACCGTTGGTGCTGTTCCTGCTGCTGGTGTTCCTGGTGCCGATTGCGGTGCTGTTGTACAAGAGCGTCGGCAACCCGGAAGTGGTCGAGGGCCTGCCGCGTACCGTCGTGGCGGTGAAAGCCTGGGATGGCAAGAGCCTGCCCGACGAGGCGGTGTTCAAGGCCTTGAGCGATGACCTGGTGGACGCGCGCAAGAATCAGACCCTGGGCGACCTGTCCAAGCGCCTGAACATGGAACTGGCCGGCTACCGCAGCCTGCTGTCGAAAACCGCCCGGGCGTTGCCGTTCACCCCCGCGCCGGCTTCTTACAAGGATGCGCTGGAAAGCCTCGACGAGCGCTGGGGCGACCCTGCGTACTGGCAGGCCATCCGCCGCAACACCAGCAACGTCACCCCCTATTACCTGCTGGCGGCCGTCGACCACCGTATCGACGACCTCGGCGAAGTGGCCCCGGCCACCCCGGACCAGGCCATTTACCTGGATATTTTCGCCCGCACCTTCTGGATGGGCCTGGTGATTACCGTCATCTGCCTGCTGCTGGCGTACCCGCTGGCCTACCTGCTGGCCAACTTGCCGGCACGCCAGAGCAACCTGTTGATGATCATGGTGTTACTGCCGTTCTGGACCTCGATCCTGGTGCGCGTGGCGGCCTGGATCGTGCTGCTGCAGTCCGGTGGCCTGATCAACAGCGCGCTGATGGCCATGGGCGTCATCGACAAGCCGCTGGAACTGGTGTTCAACCGCACCGGGGTATACATCTCCATGGTGCACATTCTGCTGCCGTTCATGATCCTGCCGATCTATAGCGTGATGAAGGGCATCTCGCCCACCTACATGCGGGCGGCGATCTCGCTGGGTTGCCATCCGTTCGCCAGCTTCTGGCGCGTGTATTTCCCGCAGACCTACGCAGGCGTGGGCGCTGGCTGCCTGCTGGTGTTCATCCTGGCCATCGGCTATTACATCACCCCGGCGCTGCTGGGCAGCCCCAACGACCAGATGGTCAGCTACTTCGTGGCCTTCTACACCAACACCAGCATCAACTGGGGCATGGCCACCGCGCTGGGCGGCCTGCTGTTGCTGGCCACCGTGTTGCTGTACCTGGTGTACAGCAAGCTGGTGGGCGCCAGCCGCCTGCGCCTGAGCTGAGGAGAATAGGAAAATGCTGAGCCCTTACATGTCCCCCGTGGAGCGGGTGTGGTTCTACAGCCTGCGTATTCTCTGCGGCTTGATCCTGCTGTTCCTGATTCTGCCGGTGCTGGTGATCATCCCGCTGTCGTTCAACGCCGGCAGCTTCCTGGTGTACCCGTTGCAGGGCTTTTCCCTGCACTGGTACCAGGACTTCTTCGCCTCGCCCGAATGGATGCGCGCCCTGCAGAACAGCATCATCGTCGCCCCGGCGGCGACGGTGCTGGCCATGGTCTTCGGCACCCTGGCGGCCATCGGCCTGACCCGCGGGGATTTCCCCGGCAAGTCGCTGGTGATGGCCCTGGTGATCTCGCCCATGGTGGTGCCGGTGGTGATCATCGGCGTCGCCAGCTACCTGTTCTTCGCGCCACTGGGGCTGGGCAACAGCTTCACTTCGCTGATTCTGGTGCACGCGGTGCTGGGCGTGCCGTTTGTGATTATCACGGTGTCGGCGACCCTGCAGGGCTTCAACCACAACCTGGTGCGCGCCGCAGCCAGCCTGGGCGCCTCGCCGTTGACCGCGTTTCGCCGGGTGACCCTGCCGTTGATCGCCCCGGGGGTGATCAGCGGTGCGCTGTTCGCCTTCGCCACCTCCTTTGACGAAGTGGTGGTGACGCTGTTCCTGGCCGGCCCGGAGCAGGCCACCTTGCCCCGGCAGATGTTCAGCGGCATCCGTGAGAACCTCAGCCCTACCATTGCCGCAGCGGCCACCTTGCTGATCGCCTTCTCCGTGGTGCTGTTGCTGACCCTGGAATGGCTGCGCGGCCGCAGCGAGAAACTGCGTACTGCCCAGGCCTGATCGATCGTCATCACGCCGGCCAATGATCCTTCGTTGGCCGGCTGCCCCGACTAGTCTGAATGCAGCCCTTGTCTGGAAAAAAGGCCGCATTCATGACCCTCTCCGCTTTCAAGATCGCCAGCAAACTGCTCACCGGCGCTGCCGCCATCGAGCAACTGGACGGCGAGCTGACCCGCCTGAACGTGCATAACCCGCTGATTGTCACCGATGCCATCCTGGTGGAGTCCGGCACCGTAGCCCTGGCGCTGGCGCAACTGGGCGGCCGCCGCCATGGCGTGTTCGACCGCGTGCGCCCGGAGCCGGAAATCGCCATCGTCGAGGACTGCATGCAGGCCTACCGCGAGGGCGGCCATGACGGCCTGATTGGCGTGGGCGGCGGCAGTGCCATCGACATCGCCAAGAGCGTTGCCGCCTATGCCGGCCACGACGGTCCGCTGGAGGCCTTGTTCGGCGTGGGCCTGGTGCCGCGCAAGGGGCCGCCGCTGATCGCCATTCCGACCACGGCCGGCACTGGTTCGGAGGTGACCAACGTGGCAATTCTTTCCGACAAGGCCGCGCACCTGAAGAAAGGCATCGTCAGCGATTACCTGCTGCCCGACGTGGCGCTGGTCAGCCCGCAGATGACCCTGACCTGCCCGCGCGGGGTTACTGCCGCCAGTGGCGTCGATGCGCTGGTGCATGCCATCGAGTCGTATATCTCGGTAAACGCCTCGCCCATCACCGATTCGCTGGCGCTGGGCGCCATCCGCCTGATCGTGCGCGCCCTGCCCAAGGCCTACGCCAACCCGGCCAACCTGCAGGCCCGGGAAGACATGGCCACCGCCAGCCTGATGGCCGGCATGGCGTTCGGCAACGCCGGAGTTGGGGCGGTACATGCCCTGGCGTACCCCCTGGGCGGGCAGTTCAACATCGCCCATGGGGTAAGCAACGCGTTGTTGCTGCCCTATGTCATGGCCTGGAACAAACTCGCCTGCCTGGAACGGTTTCGCGATATTGCCGTGGCCATGGGGCTGCAGGTGGCGCGCTTGTCCGACCAGGAAGCCGCCGACGCCGCAGTGCGCGCGATGGCCGAGCTGTGCGCGGCGGTGGAAATACCCAAGGGCTTGCGCAGCTTCGGCGTGCCCGAGGCAGCCATCGCCGACATGGCCCGGGAGGCCAGTGGCATCGACCGGCTGATGCGCAACAACCCCCGCAAGCTCAGCGCCAGGGATATCGAGCAGATCTACCGCAGCGCCTACTGACAAGGCCGCGTCCAGGGCCCCGACGCAGCCTTCGGCAGCTGCTACGGGTTGGTGGTCGACCTTGGCGCCCCCATCCCTACAAGCTGATGTACAATGCGCGCCACCGTGATTCCAGCCCAGAAAGGTGCGTCATGCAGCCCTTTGCAATTGCTCCGTCCATTCTCTCCGCAGATTTCGCCCGTCTGGGCGAGGAAGTCGACAATGTCCTGGCCGCTGGCGCCGACATCGTCCATTTCGATGTCATGGACAACCACTACGTGCCCAACCTGACCATCGGCCCGATGGTCTGCGCCGCGCTGCGCAAGTACGGCATCACCGCGCCCATCGACGCACACCTGATGGTCAGCCCGGTCGACCGCATCATCGGCGACTTCGCCGAGGCCGGCGCCAGCTTCATCACCTTCCACCCTGAAGCCACCCTGCACGTCGATCGCTCCCTGCAGCTGATCCACGACAGCGGCTGCAAGGCCGGCCTGGTGTTCAACCCGGCCACCCCGCTGGACGTGCTCAAGTACGTGATGGACAAGGTCGACATGGTCCTGCTGATGAGCGTGAACCCAGGCTTCGGCGGGCAGAAGTTCATTCCTGGCACCCTCGACAAGCTGCGCGAGGCGCGCGCCCTGATCGACGCCAGTGGCCGTGACATCCGCCTGGAGATCGACGGCGGCGTGAACGTCAACAACATCCGCGAGATCGCCGCCGCTGGCGCCGACACCTTCGTGGCCGGTTCGGCGATCTTCAACGCGCCGAACTACAAGGAAGTCATCGACAAGATGCGCGCCGAACTGGCCCTGGCACGCCCATGAGCGGCTTCGAGCAGCTGTTCCCGGGCAAGCTGCCACGCCTGGTGATGTTCGATCTGGACGGTACCCTGATCGACTCCGTCCCCGACCTGGCGGCTGCCCTGGACACCACGCTGCTCAAGCTTGGCCGCGCGCCGGCCGGCCTCGACGCCGCCCGCACCTATGTCGGCAACGGCGCCCGGGTGCTGGTGCGCCGTGGGCTGGCTGGCGGCATGGACCACGCCGCCATCGGCGAGGCCGACACCGACCAGGCGCTGGCGCTGTTCATGGACGCCTATGCCGGCAGCCACGCGCTGACCAAGTGCTACCCCGGCGTGCGCGAGAGCTTGAAATGGCTGCAGAAGCGCGGCGTGAAGATGGCGCTGATCACCAACAAGCCGGAACAGTTCGTCGCGCCGCTGCTCGACGAGCTGAAACTGGGGCGCTTCTTCAAGTGGATCATTGGCGGCGACACCTTGCCCCAGCAGAAGCCCGACCCCGCGGCGCTGCTGTACGTGATGAAGATGGCCGGGGTGAAACCCGCCGATGCCCTGTTCGTCGGTGATTCGCGCAGCGACGTGCTGGCGGCCAAGGCGGCGGGCGTGGCCTGCGTGGCCCTGAGCTATGGCTACAACCACGGCCGGCCCATCGCCGAGGAGTCCCCGGCAATGGTTGTTGACAACCTGCGGGGCCTGATCAGTTGCTTAGATCCCACAGCTGAGATAACGTTGGGGGATATCACACCTACCCCTCGCAGAGATTCCATCGTGGTGGTCACTCGCAAACTCTGGATGAAAGTCATCAAGGCCTTGGCCCGTTGGCGTTGGCGCGCCTGACTTTTACCTGGCCGGCCCTGCCGGCGCGTTTGCATACCTGACCGTTTTGTCCCTCATGCCACGAGGCTGATCATGATCCGCGAAGAATTCCTGCGCTTGGCCGCTGCCGGCTACAACCGCATTCCGCTTGCCCGCGAAACCCTGGCTGACTTCGATACCCCGCTGTCGATCTACCTGAAACTGGCCGATGCGCCCAACTCCTACCTGCTGGAGTCGGTGCAGGGCGGCGAGAAATGGGGCCGCTATTCCATCATCGGCCTGCCGTGCCGCACCGTGCTGCGCGTGCATGACCATCAGGTAATCATCACCCGCGACGGCATCGAGGTGGAGCGCCACGACCATGTCGAGGACCCGCTGGATTTCGTCGAGGTCTTCAAGGCCCGCTACAACGTGCCGACCATCCCCGGCCTGCCGCGCTTCAATGGCGGCCTGGTGGGTTACTTCGGCTACGACTGCGTGCGCTACGTCGAGAAGCGCCTGGGCAAGTGCCCCAACCCCGATCCTATCGGCGTGCCTGACATCCTGCTGATGGTGTCCGACGCCGTGGTGGTGTTCGACAACCTGGCCGGCAAGATGCACGCCATCGTGCTGGCCGACCCGGCCCAGGCCGAGGCCTACGAGCAGGGCCAGGCCCAGCTCGACGCGCTGATGGAAAAACTGCGCCAGCCGATCACCCCGCGCCGTGGCCTGGAGCTGGACCGCCCGCCTGCGGCCGAGCCGGAATTCCGCTCCAGCTTCACCCAGGAAGACTTCGAGCGCGGCGTCGATACCATCAAGGAATACATCCTGGCCGGCGACTGCATGCAAGTGGTGCCGTCCCAGCGCATGTCCATCGCCTTCAAGGCGGCGCCCATCGACCTGTACCGGGCGCTGCGCTGCTTCAACCCGACGCCCTACATGTACTTCTTCAACTTCGGCGACTTCCACGTGGTGGGCAGTTCGCCGGAAGTGCTGGTGCGGGTGGAAGACAACGAAATCACCGTTCGCCCCATTGCCGGTACCCGCCCGCGCGGTGCTACCGAAGAGGCTGACCTGGCGCTGGAGCAGGACCTGCTCAGTGACAAGAAAGAGCTGGCCGAGCACCTGATGCTGATTGACCTGGGCCGCAACGATACCGGGCGTGTGTCCGAGATTGGCTCGGTGAAGCTCACCGAGAAGATGGTGATCGAGCGCTACTCCAACGTGATGCACATTGTCTCGAACGTCACCGGCCAACTGAAAAGCGGCCTGACCGCGATGGACGCCCTGCGCGCCATCCTGCCGGCGGGCACTCTGTCCGGGGCGCCGAAGATTCGCGCCATGGAGATCATCGACGAGCTGGAACCGGTGAAACGCGGCGTGTACGGCGGCGCGGTGGGGTACTTTGCCTGGAACGGCAACATGGACACGGCCATCGCCATTCGCACGGCCGTTATCAAGGGCGGTGAACTGCACGTGCAGGCGGGGGCGGGTATCGTCGCCGACTCGGTGCCGGCCCTGGAGTGGGAGGAAACCCTGAACAAGCGCCGCGCGATGTTCCGCGCTGTAGCGCTGGCCGAACAAACCTCCCCGAAAGACGCCTGAGGAAGCAGACCATGTTGCTGATGATCGACAATTACGACTCCTTTACCTACAACGTCGTGCAGTACCTGGGCGAGCTGGGCGCGGACGTGAAAGTGGTGCGCAACGATGAGGTGACCATCGCCGACATCGAGGCCATGAACCCCGAGCGCATCGTCGTCTCCCCGGGGCCGTGCACGCCGAGTGAGGCGGGCATCTCCATCGAGGCCATCCTGCACTTTGCCGGCAAGCTGCCGATCCTGGGCGTGTGCCTGGGCCACCAGTCCATCGGCCAGGCCTTTGGCGGTGACGTGGTGCGCGCCCGCGTGGCCATGCACGGCAAGACCAGCCCGCTGGTGCACGAAGACAAGGGCGTGTTCGAAGGCTTGAACCACCCGCTGACCGTGACCCGCTACCACTCGCTGGTGGTGAAGCGCGAAACCCTGCCTGACTGCCTGGAACTGACCGCCTGGACCGCCAACGCCGACGGCTCCGTGGACGAGATCATGGGCCTGCGCCACAAGACGCTGAACGTCGAGGGCGTGCAGTTCCACCCCGAGTCGATCCTTTCCGAGCAGGGCCACGAGCTGTTCGCCAACTTTCTCAAGCAGACCGGCGGCAGCCGTCAGGGCTAAGGAACCATCATGGATATCAAGAGCGCGCTGAACCGCATCGTCGGGCAGCTGGACCTGAGCACGGATGAGATGCGCGATGTGATGCGCCAGATCATGACCGGCCAATGCACCGACGCACAGATCGGTGCCTTCCTGATGGGCATGCGCATGAAGAGCGAGAGCATCGACGAGATCGTCGGTGCCGTTTCGGTGATGCGCGAGCTGGCAGGCCAGGTTGAACTCAAGACCCTCGACGGCGTGGTCGACATCGTCGGCACCGGCGGCGACGGCGCCAACATCTTCAACGTGTCCACGGCGTCGGCCTTTGTCATCTCGGCGGCCGGCTGCACCGTGGCCAAGCACGGCAACCGCGCGGTGTCCGGCAAGAGCGGCAGCGCCGACCTGCTGGAAGCCGCCGGCGTGTACCTCAACCTGACGCCGGTGCAGGTTGCACGTTGCATCGACAGTGTGGGCATCGGCTTCATGTTCGCCCAGGCGCACCACGGTGCCATGAAGCACGCTGCCGGGCCGCGCCGCGACCTGGGCCTGCGCACCCTGTTCAACATGGTCGGGCCGCTGACCAACCCGGCGGGCGTCAAGCACCAGGTGGTCGGCGTGTTCAGCCAGGCCCTGTGCCGGCCGCTGGCTGAGGTGCTGCAGCGCCTGGGCAGCAAGCATGTGCTGGTGGTGCATTCCAAGGACGGGCTGGACGAGTTCAGCCTGGCCGCGCCCACCTTCGTGGCCGAGCTGAAAAATGGCGAAATTACCGAGTATTGGGTAGAACCCGAAGACCTCGGTATAAAGAGCCAGACCCTGCACGGCCTGGCCGTGGAAAGCCCGCAGGCGTCGCTGGAACTGATCCGCGATGCCTTGGGCCGGCGCAAGACCGAAAACGGCCAGAAAGCCGCTGAAATGATCGTACTCAACGCTGGCGCTGCCCTGTATGCCGCCGACCACGCGTCTTCCTTGAAGGAAGGCGTGGCCCTGGCCCACGATGCGCTGCACACCGGGCTGGCCCGCGAGAAGCTCGACGAGCTGGGCGCCTTTACCGCGGTATTCAAGCAGGAGAATGAAGGATGAGTGTGCCGACAGTTCTGGAGAAGATTCTGGCGCGCAAGGCCCAGGAAGTTGCCGAACGCCTGCAGCGTGTCAGCTATGCCGAACTGGAGCGCCTGGCTGCTGCCGCCGATGCACCGCGTGGCTTTGCCAAGGCGCTGATCGACCAGGCGGCGACCAAGAAGCCGGCAGTCATCGCCGAAATCAAGAAGGCCTCGCCGAGCAAGGGCGTCATCCGTGAGCACTTCGTGCCCGCCGAAATCGCCCAGAGCTACGAGAAGGGCGGCGCCACCTGCCTGTCCGTGCTCACCGACATCGATTACTTCCAGGGCGCCGACGCCTACCTGCAGCAGGCCCGTGCGGCCTGCAGCCTGCCGGTGATCCGCAAGGATTTCATGGTCGACCCGTACCAGATCGTCGAATCCCGCGCGCTGGGCGCCGACTGCATCCTGCTGATCGTCGCGGCGCTGGACGACGCGAAGATGGCCGAGCTGGAGTCCGTCGCCTTTGGCGTTGGCCTGGACGTGCTGGTGGAAGTGCACAACGCCGAGGAGCTGGAGCGTGCGCTCAAGCACTTGAAGTCGCCGCTGTTGGGGGTGAACAACCGCAACCTGCACAACTTCGAAGTCAGCCTGGAAAACACCCTCGACCTGCTGCCGCTGATCCCGCGTGAGCGCTTGGTGGTGACCGAAAGCGGCATCCTCAACCGCGCCGACGTGGAGCTGATGGAAATCAACGAGGTGTATTCGTTCCTGGTGGGCGAGGCGTTCATGCGCGCCGAGCATCCTGGCGAAGAGCTGCAACGGCTGTTCTTCCAGTCTTGACCCGCCCGTAGCAGCGGCCGCCAGGCCGCGTCGGGGTGCCAGGACGATGTCATGTATCGCGCGGCCCATGACGCGGCCTCGCGGCCGCTGCTACGGAGGTCTCATGCAACACCCTCTGCGAATCGACACCCAGGCGGGCCTGCAGGCCGAACAGGACCTGCTTGCCGCCGTGTGCCGCGGCGAGCAGCCTGATGGCCTGCTGTTCTGGCAGTCCACCGATCAAACCCTGGTCATGCCCCGGCGTATGAACCGCCTGCCGGCGTTCGATGCCGCCTGCGCGGCATCGGCCGCAGCTGGTTGGCCGGTGCTGCTGCGTGAAACCGGCGGCGAGCCGGTGCCGCAATCGCCGGCCACCATCAATGTCGCGCTGGTGTACGTGGCACCGCGCAGCGAAGGCGACCAACACCGCATCGAAACCGCTTATCAGCGCCTGTGCCAGCCGCTGTGCGACGCCGTCACGGCGTTGGGCGGGCAGGCGTCGGTGGGCGAGGTGGCGGGGGCGTTCTGCGATGGTCGCTACAACGTCAATATTGCCGGACGCAAATGGGTGGGCACGGCGCAGCGTTGGCGCCAAGGCCTGAGCGGCACGCGGCCGGTGGTACTGGTGCACGGCGCCATGCTGATGGACAACCAGCGCGAGCCGATGGTGGCGGCGGTGAATGGCTTCAACCAGGCGTGTGAACTGCCCCAGCGGTGTGACCCGCAAAGCCATGTGGCCTTGCACGAACACTATCCGGCGCCGCAGTTGCTGGCCGACCTGGCCCAGGCCTATGGCCAGTTGCTGGCCGAAATTCGCGCCAAGCCCTAGCGTGTGCCGAAGACCACCATGGTCTTGCCCTTCACGTTCACCAGGTTGCGCTCTTCGAGGTCCTTGAGCACCCGCCCGACCATTTCTCGCGAGCAACCGACGATACGGCCGATCTCCTGGCGGGTGATCTTGATCTGCATCCCGTCGGGGTGGGTCATGGCGTCGGGTTGCTTGCACAGTTCCAGCAGGCAGCGCGCCACCCGGCCTGTGACGTCGAAGAACGCCAGGTCGCCGACCTTGCGCGTGGTGTCGCGCAGGCGCTGGGCCATCTGGCAGCCCAGGGCGAACATGATATCGGGATGCTGCACCGCCACTTCGCGGAACCTGCCGTAGCTGATTTCCGCTACTTCGCATTCGGTCTTGGCCCGCACCCAGGCGCTGCGCAGCGGCCCGTGGTTGGGCGACTCGAACAGCCCCAGCTCGCCGAAGAAGTCGCCGGCGTTGAGGTAGGCAATGATCATTTCGCGGCCGTCGTCGTCCTCGATCAGAATCGTCACCGAGCCCTTGATGATGTAGGACAAGGTTTCGGACTGGTCGCCGGCGCAGATGATATTGCTCTTGGCGCCATAGCGGCGGCGCTGGCAATGAGCCAAGAGTTTATCGATGTTCTGGATCGGACGCGTGAGCGCAACCATGGCTGAATCCCGGGGCAAGACTGTCTACGGCAAGTGAACGGTAAGGAGTGCTGGCGTAAGCGCCAGTGATTTGGCGCCAGCTTATCAGACACGCAAGTTTGTATCAGGCAATTTACTAACCACCTTATCGGCAGGCAACGGCTGGGCTACAGGGCTTATGCAAACTGCTGTGCTAAGCTGGCGGCCTTTTTTACAGTGGAGTCCTGGTGATGAAGGCACGTATCCAGTGGGCAGGCGAAGCCATGTTTCTTGGCGAGTCGGGCAGCGGTCATGTGGTAGTGATGGACGGCCCGCCCGAGAGCGGCGGTCGCAACCTGGGCGTGCGCCCCATGGAGATGCTGTTGCTGGGCCTGGGTGGCTGCAGCAATTTCGACGTGGTCAGCATCCTGAAGAAGTCGCGTCAGCCGGTGGAAAGCTGCGAAGCCTTCCTGGAAGCCGAGCGGGCCACCGAGGACCCCAAGGTATTCACCAAGATCCACCTGCATTTCGTGGTCAAAGGCCGCGGCCTGAAGGAAGCCCAGGTGAAGCGGGCGGTGGAACTGTCGGCTGAGAAATACTGCTCGGCCTCGATCATGCTGGGCCGTGCCGGGGTGGAAATCACCCACGACTACGAGATCGTCGAGCTGGGTTGATTAGCACCGCACGCTTGTAGCCGCTGCCGCCAGGCTGCGCTGGCCCCTGTGCGTAGATGAGGGCCAGCGCAGCCTGGCGGCAGCGGCTACGATGTTAGATGCGGTAGGTGCTCTTGGTCATGACCTTGGCCACCAGGCTCATGCCGAACCTGACCGGCGCCGGGAAGCGGAACCCGCCGGCGTCCAGCGCCGAATCGGCGTGCTGCTCTTCATCCACGCGCATCTGTTCGAGGATGGCGCGTGACTTCTCGTCTTCCACGGGCAGTTGTTCCAGGTGTTCATCCAGGTGTTTGCACACCTGGTGTTCAGTGGCGGCAACGAAGCCCAGGCTGACACGGTCGCTGATCAGCCCAGCCACCGCACCTATGCCGAACGACATGCCGTAGAACAACGGGTTGAGCACGCTGGGGTGGCTGCCCAACTGGCGGATGCGTTGCTCGCACCAGGCCAGGTGATCCACTTCTTCCTCGGCGGCATGTTCCATGGCCTTGCGCACCTGCGGCAGCTTGGCGGTCAGCGCCTGCCCCTGGTACAACGCCTGCGCACACACTTCACCGGTGTGGTTGATGCGCATCAGGCCGGCCACATGGCGGGTTTCGTCATCACTGAGCTTGGGGTCCGGCTGGACAATGGCCGGGGACGGCCGCGACGGCTGGCCGCTGAAAGGCAGCAGCGTGCGCATGGCCGTGTCGGCCTGCAGCAGCAGTCGGTCGAGGGGGGAGTAGTGACGTTCGGTAGCCATTGGGCACCTCCGGATAGAATCACGGGGTGCAGTTTAACTCAAAATACCGTGCCAGAGCCTGCGGCACGTCAACACAATCCTGTGGCCGCTGCCCGGGGCAGCGGCCACACGGCGATCAGCCCGGCGGCCAGTGCATCTGGCGCTGCCCCAGCACATGCATGTGAATGTGGTAGACCGTCTGGCCGCCCAATTCATTGCAGTTCATGACCACGCGGAAGCCTTCCTCGCAGCCCAGTTCCTTGGCCAGGCGCTGGGCGGTGAACAGAATGTGACCAGCCAGGCCCTTGTCTTCCTCGGTGAGGTCGTTGAGGGTGCGGATCGGCTTCTTCGGGATCACCAGGAAATGGACCGGTGCCTGGGGTGCGATATCGTGGAAGGCCAGTACCTGGTCATCCTCGTAGATGATTTTCGCGGGTATTTCTCTGTTGATGATCTTGGTGAACAGAGTATCCACAACGGTTGCTCCATGTTTGACGTCGGGCTCGAGTGTACTCAATGCTCAACGTGGGCGGTAGGCGAGGTTGATGGCGCCGGCGATCTTGCGCACCAGCCAGCGCGAGCCCAGGCGGGCGCCGTAGGTGAGCAGGCGGTTGCGCCGCCCGGGTATGATCACCGCCCGGTTGCGGGCCAGGGCGCGCACGGTGAACAGCGCCACTTCCTCCGGGCTGAGCACGCGTTGGCTGTTGTTCAGGCGTTCTATCACCCGTTGCGACGAGCGCACCGGGCCAGGGCACAGCACCGAGACCTTCACCCCCGACTGGCGCAACTCTTCGCGCAGGCCTTCGGAGAAACTCAGCACGTAGGCCTTGCTGGCCGCGTAGCTGCTCATCCACGGGCCAGGCTGGAAGGCGGCCAGGGAGGCGACGTTGAGGATCTGCCCGCCGCCGTGCACCGCCATGGCGTTGCCGACCACATGGCACAGGCGCGCCAGGGCGAGGATGTTGACCTCGATCAGGTCTTGCTCCTGCATCCAGTCCTGGGCCAGGAAATGCCCGTAGGAGCGCAGCCCGGCGCAGTTCACCAGCAGATCAATGTGGCGGCCGCTTTCCTCAAGTTCCATCAGCAGGCCGGACAGGCGCAGGGGTTCGCTCAAGTCGCAGGCACGGAACAGTACTTCCACGCCAAAACGTTGGGTCAGCTCGATGGCCACCGCTTCCAGGGGGTCGCGCTGGCGGGCTACCAGGATCAGGTTGCGGCCGCGCCGGGCCAGGGCCTCGGCCAGCGCCAGGCCCAGCCCTCGGGAGGCGCCGGTGATCAAGGCGTAACGGGTCATGCAAATCTCCATACGAACGCCCCCGGCCCCGGCTCGTCGATGAGGCGGGGCGCACGGGGGCGTCTACTCAGGGGCGCTAGTCTACCGTGCGCCGCGCGGTTGTGCCGAGTTCGTTAAAGGGGGTGGGCCAGGCGAGCCAACGAGGCGAAGTCGCCAAGCAGTATTCCCAGCAGCCCTATCGCCATGAATATCAATGCCAGCACGGCCATTACTTTCACAGCCTTGCTATCGGGTGGGGCGGGTGGGCCATATTGATTGACCCCGGCGTGACCCGGCACGGCCATGATAACGAAGGGGAATAAGCTGCCGACAAAAGGCACGAACGTCACCAGCCACCACCAGCCGCTCCAGCCGGCATCGTGCATGCGTTGTACGCCGATCTGTACGCTAATGGTCAGGAATGCCGCGACGGCAACGGCGCCTACGCCGATCCCCAGCGGCTTCGATGCGAGGCTCAGCAGCAGGCAAACGGCGAAGATTGCGCAGAAGGTAAAGCCCAGCACCATCGACCAGGCCAGGTAGCGCAGCCGGCCTATACGGCCCTGCACGGTCATCACTTTGAGCGGGCCATAGATAGCCACGGTGGGGGCGACGTCCGATTGTGGCGGTGCGTAGGGCGAAAATGGCCGTGGAGCGGGGGAAGGCTCGACCTCTTCCAGGCTCAACTCAACCGGCGCCTCTTCTTCCAGGCGCGCCTCGACGCCGGCCCGGTGCAACGCATCCAGATACTTCTCGGCGGTCTCCTGGGACAGGTTGCGCTTGAGCGCCACCTTGCGCCCGGTAAACAGCTTTTCCACGGCCAACAGATCGCTACGGAACAGCTCGGCCAGGTTGGCCTTGGCAGTTTCCAGGGCGACCCCCGGCAGCGTGCTGCCTTCGAAGACGATCTTGAACAGTGTTGTCATGCTGGCATCCTTGTCGTGAAAGTGGCGGCCGGTTCAGCGCGGCCAGTGGTCGGGCAAGCGGCAGGCCCGTACCAGCGCCTTGCGGTATTCGTTGTCGAGGCGCTCGATCAGCTCGTCGGCGCTGGGTATGTCGTCGATCTCGCCGACACCCTGGCCGGCGGACCAGATGGTCTTCCACGCCTTGGCCTCGTCATCGATGGGCTTGAGTTTGGCTTGTGCGCCGGCGGCGGCGAGGGTGGCCAGGTCGAAACCGGCATCTTCCAGGCTCTTGCGCATGAAACTGGCCGGCACCCCGGACACCGCCGGGGTGTGGATGATATCGGCGGCATGGGCTGCCAGCAGCATGTCTTTATAGGCCGCAGGTGCGTGGCTTTCCTGGCAGGCGATAAAACGCGTGCCCAGGTACGCCAGGTCGGCGCCCAGCAGCTGCGCGGCAAGAATCTCGCGGCCATGGTTGATACAGCCGGCCAGCAGCAGGGTCTTGTCGAAGAACTGGCGTATTTCGGCCACCAGCGCGAATGGGCTCCAGGTGCCGGCATGGCCACCGGCGCCGGCGGCCACGGCAATCAGGCCATCGACGCCGGCCTGGGCGGCTTTCTCGGCGTGGCGCCGGGTAGTGACGTCGTGAAAGACCAGGCCGCCATAACTGTGCACGGCATCCACCACTTCCTTCACCGCGCCCAGGCTGGTGATGACAATCGGCACCTTGTGTTCGATGCAGATCGCCAGGTCGGCTTCCAGGCGGGGGTTACTGTTGTGCACGATGAGGTTGACGGCATAGGGCGCCGGCTTGTCCAGCGCCGCCAGGCCGGCCTCGATCTCGACCAGCCAGGCCTTGAAGCCTGCGCTGTCACGCTGGTTCAGCGCGGGAAAGCTGCCGACCACGCCGTTGCGGCAGCAGGCCAGCACCAGTTGCGGGTTGGAGATGAGAAACATCGGTGCCGCCACCACGGGCAGGCGCAGGCGTTGGTCCAGCGATGGGGGCAGCGACATGATGGTTTCTCTTGTGGGTTGGGTTGATCCTAGAACGGTTTCACCACCACCAGAATTACGATAGCCAGCAAAAACAGCACGGGAACTTCGTTGAACCAGCGATAAAAGACATGGCTGCGGGTGTTTTCGCCACGGGCAAAGCGTTTCACCTGGGCGCCGCACATATGATGGTAGCCAATCAGCAGGAACACGAAGGTCAGTTTGGCGTGCAACCAGCCCTGGCTCAAATAGCCGGGGAGCAGATAGAGCAGCCAGGCGCCGAACACCAGGGTGGCGATCATCGAAGGGCCCATGATGCCGCGGTACAGCTTGCGCTCCATGACCATGAAGCGTTGCTTGCTGGGCTCGTCCTCGCTGCTGGCGTGGTAGACGAACAGGCGCGGCAGGTAGAACAGGCCGGCAAACCAGCAGACCATGCTGATGATGTGCAGGGCTTTGATCCATAGATAGAGCATTTTTTGAAGTTTCCAGGTTCACGGTAGCGCCGATAGTAGTGCCCCAGGCTGCCGCACGTCACCTCAACGGTTGTTAGCAGATGCTCTGGCCCCGTATTATCAGCGGTTTCCTAGTCGGTTCGTTGAAAGGGGCAGGTATATGGTCAAGGTCGGTATTGTCGGCGGCACGGGTTACACCGGGGTCGAGCTGCTGCGTCTGTTGGCGTCGCATCCGCAGGCGGAAGTCGCCGTCATCACCTCGCGCTCCGAGGCGGGCGTACCCGTGGCGGACATGTACCCCAACCTGCGCGGCCACTACGATGGCCTGGCCTTCAGCGTGCCGGACACCAAGACCCTGGGCGCCTGCGACGTGGTGTTCTTCGCCACCCCGCACGGCGTCGCGCACTCCCTGGCGGGCGAGCTGCTGGCCGCGGGCACCAAGGTCATCGACCTGTCGGCGGACTTCCGCCTGCAGGACGCCGAAGAGTGGGCCAAGTGGTACGGCCAGCCCCATGGCGCGCCTGAACTGCTGAAAGACGCCGTCTACGGCCTGCCGGAAGTAAACCGCGAGCAGATCCGCAACGCCCGCCTGATCGCCGTGCCTGGCTGCTACCCGACCGCCACCCAGCTGGGCTTCCTGCCGCTGCTGGAAGCTGGCTTGGCCGATGCCTCGCGCCTGATCGCCGACTGCAAGTCCGGTGTCAGCGGCGCTGGCCGTGGCGCTGCCGTGGGCTCGCTGTTCTGCGAGGCCGGCGAAAGCATGAAGGCCTATTCGGTGAAGGGCCACCGTCACCTGCCGGAAATCACCCAGGGCCTGCGCCGCGCCGCCGGTGGCGACGTGGGCCTGACCTTCGTGCCGCACCTGACGCCGATGATCCGTGGCATCCATTCCACCCTCTACGCAACCGTGGTGGATAAGGCCGTGGACCTGCAGGCGCTGTTCGAGAAGCGTTATGCCGATGAACCGTTCGTCGACGTCATGCCGGCCGGCAGCCACCCGGAAACCCGCAGCGTGCGTGGCGCCAACGTCTGCCGCATCGCCGTTCATCGCCCACAAGGCGGTGACCTGGTGGTGGTACTGTCGGTCATCGACAATCTGGTCAAGGGCGCGTCGGGCCAGGCCGTGCAGAACCTGAACATCCTCTTCGGCCTCGACGAGCGCCTGGGCCTGTCCCACGCCGGCATGCTGCCGTAAGCCCCAAAGCCGGTCAGCGCACAATTGTTGACCCTTTTTCTAGGAGAAGCGGATAATGCCGCCATTACGTTTTATGGCGGCTTACGCCGGGAGAGAGTCAGCATGAGCGTCGAATCCTTCACACCCACGGCTTTGCAATTCACCCACGGTGCTGCGCACAAGGTGAAGAGCCTGGTCGACGAAGAAGGCAATGAGCGTCTGAAACTGCGGGTTTTCGTGACCGGTGGCGGTTGCTCGGGCTTCCAGTACGGCTTCACCTTCGATGAAGATGTGGCCGAGGATGACACCATTGTAGAGCGCGAAGGCGTGAGCCTGGTGGTCGACCCAATGAGCTTCCAGTACCTGGCAGGTGCTGAAGTGGATTACCAGGAAGGCCTGGAGGGTTCGCGTTTCGTTATCAACAACCCTAATGCCTCTACCACTTGCGGTTGCGGTCAGTCGTTCTCGATCTGATCACCTGCAGGGCAAGGCCAGACGCCGCGTTCATACGCGGCGTTTTGCTGTCTGGCATTCAGGCGGGGTAGATGGCCCCAAGCACGCGCAGCCCACGGGCGCCGGTGACGCTGGGGCGGTTGGTGGGAATCCCTTCCAGGCAGCAATGGGCCAGCCAGGCGAATGCCATGGCTTCTACCCAGTCCGGGTCCACGCCGTGGCTACCGGTGCTGTCGACGCGGGTGTTGGGCAGCAACTGCGCCAGGCGCTGCATCAGCGCGCGGTTGTGGGCGCCGCCGCCGCACACCAGCAGCTCGTCGGTGTGAGGCTGGGCGTGGCGCAGGGAGTCGACGATGGTGCGGGCGGTCAATTCCAGCAGGGTCGCCTGCACATCGGCATCGGCCACGTCGCTCACCTTCGCCAGGTGTGCCTGCAACCAGGGCAGGTTGAATACCTCGCGGCCGGTGCTCTTCGGGCCGGTGCCAGCGAAGAACGGGTCGCTGAGCAGCTCGGCCAACAGCGCCGGGTGCACGCTGCCGCTGGCAGCCCAGGCGCCGTCGCGGTCGTAGTCCAGGCCCTGCCGGGCGTTGATCCAGGCGTCGAGCAGCACGTTGCCGGGGCCGCAGTCGAAACCGCTGACCGGCTTGTCGGCCTCGATCAGGCTCAGGTTGCTGAAACCACCTACGTTGAGCACGGCCAGGTGCCGGCCCTGGCTGGCGAAGATGGCATCGTGGAAGGCGGGCACCAACGGCGCGCCCTGGCCACCCGCGGCCACGTCACGGCGGCGGAAGTCGCCGACGGTGGTGATGCCGGTCAACTCGGCCAGCAGCGCCGGGTTGCCGATCTGCACGGTGAAACCGCGTGCCGGTTCGTGGCGCACGGTCTGGCCGTGGCTGCCGATGGCACGGATATCCGCGGGGGTGAGGTGCTGTTGTTGCAAGAGGGTATGGATGCCTTCCGCGGCCAGGGTCGCCCACTGGTTCTCTGCCAGGGCGGCCCGGGCTATCTCGTCCGGGCCGCTGGCGCACAGGGCCAGCAGGTCGCCGCGCAGCCCGCTGGGCATAGGCAGGTACAGGCTGGCCACCAGGCGCACGCTGGCGCCTTGCTCAACCAGCGCAATATCCAGCCCATCGAGGCTGGTGCCGGACATCACGCCGATATAAAGGGCCATGATTTACTTCTTGCTCGCGACCATGGTGGATTTCTCCTGGTCCATGTGGGCGATCAGGGGCTGCGAGATTTGCATGAAGCGGCTCTTCTCGTTGCGCGCAATCGGGTCGGCCATGGGCAGCTTCTGCCCCAGCGGGTCGACGTGCACGCCGTTCACCTGGAACTCGTAATGCACGTGCGGGCCGGTGGACAGGCCGGTGGTGCCGATGTAGCCGATGACCTGGCCCTGTTTCACTACCGAGCCTGCGTGGATGCCCTTGGCGAAGCCCTGCATGTGCGCGTACAGCGTCTTGTAGGTCTTGCCGTGTTCGATGATCACGGTGTTGCCGTAGCCGCCGCGGCGCCCGGCCAGTTCGACCTTGCCGTCGCCCGTAGCCTTGATTGGCGTGCCGCGCGGGGCGGCGTAGTCCACGCCCTGGTGCGCGCGGATCTTGTTGAGGATGGGGTGGAAGCGGCCCACCGAGAAGCGCGAGCTGATACGGGCGAAGTCCACCGGCGAGCGCACGAAGGCCTTGCGCAGGCTGTTGCCCTCGGCGCTGTAGTAGTTGGTGGTGCCTTGCTTGTTGGTGTAGCGCACCGCGGTGTAGGTCTTGCCACGGTTGCTGAAGCGCGCGGCGAGGATATTGCCGGTGCCGATCACCTTGCCGTTCAGCACCTTCTGCTCGTACATCACGTCGAACACGTCGCCCTGGCGGATATCCTGGGCGAAGTCCACGTCGTAGTTGAAGATGCGCACCAGGTCCATGACCTGGTTGTGCGACAGGCCGGCGCGCTGGCCGGACAGCGACAGCGAGTTCTTGATCACGCCGTGGGCGTAGGCCTCGCGCATGACGGGCTTGATCACGTCGCGGTTGAAGGCGAAGCCCTTGGCGCCGCGCACCAGGCGGATGGTCTCGGTGTTGCTGAGCTTGGTGTGCAGGCTGGCGAGCTGGCCGTCCGGGCCGATCTCGAACTCCAGCACCTGGCCGTTCTTGAGCTGGGCGAACTGCTTGGCCTGCTTGTCGCTGGCCATGACTTCCTGGGCGGCGGAGGCGGGCAGGCCGGCTTCGTCGAACAGCTTGGACAGGGTATCGCCCTTGCGCACGGTGACTTCGCGGTGGTTCGGGCCCTTCTTGGGCGCGTCGTCGGCGGCGCTGGCCACCGGTTCCGGTTTGTCCTGGGTGTCTTGCGCGGTGTCCTGGTCCTGGTCGTCTTCGTTGTCTATGTGCGCGAAGGGCGCTGGCGCGGCCTGTTCTTCGCCAAGGTCGGTGGCTGGCGCGTCTTTCTGCGCCTGCTTGAGCTGGTCGGCTGGGGTCTCCAGCTCCAGCGGCGTGGAGTTGCGCTTGGCTTCCACTTCGCTGGAGGGAAATATCAGCATGGCTAGGCTGAGCAGGGCGGCGATGCCGCTTGCAGCCAGCAGGTGGCTCTTCGGATAAAGCGGAGGCGCTTTAGGCGGTTCGCTGGTCATAGGTAATTTTGACTTTGAAAAAAGATGAAATGGAAAAGATGAATGACATGATAAAGATGAAATAACTGTATAAAATATAACCAAATCCTTGCCAAAGCAAGCTCGCAGACGCCTCGACCCGCCCCTGGGGTCACACGCAAGTCAAAAACTTGTAATTGGTGTCTGATCTTGTATCGTTGGCTCCATTTGAATCCAAGCCTTGCGGGTAGGTTATGAAGTCGGTTGAAGAGCAGCTAGCGCTGATCAAGCGTGGTGCGGAAGAGGTGTTGGTCGAGGCCGAACTGGTCGAGAAGCTCAAGCGCGGGCAGCCGCTGCGTATCAAGGCTGGTTTCGACCCGACGGCGCCTGACCTGCACCTGGGGCACACGGTGCTTATTAATAAGCTGCGCCAGTTCCAGGAGCTGGGGCACCACGTGATCTTCCTGATCGGGGATTTCACCGGCCTGATCGGCGACCCGAGTGGCAAGAGCGCCACGCGCCCGCCGCTGACTCGCGAGCAGGTGCTGGCCAACGCCGAGACCTACAAGGCCCAGGTGTTCAAGATCCTCGATCCGGCCAAGACCGAGGTGGCGTTCAACTCCACCTGGATGGACGCCATGAGCCCGGCGGACTTCATTCGCCTGTCGTCCCAGTACACCGTGGCGCGGATGCTCGAGCGCGATGACTTCGACAAGCGCTACAAGTCCAACCAGTCCATCGCCATCCACGAGTTCCTCTACCCGCTGGTGCAGGGCTACGACTCGGTTGCCCTGAAGGCAGACGTCGAGCTGGGCGGCACCGACCAGAAGTTCAACCTGCTGATGGGGCGTGAACTGCAGCGCGCCTACGGCCAGGAAGCCCAGAACATCGTGACCATGCCGCTGCTCGAAGGCCTGGACGGTGTGAAGAAGATGTCCAAGTCGCTGGGCAACTACGTCGGTATCCAGGAAGCGCCGGGCGTTATGTACAGCAAGCTGGTGTCCATCCCGGATGCGCTGATGTGGCGTTACTTCGAGCTGCTGAGCTTCCGCTCCATGGATGAGATCAATGGCTTCAAGGCCGAGGTCGAGGCCGGTGCCAACCCGCGCGATATCAAGATCAAGCTGGCCGAAGAGATCGTCGCCCGTTTCCATGGCGAAGAAGCCGCTGCCAACGCGCACCGTGGTGCGGGCAACCGCATGAAGGATGGTGAGCTGCCGGAAGATCTGCCAGAGGTGGAGCTCACGGGTGGTGAAGACATGCCTATCGCCGCGATCCTCAACCAGGCTGGCCTGGTGAAGAACTCGGCGGCCGCCCGCGACCTGCTGTCGGCGGGTAGTGTGCGTATCGATGGCGAAGTGGTTGATCGTGGGTTTGTCTTCGCACTGGGAGCGACGCATGTCTGCCAGGCTGGCAAGAAGGCTTTCGCACGGATTACCCTCAAGCAGGGCTGATTGCTGCGTAGCTATATAGAAGGCGGGCCGGCAGGCCCGCCTTTTTGCTTTTTGGCGGCCTCGAAAGCCACGCTGAAACATTTCTGAAATAAACGCTTGACCTCCCTTCGAATCTCTCTATAATCCGCCCCACTTCCGGCGCAAGCGAAACGGAAAACTCCTTGAGTTTCAACGAGTTAACCGAAGTAAGCGACTCCGAAAGGTTTCGGTCTTAACGTCGAAAGCGGTGAAAAAGGCAGTTGACAGCAACGCAAGTTGCTGTAGAATTCGCCTCCCGCTAACGAGAGATCGAAGCGAGCCAAGTGGTTGAAGTTGTTAGAGATTCTCTGAAAAACT
>NZ_JBWGIG010000049.1:41538-44787 GCF_056312595.1 Pseudomonas sp. GYB4201 | reverse complement strand
CCCGCGAAAAATGCACCGCGTATTGCCTGACATACCGCAGTGTTCTTTTCGCGGGCAGAGCCCGCTCCCACATTATTTCAGGCAGTCCAGGACTGCCTGGGCCGTGCGCTCGAAGGTCAACGGCGTCACGGTTACATAGCCATTGAACACACCGTGAGTCTCGGTGCCCTCTTCGTCGAAGCTCTCCGTGCGCGACATGTTCAACCAGAAATACTCGACGTTGCGCGGGTCTTGCTGCCCCGTCACCTGAATACCGTTCAGCCTGCCCGTGCCCTGGGACGTGTACTGCGTGCCCTTGCAGGCCGCCGGTTCCACGTCGGGGAAATTGATGTTCAGGCAACTGCCCGCCGCCCAGTCCGCCTGCGCCACGCGCGCCAGCACATCCACCCCCAGCGCCTCGGCGGTAGCCCACTTCACCGGTTGGCCTTTGGTAAACGCCTGGCTCAGGGCAATCGACGGAACACCCAGCAACATGCCCGCCATCGCCGCGCCTACCGTGCCGGAAAACGCCGTTTCCACCCCCAGATTGGCGCCGCGGTTGACCCCGGACAGAATCAACGTCGGCTTGTGCGGCATCAGGTGCTGCAACGCCAGCACCACGCAATCGCCCGGCGTGCCCTGCACGGCAAAGCGCCGCTCGCCCAGGGTTTCCACGCGCAGCGGGTGGTGAATGCTGATGGCATGGGACACGCCACTCTGGTCGTGGGCCGGTGCCACCACCCAGACCTCGCGGGCCAGTTTCGTGGCAATGACTTCCAGCGCGGCCAGGCCAGGGGCGGTGATGCCGTCATCGTTGGTCAGCAGAACGCGGTCGAACAAGGGGGTGTACGGGTCCATGTGCATCTCCAGGTGAAAGGCGGTCAGGCCGGTTGCGAAATCTCGATCAGGTTCAGGTCCGGGTCACGCACATACACCGAGCGGATCGGCCCGGCGGCGCCGGTGCGCATCACCGGCCCTTCGAGGATAGGCCACTGCTGGGCGTGCAGGTGTTCGATCACCTGCTCCAGGGGCGTGCTGGCAATGAAGCACAGGTCCAGCGCGCCCGGCACTGGCAGGTGCGCCTTGGGCTCGAACTCGTGGCCGCGCACGTGCACGTTGATCTTCTGCTGGCCAAACACGAAGGCCAGGCGGCCCTGGCCGAAGGTTTCCAGGCGCATGCCGAGCACGCGGGTGTAGAAGTCCTTGCAGGCGTCCAGGTCGATGGTGGTGAGGACCAGGTGGTCGAGGTGGTCGATCATCAGCGAAGCTCCAAGGCGGTTGGCCCCTGATGATGCCCTGCTGGCACGCCAGTGAAAATCAAGACGTTTGTCGATACCCGCGTCAGGGCTTGCGCTCCGCCAACTTCTCCAACAGTTCCGCCGAAGGCACGAAGAACAACCCGCCGGTCACCGCCGTGCTGTAGTCGAGCAAGCGGTCGTAGTTGCCCGCCGGGCGGCCCACGAACATGTTCTCGAGCATTTTTTCCAGGGCCGACGGCGAACGCGCATAGCCAATGAAATAGGTGCCGAATTCGCCCATGCCGGGGCGGCCGAAGGGCATGTTGTCGCGGAGGATTTTCACTTCCTGGCCGTTTTCACTGAGCGTGGTCAGGGCGCTGTGGGAGTTGCTGGGTTTGTGGGCGTCGTCCAGTTCCACGTCCGAGAGCTTCTTGCGGCCGATCACCCGTTCCTGGTCTTCCACGCTCAGGGCGTTCCAGGCGTTCATGTTGTGCAGGTACTTCTGCACCATCACGTAGCTGCCGCCGGCGAAAGCCGGGTCTTCGTTGTCGATCAGGGTGGACTCGGTCAGTTTGCGGCCGGCGGGGTTTTCGGTGCCGTCGACGAAGCCGACCATGCTGCGCATGTCGAAGTTGCGGAAGCCCTGCACCTCGTCCACCACCAGGATGGCATCGCCCAGGGCGGCGCACAGTTGGGTGGCCAGTTCGAAGCACAGGTCCATGCGGTCGGCGCGGATGTGCAGCAACAGGTCGCCGGCCGTGGCGGGCGCACGGCGGCCTTCGGGGCCGAACTCGCGGAACGGGTGCAACTGCGCCGGGCGCGGCGCGCCGAACAACACGTCCCAGGCCGTGGAGCCGAAGCCGCACACGCAGGACAGCTTGCCGTCGGGCACGCGCTTGCCCACCGTGCGGGTCAGCGCCGCCACGTCGCCGCACCAGCCGCGCACCGTGTCGGCGGCCTCGGCGCCCAGCGCCACGGTGGCGACGATAAAGATGACGCTGCTGGTGATGGGACTGCAGACGGCCTGGGGTTCGGGAAGGAGGTCAGTCATGGTCGGCCTTCAGGGCTGGGAAAACCATTGCTCAGCGTAGCTGGCGCCGGTGGTTGCCGGGGCTTTTTCCATTGTCTCTGCACGTTCCGACGGTAGACTGCGGGCATTTACCCACCAGGGAAGTCTTTGCCATGATCGATCTCCACCAGCCCCTGGGCGCCCTCACCGCCCTGCGCAAACTCCACGGTTCCACCGTGGACGGCAAGCCCGTGGTGTTCCACTGGTCCGGCCAGGCCTGGGCGCGGCGCGAAGGCGAGCCCGACCGTTTGCTGTTCAAGGTCGAGGGCATGAACGTTCGTCAATGCGGCAGCCTGCACGACCCCCAGCGCGGTGCCGGCTTCCGGCTGGTGTCGCGCGAACTGATGCTGTACCTCGACCCGGTGACGGGCGAACCGTTGAAAACCTGGCACAACCCCTGGACTCAAGCTGACGTGCCGGTGATGCACGTGGCCAACGACCCGGTGAACCTGCGCCCGTTCTTCGAGCGCGATCCTCAGGGCCAGCCTTTGGCCTCCCCCTTCCGCGTCCAGGGCGAGCGCATATTCGCCGCCAGCGAGATCCCGCTCTTCTACCCCAATCCCTTGGCGGGCGATTACCAGGAGTACGTCGGCAACCACTACCACGCCATGGAAATCTTCGATTTCGTGGCCGACCGCGAGGCGCTGCTCAGTAAAGAGACCGACAGCGCGAATGCGGCGTTGGCATGGGTGCGTATCGCGCCGTGGCTGCCGTTCATGCGCATGGGCAGCCGGCCGGGGTTGATGGTGTTCAACGCCATGGGGCAGACCGTGGCAGGTATCGAAGCCTTGCCGGGGGTGCTGCGCGAGGCGATTGGCCGGGATTACCCGGAGTACCGTGAGCCGCCGGCGCTGGATGATGTGCGCCCGAACGCTACCAGTTGGACAGTCGCGCAGCGACTCAAAGAAGCGCAGCGCCCGCGCACCTGATCTTGACCTGGCTTGTGATCTGTTTGTGATCTGT
>NZ_JBWGIG010000049.1:0-41528 GCF_056312595.1 Pseudomonas sp. GYB4201 | reverse complement strand
TTGATCTTGATTGTATGCCCCGTAAAGCGCCCGGGCCGACTGGAGGCGTCGATCAACGGGCTGCCCGAAGGGCCGAGGCCGCAGGCCGAAGAGACGGTAACCCGCAGGCTTCTATAGCGGGTGCCGTCTGCCCGTTGAGCGGCGCCGGAAGGAGGGGACCCGTAGCGAAGCGTAGGGCCCAAGCAGGGGCAAGCCCTTTTTGGTGACTTTTTGGGGCGACTGCCAAAAAGTTACTCGCCGTAAGGGCGAAACGGTCGGTGGTATCCCCGCGAAAATGGATATGCTCGAAAACGCCGAAGCGGGATACGAACACCACGAACATATCCATTTTTTCGAGTGATGCCACTTCACCTTTCCGGCCTTACGCCGGGTCACTTTTTGGCAAACGCCCCAAAAAGTAACCAAAAAAGGCTTGCCCCTGCTTGGTCCCTACGCTTCGCTACGGGTCCCCTCCCTCCGGCGTCGCCCAAGCGGCCGACGGCCCGGAATAGAAGCGCCTCCGGTTCCGTCTTCCCTGGCTACGCCAGGGACCGCTTGGCCAACGCCTCCAGTCGGCCCTGGCGCTTTACGGGGCACACAATCAAGATCAAAGGCCTCACGGGATCAAGATCAGAAGCAGTTCGTGGCGGTTTGAAGTGGGCTTATTTCACCTGCCCCAACCACTGCTCCACGGTATCACCACTGCTGATATTCCCCTGCACCAACCCATCCACTATGAACGTCGGCGACACATGAATGCCGTTCTGCCGCGCGTACTTGCAGTGCCATTTGGTCTCCCGGTCCAGATCAGGAATGGCAAACGCCGCGGCCAGTTGCACGCCGCTGTACTGCTCGATGCGCGCGATGATGTCATTGGGCGTGGCATCCAGGTTCGGCCCGCTGGCGTGGTGGCTGAATTCGAACTCCTCGCGGTGCGCGGCCACGGCCGCCATCACCGCCTTGGCGTTGGCCTTCCCGCCGGGCAGCGTCGAGGCGGCCAGGATGCAGCGCACGATCACCCCTGAGAACAGGTGCCAGGGCTGGGACTGCAAACGCACCTTGATAGTGATGCGGTCTTCGCCAGCCAACGCCAGCAGGTCGTCGAGCTTGTTGAAGGCGCGCACCGAGAACGGACAGGTAGGTTCGAGGAACACCTCGAACACCCGCGGGCCGTGGCCCCAGGTCAGTGGGTCGGCGTGCCAGGTGGTGTTTTCCATGGTCGATCTCCTTGAAGTCAGCGCCGCAGTATACCCATCAGACACCGCGCGTAGCCGCTGCCGAAGGCTGCGCTGGCCATGATGTACGCCAAAAATCTGCAGCGGGCATAAGGCCAGCGCAGCCTGGCGGCAGCGGCTACAGATGACTGTTGCTACTGCAACAGTGACTCCACAGTCTGTTGCGCGGTAAACAGCAGAATCAACGCAAGCCCCTCTGGAACCCCCGTCCCAGCAACTGGCACAAAGCCTGCAATATTCCATTCCAGCAGAAAATCCATACCCGCACCGACTTTTCCGACATAACAACCGTCCTGGAGCCCGCTCATGCAACGCACCCTCTTCTACTCCCTGATCGGCGCCTGCGCCCTGACCCTGGCCGTGCACCCCAGCGCCCAGGCTGCTGACGCGCCGCCGGCCGAGGTGCACCTGGATTACGCCTACTATTCGCCGGTGAGCCTGGTGCTCAAGCACTTCGGCTTCCTCGAAAAAGCCCTGCCGCAGACCAAGGTGGACTGGGTGTTCAGCCAGGGCAGCAACCGCTCGCTGGAGTACCTCAACAGCGGCGGCGTCGACTTTGCCTCGTCGGCCAGCCTGGCGGCGGTGCTCAGCCGCGCCAACGGCGCGCCGATCAAGTCGGTGTACGTGTACAGCCGCGCCGAATGGACCGCGTTGGTGGTACGCAAGGACTCGCCACTGCACAGCGTGGCGGACCTCAAGGGCAAGAAAATCGCCGCCACCAAGGGCACCGACCCCTACCTGTTTACCCTGCGCGCGCTGCAGCAGGCCGGCCTGAAAAAGGACGACGTGGAGCTGGTGCACCTGCAACACCCCGACGGCCGCGTGGCCCTGGAAAAAGGCGACGTCGACGCCTGGGCCGGCCTCGACCCGCACATGGCCGCCAGCCAGGTGCAGGCCGGCGCGCGCTTGCTGTACCGCAACCGCGATTTCAACAGCTATGGCGTGGTCAGCGTCACCGAGCGCTACGCCAAGGAGCACCCGGACACCATCAAGACCGTGATCGGCGCCTATGAGCAGGCGCGCCAGTGGTCCGTCGGCCACCCCGAGGAGTTTGCCCAGCTGCTGGCCAGCGAAGCCGGTT
This sequence comes from Pseudomonas sp. GYB4201, assembly GCF_056312595.1. Classification (NCBI taxonomy): domain Bacteria; kingdom Pseudomonadati; phylum Pseudomonadota; class Gammaproteobacteria; order Pseudomonadales; family Pseudomonadaceae; genus Pseudomonas; species Pseudomonas sp. GYB4201. The sequence continues at coordinate 39,233 of NZ_JBWGIG010000049.1, read as the reverse complement.
TGCCGCTGGACGTGGCCAAGTTGCAGCTGTCGCGCACTGACCTGAGCAGCCCGCAACTGACCGCCCAGGACGTCGCCGCCTCGAAGGCCGCCGCGCCCATCCTGGTGTCCGAGGAACTGGTGCGCCGCGGTACCGACGTCAACCAGGTGATCGACCAGCTGATCACGCCAGGTTTAGACCAAGCGGTCGCCGGCCAATGAGCAGCCGCTTCAAAGCCCTGGCCCTGCCCGTCGCCATCATTCTGATCCTTGAAGGCGTGGTGCGCGCAGGCTGGCTGCCGGCCTACCAGATGCCCGCCCCCAGCGACGTCGTGCTGACCCTGCGCGACCTGGCCGAGGGCGCGCTGTGGAAGCACATCGGCGCCAGCCTGGCGCGGGTGCTGGCAGGCTTTGTGATTGGCGCCAGCCTGGCCCTGGTGTTCGCGGCCTGGGTGGGCCTGAGCCGCGAGGCCGAAGCCTACCTGGCACCGACGTTTGCCGGCCTGCGCTCGATTCCCAGCCTGGCCTGGGTGCCACTGTTGCTGCTGTGGCTGGGCATCGACGAAACCTCGAAGGTCGTGCTGATCGCCATCGGCGCGTTCTTCCCGGTGTACCACAACGGCGTGGCGGCGATCCGCGACATCGACCGCAAACTGGTGGAGGTCGGGCGCATCTACGGTTTCAATCGCTGGCAACTGGTGCGGCGCATCCTGCTGCCAGCCGCCCTGCCCGGCCTGTTCACCGGCTTGCGCAGCGGCCTGAGCCTGGCGTGGATGTTCCTGGTGGCGGCCGAGCTGATCGCTGCTACCCGCGGCCTGGGCTACCTGCTGAGCGACGGCCGGGAAACCTCGCGGCCCGATATCGTGCTGGCGGCGATCATCGTCCTGGCGCTGCTGGGCAAGCTCAGCGATGGCCTGCTCGCTGGGCTGGAAAAGCGCTGCCTGGGCTGGCGTGACACCTTCACCGGGCAGCCGGCGGAGGGCTGATCGGCCAGGCATTAGTTTATGAATTTAAGTTATTTAAATTTATTCTCTTATAGCTATATCTTCAGCGCACCTACCCGCTGACAGCAAGGCAGAACCCCCATGGCATCACTGAGCACCGCGTTTCCCCGCCTGAGCAAACTGACCACCGCCCTGGGCCTCGGCCTGTCGCTGCTGGCGGGCAGCCTGGTGATGCCAAGCGCGGCCCAGGCCGAGGGCCAGCTGCGCATCGCCGAGCAGTTCGGCGTGGTCTACCTGCTGCTCAACGTGGTGCGCGACCAGCATCTGGTGGAAAAATACGGCAAGCAGGAAGGCCTGGACATCAAGGTGGACTGGACCCAACTGTCCGGCGGCTCGGCGGTGAACGACGCGTTGCTGGCCGGTGCGGTGGACATCGCCGGCGCCGGCACCGGGCCGCTGCTGACCATCTGGGACCGCACCTACGGCCGCCAGAACGTCAAGGCCGTGGCCTCCCTGGGCAACTTCCCGTACCTGCTGGTGAGCAACAACCCCAACGTCAAGACCATCGCCGACTTCACTGCCAAGGACCGCATCGCCGTGCCGGCGGTGGGCGTCTCGGTGCAGTCGCGCTACCTGCAATATGCTGCGGCCAAGCTGTGGGGCGACAAGGATTTCGCCCGCCTGGACCAGTACTCCATCAACCTGCCCCACCCGGACGCGGCCACCAGCATCACGTCGGGCGGCACCGAGGTCACCGGGCACTTCTCCAACCCGCCGTTCCAGGAACAGGAACTGGCCAAGGCTGGCGTGCATACGGTGCTCGACACCTACGACCTGCTGGGCCCGAACTCGCCCACCGTGCTGTTCGCCACCGAGAAGTTCCGCAACGACAACCCCAAGACCTACCACGCCTTCATCGAGGCACTGACCGAGGCCGCCGCCTACATCCAGAAGGACAAGGCCGGCGCCGCCGACACCTACATCCGCGTCACCCACGCCACGATCGACCGCGACGCGCTGCTGAAGATCATCAGCAACCCGCGCTTCGAGTTCACCATCAACCCGAAGAACACCTACCCGTTGGCCGAGTTCATGTACCGCGTGGGCGCCATCAAGCACAAGCCGGCGTCGTGGCAGGACTACTTCTTCGAAGACGCCAAGCCCCTGCAGGGCAGCTGAGTCCCCCCCCCCGTAGCAGCGGCCGCAGGCCGCGTCCGAAATCACCGCGCGACAACAGCCTATCGCGGCGTCCTCGGACGCGGCCTGCGGCCGCTGCTACACGTTAACGACAGGAGCTTTCCCCAATGACAATCAACAAACGTTTGCCCCTGCTCGCCGCGCTGTTGCTGTGCAGCACCGCCACCCTGGCCGCCGGCCTGCTGGACAAGGGCCGCAGCGACGGCCTCACCGCCGGCATCGCCAACGAACAGCCGTACGCCTACCTGGGCACCGACGGCAAGGCCACCGGCGCCAACATCGAAGTGCTGCAGGCCATTCTCACGCCGCTGGGCATCACCCACATCGACACGCCCATCACCGACTTCGGCTCGCTGGTACCGGGCCTGGCCGCCGGGCGTTTCGACCTGATCGGCGCCGGGTTGTTCATCAACCCCAGCCGTTGCAAGGTCATCAGCTTCTCCAACCCGGTAACCCGTTCCGGCGGCGCCTTCATCGTCAAGGCCGGCAACCCGCTGAAGCTGCACAGCCTCAAGGACGTCGCCGCCAGCGGCACGGCGCGCCTGGCCACCCAGACCGGCTCCAACCAGGTGCAGGAAGCCAAGGACAGCGGCATCGCCACCGCCAACGTGGTGCTGTTCGACAAGGACACCGAGGCCCTGGCCGCCCTGGAAGCCGGCCGCGTGGACGTGGTGTATTTCCCCGACGCCGAGATCATCGGCCTGCTGGCCAAGGCCAACAGCCCGAGCATCGAGCGCGCGCTGCCGTTCGAGCAGATCCCCGACGCCAACGGCAAGCCCAGCTGGAACTACCACGCCTACGGCCTGCCGCGTAACGACCCGGTGTTCGCCCAGGCCTTCAACGAACAACTGGCCAAGCTGCGCGCCTCCGGTGAGCTGCTGAAAATCCTGAGCAAGTACGGCTACACCGAGAACGAACTGCCAGACCCTGCCGTCACCGCCGCGCAGCGTTGCAGCCTGTGACCCTGGACAGCGCGCTGTTCATCGCCACGCAGCTGGGCCATGGCGCGCTGGTCACGGTGGAAATCACCGTGCTGGCTGAAGTGCTGGTGCTGGCCCTGGGTTTCGCCATCGCCCTGATGCGCCTGTCGCGTTCGCGGCTGCTGCGGGCTTTCGCCGTCACCTACGTGCAGGTGCTGCGCGGTTTGTCGGCGCTGGTGCTGCTGTTCTACCTGTTCTTCATCCTGCCGCTGTTCGGCGTTCGCCTGCCGCCCATGGCCACCGGGGTCATCGGCCTGGGCCTGACGTTCTCCGCCTACGCCGCGGAGATCATCCGCGCGGCGCTGGCCAACGTCAGCCAGGGCCAGCGCGACGCCGTGCGCGCGCTGGACTTCGGCCGGCTGGCGGCGCTGCGCCGGGTGCTTTTGCCACAGGCGCTGCCGTTCATGCTGCCGCCCCTGGGCAACCAGCTGGTGGAACTGATGAAGACCACTTCGCTGGTGTCGTTGATCACCCTCACCGACCTGACCTTCTCGGGCAGCCAGCTGATCACCACCCTGGGTAACCAATCGCTGATCTGGAGCATCGTGCTGGTGTGTTATTTCGTCATGGCCTGGCCGTTGAGCTGGCTGGTGCGCCGCTATGAAACCCACAGCACGGCCTGGCGCCGGGCCAAGGAGTAGCCATGGATTTCGATTTCGCATTCACCTGGTCGATACTGCCCGACCTGCTGGCCGGGCTGCTGGTGACCGTCGAGGTGGTGCTGCTGGGCTTCGTGCTGGCCGTGGTGCTGGGCCTGGTGCTGGCGCTGGCCGGCCGCGCGCCCTGGGCCGTGGTGCGCCGCGCTGCCGCGGGGTACCTGAGCTTCTTGCGCCTGACGCCGCTGATGGTGCAGCTGTACGCGCTGTTCTTCGTGCTGCCGCAGGCGGGCATCACCCTGCCGGCGTTCGCCACCGGGGTCATCGGCCTGGGCCTGTATTACAGCGCCTACATCGCCGAAGCCTACCGCGGCGCCATCGACGGCATCGCCAACGGCCAGTGGGAAGCGGCCCGCGCCCTGGACTTGAACACTGCCCAGACCTGGCGGCGGGTCATCCTGCCCCAGGCCTGGAAGCCCATGGTGCCGGTGCTGGGCAACTACCTGATCGGCATGTTCAAGGAGACACCGCTGCTGGCGGTGATCACCATTCCCGAGCTGTTCCAGGCCGCCAAGCAGGTGGCCGGCATGACCTACCGCTACAACGAACCCTACACGCTGATGGCGCTGCTGTTCCTGCTGATCAGCGTGCCCACCTCGCTGTTGTTCAACCACCTGGAGAAGCGCAGCCATGCCTGATTCCCCCGCACAGATCCGCCTCACCCAGGTGGTCAAGGACTTCAGCAGCACGCGGGTCATCGACCACCTGGACTTGAACATCCCCCAGGGCCAGAAAGTGGCCATGATCGGCCCCAGCGGCTCGGGCAAGTCCACGGTGCTGCGGCTGATCAAGGGCCTGGAAAGCTACCAGCACGGTCACATCGAGGTGGCCGGCGCCCCCGTGCCGGCGCCGCGCCGTGGCTGGCGCTGGCGGCCCGAACCGGTGGTGCACCGGGTGGGCATGGTGTTCCAGCAGTTCAACCTGTTCCCACACCTGAGCGTGCTGGACAACGTCATCGAGGCGCCGCTGCAGGTGCTGCGCCTGAGCCGCGAGGAGGCGCTGGAGCGCGCCCACGGCTACCTGGCCATGGTCGGCATGGCCCACAAGGTCCACGCCTACCCCGCCACCCTGTCTGGCGGCCAGCAGCAACGGGTAGCCATCGCCCGCGCCCTGGCCATGCGCCCGCAGGTGATGCTGTTCGACGAGGTGACCTCGGCCCTGGACCCGGAACTGGTGGGCGAAGTGCTGGGGGTGATCCGCCGCATCGCCCATGAACAGCAGATGACCATGCTGCTGGTGACCCACGAAATGAAATTCGCCCGCGACGTGGCCGACCGCGTGCTGTTCATGGAGCACGGGCGCATCGTTGCCGATGGTTCGGCGGACCAGATCTTGGTCAATCCCCAGAACGAGCGCACCCGCCGCTTCCTCAACCTGGTAGCACAACACTAACCCGTAGCAGCGGCCAAAGGCCGCGTCCGGGGGCCCCAGGGCATGGCTGCCAGGACGCGGCCTTTGGCCACTGCTACGGGCTTAGGCCCACACCCGCCACCAGGGTACTTTCTGCTGGCCCTTCGTGGGCAGCACATCGGGCATATCGCGCAGGCGAATCCACGGTTCGTCCTGCCAATACAACACCTTCACCTGCCCCCCTTGCGTGCACATGGACGTCACCGCCGGCACCGTGCCCGGCGCGCTGCTGCGCAGCATGGGCACCACTTCCAGCGTCAGCCACTGGCGCAGCGCGCGGTTCTCGGGCATCTGGCTGTGCATGATCAAGGTCACCGCCCCGGTCTCGCTGACCAGCAGGCGCTTGCTCCACTCGCCTTCCACCTGGACCCACACCTCACGGTGCTGGTCGGCGTCCAGGCGGCGGATGCGGCGCTCCACGAAGTGCACGCCCATCAAGCGGCCCAGGTCGTGAATGCACAGCCAGGCCTGGCCTTCGAGCATCAGCGCGCGCAGCGGGAGTTGGTGGCGGAAAAAGGTGGTGGCGGCGAGTGCATCCATGGCGAAAGCTCCTTGCGGATGAAGGGCTGCCACGGTCATTGGAGTTAGGGTGGCAGCTGCGTGCAGGTTAGCGAACCGGGCTAGAACCGGCAGGCCCGAAGGCCTCCCACACGCAGCTGCCATAACACTTATCCCAGGCGTAAACGCCCGAAACAAGCGGTATGGTGCTGCAGTGTACTAGCACAGGTCGCTAAACCTGATCCCCGAGGCTTCGGAGACGCCGCGCAGGGTAAGGGGGCACCGAGGCAGTGGCAATCAAAGGAGTGTTAAGGGTTGTGTCCAGCCCCGGCCAGGGTGCCTGCCGGGGTGTTGAATGGGCAACAGCGGTTCTACATTTTGATCGACAGCCGCGCAACTACCGGCTCTACACAACTGATTTTAAAGGATAAAAGCGCTGGCACAGGTTGTGCACAGGCTCCTGCAACGCTGCTTGAGCCAAGGATAACGCCATGCCAACTTACACCACCCTCCCCGCCACCCCTGCTCCCGGGGAGCGCCAACCATGAAGCAATGGTTCGCCAACCTGATCTGGAGCGACCTGGGCCAGGCCTGCGTCGATACGCTGTCGATGCTCAGCGCCGCGCTGACGTTCACCGTGCTGTTGGGCCTGCCGCTGGGGGTGCTGCTGTATTTGACCGGGCGGTCGCAATTGCACGCCATGCCGCGCACCTACCGGGTGCTATCGCTGGTGGTGAATATCCTGCGGTCGCTGCCCTTCATCATTCTGCTGATTGTGCTGATACCGGTCACCAGCCTGCTCACCGGCACGTCGCTGGGCGTGGCCGGGGCCATTCCGCCCATGGTGGTGGGCTGCACGCCGTTCTTTGCGCGCCTGGTGGAAGCGGCGCTGCGCGAGGTGGACAAGGGCCTGGTGGAAGCCACCCAGGCCATGGGCGCCACCACCTGGCAGATCATCTGGCACACCCTGCTGCCCGAATCACGCACCGGGCTGATCGCCGCAGTCACCGTTACCGCCATCGTGCTGGTGGATTACACGGCCATGGCCGGGGTGATCGGTGGCGGCGGCCTCGGCGACCTGGCCATTCGTTTTGGCTACCAACGCTTCCAGACCGACGTGATGGTGATCACTGTCACCGTGCTGGTGGTGCTGGTACAGGCCCTGCAAATGACCGGCGACCGCCTGGTGGCGCACTTCAGCCGGCGCTGACCCCCGTTCAACCCCACCCTGCTCCTTCACTGCCCACGAGACCAACACCATGAAAAAAGCCCTTGCCGTATTGGCAGCCTTCGTTGCCTTCAGTGCCCATGCCGGTGAAAAACTGGTGGTAGGCGCCACCCCGGTGCCCCACGCCGAAATCCTCGAATTCGTGAAACCGGAACTGGCCAAGGAAGGCGTGGACCTGGACATCAAGGTGTTCACCGACTTCATCCAGCCCAACCTGCAACTGGCGCAGAAGAACCTGGACGCCAACTACTACCAGTACCGGCCGTTCCTCGATGACTTCAACAAGACCCGCCACACCGACCTGGTGCCGGTGGTAGGCGTGCACATCGAGCCGTTCGGCGCCTACTCCACCAAGTACAAGTCCCTGGCCGAACTGCCGGACGGGGCGTCGGTGGCCATCCCCAACGACCCGGTGAACACCGGCCGCGCCCTGGTGCTGCTGGCCGAGCAGGGCCTGATCCAGCTCAAGGACCCCAGCAACCCGCAGTCCACCGAGCACGACATCACCGCCAACCCCAGGCATTTGAAGATTCGCGAGCTGGAAGGTGCGCTATTGGCGCGTTCGGTGAAACAGGTGGACCTGGCGTTCGTGTTCGCCAACTACGCGCTGGAAGCAGGCATCGACATCAAGAGCGCGCTGATCGTAGAAAAAGGCAAGGACCTGTACGCCGAGTTCCTGGTGGCGCGCCCCGACGACATCAACGACCCGCGCATCCAGAAGCTGGCCAAGGCGTTGAATTCACCTGAAGTACGGCAGTTCATCCTGACCCGCTACAAAGGCGAGATCACCCCGGCGTTTTAATAAAGCCGTCGCGCAACGCCCTGTAGCCGCTGCCGCAGGCTGCGCTGGCCCTGTGCCCCGCTGGAGATCTGCGGTGTACGCAAGGGCCAGCGCAGCCTGGCGGCAGCGGCTACAGGGCGTGGCCGTCACGCGGTCTCGGCCACCACCACCTGGTTGCGCCCCTGGGCCTTGGCCCGGTACAGCGCCTTGTCGGCGCTGTTGATCAGCTTGTGCAGGTCCAGCACCCCGCCGTCCACCTCGGCCACGCCAAGGCTGGCGGTGATGCTCAGCACCGGGTCGGCCTGCAGGCCGGCGATGGTCTGCAGCACCTGCCGGGCGATGTCCCGGGCCTGCGCCAGGGTGGTGTCGGGCAGCAGCACGGCGAACTCCTCGCCCCCCAGGCGGCCGTGGATATCGGCGGCGCGGAACGAACGGGTGATCACCTGGCCAATCTGCCGCAGCACCTCATCGCCCGCCTGGTGGCCGTAGGTGTCGTTGATGTACTTGAAGTGGTCCATGTCCAGCATCACCGCGCACAGCGGCAGCTGGTTGCGCCGGCAGTAGGCGAACAGCTGCTGGGCGTGTTCGAAGAACGCGCGGCGGTTCTTCAGGCCGGTGAGTTCGTCGGTCTGCGCGGCGTAGGTGGAAATGCGGTGGGCGCTCTCCATTTCGTGGGTCAGGGTGTAGGCCTTCACCAGCGCGTCGGACAGCTTGTGGGTGGCGCGCACCACGAACGAGGCGAACACCAGCGTCGCCAGAGCCATGCCCACCTGCACTTCGGACGCCTGGAACAGCAGCCAGAACGTGGGCGGCAGCAGCACCAGCAGGATCGACATGACGGTCATGTGCCGGTACGCCGAGTAGCACGACACCGCGCTCACCGACATGCCCACGGCGAACAGCATCACCAGGGCCTGGGCCAGCAGGTCGCCCGCCGGCATCACCGCCAACGCCCCCGCGCCCCAGATGGTCGCGGACAGCGCCAGGGTCAGCCAGTACGGCCGCTCCCAGCGCTGGGGCGTGCGTTCGGCCTCGGGGCTGCGGTAGTAGCGCAGGAACAGCAGGGTGCGCAGCAGCGTCGAGGCGCTGAGCAGGCCCAGCCAGGTGACCACGGTGGCGTGGTCGAAGCGGTCCCAGCACAGCCAGCTGAGCATGAGCGCGGCCAGGTAACTGCCAAACACGGCCGACACCGATTGGCGGAACAGCTGTTGCAGCTGGTCCGTGCGTACCTGTGCAGCGATGTGTACGTCCTGTTGACGCCCCCGGTGATCCATTCGATCCGCCTGATCCTGCGACGAAAAACCGATTGTCGCATTGGGTTGGCTGGGTCACAACCTAATACCGCAGTGCCGCCGGACGCAGCCTGCGGCAGCTGCTACGAGGGGCTGTGTAGCAGCGGCCAAAGGCCGCGTCCGCAGGCGACGCAATCACCCCTGGCGCACGGCGATGCCGTCGATTTCCACCAGCGCGCCCGGCAACGGCAGGCCGGCTACCTGGATGGCCGTGCGCGCCGGCTTGTTGGGTTGCTCGGCGGTGCCGAAGAACGGCGTGTAGCCGGACTGCAGCCCAGCAAAATCAAGGCGCCCGTCCAGCTCGGGCACACCCACCAGGAACACCCGCAACTGGACGATATCGCCCAGGCCCAGGCCCTGCGCCTCCAGCACCGCCTTGAGCTTGCGCAGCACCGATTCGGTCTGGGTGCGGGTGTCGCCATAGGCCGCCGAAGTGCCCTGGGGGGCCTGCGGGTCGGCTACATCGGGCAAGGCGCCGCTGAGGAACACCAGCTGGGCATTGGCCGGCACGCTGACGGTCTGGGCGATGGGGGCCGTGGCCGGGCCGGTGCGAACGATGGTTTGGGTCATGTGTGTGCTCTCTGTGTGAAATGAAAAGATGCTTACGAAGCCAACGCCGTCTGGCGTTGGCGAATCACCTGTTCGGCCAGTTGCCCGACCACCCGCCGCGCGGCGTTGGCCGCCGACTCCTGCCAGATGCCGATGCCGCTCTGCCCCAGGCCGTCGCTGGCCAGGTACACGCGGCCCTGGGGCACCTCCAGCAAGGCGTGGGCGGCTGCCGGGAAATGCTCGCGTTGCAGCCACGGCCCTTCGCTGTAGGCCACCTGCTCCCAGGACACCGCCAGCGGATGGCGCAGGTGCCGGGACTGGCCAGGGTGCAACAGCTCCACGGCTTCGGCGGACGCCGCGTATTGCTCGGCCAGGGCCTTGTGGCCGAACTCGGCGGCGCCCTCGCCGGTCACGTAGCCGGCCACCAGCAGGCCTTGCGGGCTGTTGAGGTCGTTGCTGGGGTACCACAGCAGGCGCGCCGGGTGCTCCAGCCACGACAGGCCGCCATAGATGCGGTCTTTCTGCTCCCAGAAGCGCGGCGCCTGCCACGCCACCTTGGTGGCCTGGTCGTTGCGGGTGCTGTGCAGGGCGGCCTTGAAGGGTTCGCTGAAGTCGGTGTCCAGGCGCGCCAGCAGCGGCAGCGGCAGCGTCGAGATCAGGTAGTCGCCGCGTTCCAGGCGGCTCTCGCCACTGGCCGCGTCGTCGTAGGTGACGCTCACCCCTTCCCCGCTTTGCCGCAACTGGCGCACCACCGCGCCGAACTGCAGCTCGTCCTGCAGCCGCTGTTCGAACGCCGCGGCGATGCGGTCCATGCCGCCCACCGGTTGCAGCATGGTCGCGGAGAACTCCGGGTACTCGGTGTGCAGCAGTGCGCCCCACAGCTCCGGGTGCAGCAGCCGCTCCAGCGCCACCGGCGCGCCGAAGCCCGGCAGCGCGCCGGGCGCCGGCGCGGCAATGCCGTGGCCGGCACGCAGGCTGCCCTCGTACACCAGTTCCTGGGACAGGTCGCCGTAGCCTTGCAGGAAGGTCAGCAGGCGGCTGCGCTCCTCGGCCGACAGCTGATCGTCCAGCGCGTCGCGGTTGATGGCGGTGGCCAGCAGCCCGGCCAGGTGGCCGCGGGTGTCGTTCAAGGCCTGGCGCACGCTGAACGCCGGTTGTTCCAGGTCCGGCCGCAGCTGCGCGCTGTGGCTGGTGTTGACCAGCACTTCCAGGGGCACGCCCAGCTGGCTGCAATAGTCGAGGATGGTCTTGTGCTGGCTGGGCAGCCGCGCCGGGCCGGCGTTGAAGTACAGCCCCGGGGCGAACTGCGCGGTCTGCCGGCGGCCGTCCAGGTACTCGACTTCGTCACCGTGGCGCAGGGTCCAGTTGCGCCCGCCCACGCGCTGGCGCGCTTCCAGGATGCGCACCTGGAAGCCGGCGCGCTTGAGTTCGAACGCCGCCACCAGGCCGGCGATGCCGGCGCCCAGTATCAGCACCTTGGCGCCCTTGCCGGCCTGGCCGTTGTAGTCCAGCGGCTGGTGTTGCAGGTGGGTCGAAGGGCCCAGGCCCAGTGCTGCCAGGGCGGCCTTGGCGGCTGTTTCGCCGCCTACCGCGTTGATGCTGGCCAGCGCTTCACGTCGTGTCAGGGTCATGGTCGCGCTCCTCTCAGTCCGGCAGGCCCGGTGGGTTGATCAGCGAATGGTCGATACGCTCGTCGGCCAGGCCCCAGCGCTGCAGCACGCTGGCGTACTGGCCGCCGGCGATGGCGCCTTCCAGCGCGGTCTGGATCGGCGTGACCAGGCCATTGCCCTTGCGCGTGGTCACGGCAATATCGGCCTTCAGCGGCCAGCCGCCGTTCACCAGGCCCACCTGCTTGATGCCGCCGCGGGTGGCGGCGATGTAGGCCAGCAGCGAGTTGGGCGCAAAGAACGCGTCCACGCGGCCTGACTGCACGGCCAGGGTGGCGGCGGCCTGGTCGTCGAAGTACACCAGGGTGGCCGGCGCCAACCCGGCCTTTTCATTGGCCTCGTTCCAGGCCAGCAGCACCTTCTCCTGGTTGGTGCCCGAGCCGACGATGACTTTCAGGCCGGCGATGTCCTTGGCTTCCTTGATGGAGGTGATGGCGTTGCTGGCTTTCACGTAGAAACCCAGCACGTCCTGGCGGTAGGTGGCGAAGTCAAAGCGCTTCTTGCGCGACTCGGTCACGGTGACGTTGCTCAGCACCGCGTCGTATTTGCCCGAGCTGACGCCCAGCGGCCAGTCCTCCCAGCTGGTCTGCACCACTTTCAACTGCAGGCCCAGGCTGTCGGCGATCAGCCGCGCGGTGTCGGCCTCGCTGCCGATGGTGGTCTTGTCGTCGCTGGCCAACAGCGCCAGGGGTGGGCCCGAGGCGCCGGCGATGGCCACGGTGAAGGTGCCCGGCTCGACGAACTTGAAGCCCGCCGGGATCTGCGCGATGGCGGCCGGGTTGCGCGGCGCATCGATGTGCGCCTGCTGCGGGCTGAGGTCGAACGGCGCCGGGGGTTCTGCAGCCAGCGCCGGCAAGGCGGCGGCAAGGGCCAACAACACGAAGGCATGTTTCATGGCAGTCATTCCTTTAACAGGGGGGCAGTCAGCACCTTGCCCAGGAAGGCAGCGGTGCGTGGGTGACGCGGGTGTTGGAAAATCACTTCGGGCGGGCCCTGCTCCACCAGCTTGCCGTCCACCAGGAACACCACGTGGTCGGCCACCTCGCGGGCGAAGCCGATCTCGTGGGTGACCACCACCAGGGTGGTGCCGGTGGCGGCCAGCTGGCGGATCACGTCCAGCACCTCGCCTACCAGTTCCGGGTCCAGGGCCGAGGTCGGCTCGTCGAACAGCAGCACCTTGGGCCGCAGCGCCAGGGCGCGGGCGATGGCCACGCGCTGTTGCTGGCCGCCGGACAGCTGTCGCGGGTAGGCGTCGGCCTTGTCCTGCAGGCCGACTTTGGCCAGCAGCGCCAGCGCCTGTTCGCGGGCGTCGGCGCGGCGCCACAGCTTGTGCGCCAGGGGCGCTTCGGTAAGGTTCTCGAGCACCGTCAGGTGGCCGAACAGGTTGAAGTTCTGGAACACGAAGCCCACGTCCAGCCGGCGCTTGAGCACCTCGCGCTCCTTGAGCTCGTGCAGCTGGTTGCCCTTGCGCCGGTAGCCCACGTACTCACCGTCGATGGTGATGTGCCCGGCGTCGATCTTCTCCAGGTGGTTGATGGTGCGCAGCAGCGTCGACTTGCCCGAGCCCGACGGCCCGAGGATCACCGTGACCTGGCCAGGTTCGACCGTCAGGTCTATATCATTCAGCACCCACTGGCTGCCGAAGCGCTTGCTCACGCCTTGAATTTCGATGCGCCCCTCAGCCATGGGTGTGCTCCTTCAGCCAGCCCCGCAGGCGTTGCAGCGGCGTGGGCGGCAGGTTGCGCAGCGCGCCGCGGGCAAAATAGCGCTCCACGTAGAACTGCAAACTGGTGAGTGCGCTGGTGATCAGCAGGTACCACACCGTGGCCACGATCAGCAGCGGGATCACCGCCTGGGTGCGGTTGTAGATCACCTGCACGGTGTAGAAGAGTTCCGGCAAGGCCAGCACGTAGACAATGGAAGTGCCCTTGACCAGGCCGATCACCTCGTTGAACGCCGTGGGCACGATGGAGCGCAGCGCCTGGGGCAGAATGATGCGGAAGATCCGCCGGCTGGCCGGCAGGCCCAGGGCGGCGGCCGCTTCATGCTGGCCGTGGTCCACGCCCAGAATGCCTCCGCGGATGATCTCGGCGGTGTAGGCCGCCTGCATCATGCCCAGGCCCAGCACCGCCACGGTGAACTGGCTGAGCACGTCCACCGTCGACCACTTGATGCCCAGCTCGGTGAACGGCACGCCCAGCCACAGGTACTCGTACAGGTAGGCGAAGTTGTAGAGGATGATCAGCACCAGCAGCGCCGGCAGCGAGCGGAACACCCAGATGTAGGCCCAGGCCAGGGCCGCCAGCAGCGGCGAACGCGACAGCCGCGCCAGCGCCAGGCCGGTGCCCAGCACGGTGCTGAGCAGCGCCGCCAGCACCGTCAGTGCCAGCGTCTTGCCCAACCCCTTGAGCACCGCCGGGGCGAGGAAATACTCGGCGAACACGCCCCACTCCCAGCGCGGGTTGGTGGCCAGGGAATGGACGATGCCCACCAGCACCAGGGCGGCGAAGGCCGAACCGACCCAGCGCCACGGGTGGCGCGCCGGGACGATGTGCAGCGTGGTGTCGACCCTGGGCGTGGTCACGGCGGGCCGGGCTGGGGCGCGGTAGTGCGCGGCGTCGGAAACAATAGGCATGGCAGACTCCTCAGAAGGTGTACGTCAGGCGGGTGTAGTAGTAGCCACCGGTGAAGCCGTACGGCGAATAGGTGCCGTAGCTGCTGACCATGGTGGAAGACGGCACGCCCTGTTTCTTGGGGTAGACGTCAAACAGGTTCTTGGCGCCCACGGCCAGGCTCAGGTCCTTGGTCAGGTGGTAGCCCACGTCCAGGTCGGTGATCCACTGGGCTTTCCACACGCGGTCCAGGGAACGGTCGTCGGCGTCGTTCACCTCCTTCCACGAGCCGTAGCGGGTGAAGCCCAGGTTCACGTCGAACCTGGCGATGCTCCAGGTGCCGCCCAGGATCAGCTTGGTCTTGGGTTGCACGCCGGTGAGCAGGTTGCGCGCCTCGCGGTCCATCAGCTGGTACTGGGTACCGCCGATGTCGGTGGCCGCGGTGTAGCTGAGGATCTGGGTTTCGTTCCAGTTGAAGGCCGCGGTGTATTTCAGCGCGCCCCAGACGCCCAGGTCCTGCTTGTAGTTGCCCACCAGGTCGAGGCCCTTGGTGCGGGTGTCGGCGCCATTGAGGAAGTACTGGCCGCCAGAGGTGGAGGTGATGCCGTTGCTCTGCAGCACCTGGGTGACCTCGTCGCCCAGCAGGGTGCCGGTCAGGGTGATGCGGTCGCGGATGTTCACCACGTAGGCGTCGGCAGTCAGCGTCAGGTCGTCGATGGGCGTATAGGTCAGGCCCAGGCTGAAGTTGGTGGAGCGCTCGGGCTTCAGGGACTTGGCGCCCAGGGCCTTGGCCGCTGCCGAATCCACCGGCAGCACGCCGTAGTTGATGGACTGGTACACGCCATCGACCACGCCGTAGGTGGTGGAACGGGCGCTGAACAGGCTGTCGGCCAGGGACGGCGCGCGGAAGCCGTTGCTGACGGTGCCGCGCACGGCAAACTTGGGGGTGAATTCGTAGCGGGTGGTCAGCTTGCCGCTGCGGGTGGCGCCCACGCCTTCGTTGTAATGCTCGTAGCGCACGGCGGTGCCCAGGTACCACTGCGGCAGCGGGTTGATGCCCAGGTCCAGGTAACTGGCGACGTCGTTGCGGCTGGCGCTGGCCTCTTCCGCTGGCGAGATGCCGTTGGTGACCTGGGCGCCGGAGGACGCGCAGTTGCCGGCCGACACACAATAGCCGCCGTCGGCGTACGAGGCGTAGTCGCCCTTCTTCACTTCATAGCTGTCGCGGCGGTGCTCCAGGCCCCAGGACACGTCCATGGGCTTGCTCAGGCCCACGTCGTAGTTGCGCTTGAAGTCGAGGTTGGTAGTCAGCTCGTCCGACACCCAGGTGCCGTTGGTGAAGCTGTTGGGCGTGGCCTCGCCCAGGGACGGGTTCTGGTTGTGGAAGCTGCCCTGGGTGGCTTCGTTGCGGCCATAGGTGGTGGACAGGTCCCAGTCCCAGGCACCGACGAGGCCCTTGGCACCGAAGGCGGCCTGGTAGTCGTCCTCGGTGATGGTCCAGGTCGGCGTGTAGCCGCCGGGGTAGCCGTTGGGGCCGGTGGTGATGGTGTTGGTGATGGTCGGCAGGCGGAAGTTCTGGCCTTGCTCGGCCTCGCGGTGCGACACGGTGCTGAACGAGTACAGGCTCAGGTCATCGTTGAGCGGCAGTTCGGCGTTGTAGGCCAGGTTGTACAGGTCGATCTTCGGCGTGCCGTAGCCGCCGTAGGTGGAGGTGCCGGCCTTGTTGTAGGCCTGGGCGTAGGTGTAGCCGTTGGCGCTGGCCTTGTTGTCGTCGTTCTGGTTGCGCGCGTCCAGGCTCAGGTGGACGATGCCGCCGTTGCCGATCTCGAAGCCCTTGTCCAGGCTCTGCTGCACGGTCTGTTTCTTGCCGTCGTAGCCCTGGCCGACGTTGGTCACCGAGGTGCCGCTGGCGTCGGCCTTGAGGATCACGTTGATCACCCCGGCGATGGCGTCCGAGCCGTACTGGGCGGCAGCGCCGTCGCGCAGCACTTCGACGTGGTCGATGGCGCCGATGGGGATCATGTCCAGGTCCACCGGGGCGGCGCCGGTGTTGATGCCGTTGATGTTCAGGGTGGCAGCGGTGTGGCGGCGCTTGCCGTTGACCAGCACCAGCACCTCGGCGGCGTTCATGCCGCGCAGGTTCGGTGCGCGGGCCATGCCGCTGGCGTCCCAGCCGGTCTTCTCCGGCAGGCTCAGCGACGGGATGACGGCGCTGAGCGCTTCCATGAGGCCGGGTTTGCCGGTGGCTTGCAGCTGCTTGGCGCTGACCACGTCGATGGGCACCGGGCTGCTGGTGACGGTGCGCTGCTCGGCGCCGCGGTTGCCGGTGACCACCACGGTGTCCAGGGCGCTGTCATCGGCCTGGGCGGCGCCGGCGAACAGCACGCCGGCCACGGCCAGGGCCAGGGGGCTGAAGGTAACCGTGGGGGTGAAAGGATTGCGTCCACTGCGTTGGCTGACGAATTCCATGGGTGTTGCGACTCCCGTCCAACACCTGCACGCGGGGTGCCCGTCCGGGGCACCGATAGGCTGCAGGCCTGATCTGATGGATACCATCCGGGGGTGGGGGTAGGTGGTCTGGGATTTAAGATAGGGAAATAACGGTGAGACGTATAATTCTATTTGAGCATATGTATCTATGATTTTATTTTATTGTTTTTTGCTTATTACATTACATAAATGAATTATATTTTTGGTTTTCACCCACCCACGTAGCAGCGGCCGCGAGGCCGCGTCCAAGGCCACACCGCGGTGGCGCTGGACGCGGCCTGCGGCCGCTGCTGCAGAAGTGGCGTTGCGTGCGGGTAGGAGCCGGCCTTGGCCGCGATGCAGGCGATACGATCGGCGGGGATACGCATTCGCGTAGCAGCTGCCGAAGGCTGCGTCCGGGTTCACCGCGGTGTACCGGGAACAGCGCGGCGCCTGGGACGCGGCCTACGGCCGCTGCTACAGGAACCGCGTTGCGTGCGGGGTAGGAGCCGGCCTTGGCCGCGATGCAGGCGACACGATCGGCGGGGTATACGCATTCGCGTAGCAGCTGCCGCAGGCGGCGTCCGGGTTCACCGCGGTGTACCGGGAACAGCGCGGCGCCTGGGACGCGGCCTACGGCCGCTGCTACAGGAACCGCGTTGCGTGCGGGGTAGGAGCCGGCCTTGGCCGTGATGCAGGCGACACGTTCGGCGGGGATACGCATTCGCGTAGCAGCTGCCGAAGGCTGCGTCCGGGCCCAGCGCGGCGCCACTTGCCTCTCAGTTTTTATAGTCGACGTCGGTCCGTTCCAGCTGGCGAATCAATGCGTTCCAGTGGCGCGCCACGCCCGGGCCGTCGCCGGCGGAATGGCCTTTGGCCTGTTCTTCCACCTTCGCCACCACTTCCCGTGGCGGGAACACCAACTCCCCATTGCCAGCCGCCTGGGCCGCCACCTGGATGGCGCAGGCGCGCTCCAGGCCGTGCAACTGCTGGAAGGCGTGCTCGACGCTGATGCCGCCGGTGAGCAGGCCGTGGTTGCGCAGAATCATCACGCTCTTGTCGCCCAGGTCGGCCACCAGGCGCTCGCGCTCGTCCAGGTCCAGGGCGATGCCCTCGTAGCCGTGGTAGGCCACGCGGCCAGAGAAGGCAATGGCGTGCTGGGAGATGGGCAGCAGGCCGTCCTTCTGCGCCGACACGGCAATGCCGTCGCGGGTGTGGGTGTGCAGCACGGCCTTGAGGTCCGGCCGGGCGCCGTGGATGGCGCTGTGAATCACGTAGCCGGCGTAATTGATGCCCAGGCCGGTGGGGTCGTCGACGATGGTGCCGTCGAGGTCGACCTTGACCAGGTTGGAGGCGTTGATCTCGTCGAACAGCAGGCCGAAGGCGTTGATCAGGAAGTGCTCGTCGGGGCCGGGCACGCGGGCCGAGAAGTGCGTGTAGATGTGGTCGGTCCAGCGGTGCAGGGCCGCCAGGCGGTAGGCGGCGGCCAGCTTGACGCGCACTTCCCACTCCTCGGGGCTGACGCGGTCGCGGACGTGGGTGGCGGTAGGTTGAAGCGGTAAGGATGTGACGCTGCTCATGGGCACTGCTCCCTGTGGGGCCGAGGACTGTCGTGCACGCAGCCTAAGCGCCTCGGGGAGCATTTAAAAATCACATTTTATTCTAAGCTAATTATTATATTTTTTTATGTTGTCAGGCGGCGTCGCGGCTTTTCTTCAGCGACCGGGCCACCAGCTCGCCGAACGCCTCCACCGGCCCCTGCAGGTTGCCGAGGAACCGCGGGAAAATCAGCCACAGGTCCATCACTGGCTTGAAGTCCTTGAGCGGCACCACCGCCAGCAGGTCGCGGTGGGCGCTGCGCTCCAGCAGGTCTCGAGGCACCAGGCCCAGCCCCATGCCCTCGGCCACCAGGCCCAGCTGCAGCTCGGTGCCGAAGGTTTCCAGGTTGATCTTCAGGCCCAGGCCCTGGTCCGACAGCGTGCGCTGCAGGCCGGCGCGGAAGCCGCAGCCGTCGGGGTTGAGCACCCAACCGCCGTCATAGACATCGGCCAGCTTGCACGGGCGCTTGGGCACGCGGTCCTTGGCGCACACCACCACCAGCTCCATCTTGCCGATGGATTCGCCGATGATGTTGTCCGGGAAAATCTTGCCCGCCGGGAACAGCGCGGCGGCGGCGTCCAGCTCGCCCTTCTCGATCTTGCCCACCAGGTGGCTGCCCCAGCCGGTGGCCACCTGGGCGCGCAGCGCCGGGTACTGGTGGCGCAGGTGCTTGAGGGCATCGAGCAGCACCACATCGCCGATGGTCTGCGGCACGCCCAGGCGCAGCACGCCGGTGGGCGGCGCGTCGCTGGCGACCAGTTCGCGCAGGGCGTCCATCTCGCGCAGGATGGTGCGGCACTGGGCGTACACCTGGTGGCCGATGAGCGTCGGCTTGAGCGGCTTGGTGTTGCGGTCGAACAGCTCGACCCCCAGTGCCTGCTCGAAGTTCTGCACGCGCCGGGTGATCGCCGGCTGGGTCAACTGCAAGGACTCGGCGGCATGGCTGATCGATTGGCAACGGATCACTGCGACAAAAGCATCGATATCATCAATTTTCATTCGGGCCGCACATGGTAAAGATGGGACAAGATGTGCGAAAAGCATAGTCCCATTCGCCCTGGGCAGGCAACGGCGATTCGGTTATGGCCTCATGCCAGGAAAGCCAGGGCTTCATCCAGCAGCAACTGCGGCGCCTCCTCGGCAATGTAGTGCCCGGCCGCCAGCGCCTTGCCGCGCACGTCGCTGGCCACCTTGCGCCACTCGTCCAGCGGCTGGAAGCAGCGCCCCACCACGCCTTCGGCGCCCCACAGGACCAGCAGCGGCAGCTCCAGGCCATGGCCACGGGCGAGGTCGGCGCGGTCGTGCTCAAGGTCGATGGCGGCGCTGGCGCGGTAATCCTCGCAGATGCCGCGGGCGCTGCCGGGCCGCTGCAGGCAGCGCAGGTATTCGCCGAAGGCCTCGTCGGTGAACGGCGCCAGGCCGGCGCTGCGGCTGCCCATGACGCTGCGCAGGTAGCCATCGGGGTTCGCTTCGATGAGGGTTTCCGGCAACGGCGCCGGGCGGATCAGGAAGAACCAGTGCCAGTAGGCGCGGGCGAAGGCTTCGTTGGTCTGCGCGTACATCGCCAGGGTCGGCGCGATGTCCAGCAGCACCATGCGCTGCACCACGCCGGGATGGTCCAGCGCCAGGCGGTGCGCCACCCGCGCGCCACGGTCGTGGGCCAGCACCGCGAATTGCTCGAAGCCCAACGCGGCCATCAGCGCCACGTTGTCCTGGGCCATGACGCGCTTGCTGTAGGCGGCGTGGTCGGCGCTGGCCGGCGGCCGACCGCTGTCGCCGTAGCCGCGCAGGTCGGCGGCCACCACGGTGAAGTGTTGGGCCAGTTGCTCGGCCACCTTGTGCCAGATTACGTGGGTTTGCGGGTGGCCGTGCAACAGCAGCAGCCCGGGGCCGCTGCCGCCGATGCGGTAGGCGATGTCGACGCCGTTGACGTGGGCATGGGCCTTGCGGAAGCCAGCGAACATGAGCGGTGATCCTTTTTATTGGGAGGGCTGCCAAAGCATATTAGCAACGGCAATCCAATCAATAGCGTCGCCGTGGCCGCATAAGCCACGAACTGTGAACACGGGCCTCTACGCAAACGCTATATAGTTTTGTATATTGCGATTCTCAATTCCCTTCCGCGCACAGCACGGGAATGAAGCACAACAAGGATCCGCCGATGTACATTATGCCTTTCGACCCCCGGCTGGACGCCAGCCCCCCTGCCCCCGCGCCGCAGTTGCCGGTGCGCGAGCACATCCTGCAGGCCGCCTGCCAGGTGTTCGCCCGCGAAGGCTTCGATGCGGCCACGGTCAACGTCATCGCCCAGCACGCCGGGCTGCCCAAGCCCAATGTGCTGTACTACTTCAAGTCCAAGGACAACCTCTACGCCCAGGTGCTGGAAAGCATTGCCACGCCGTACCTGGACGCCTGCCTGTCACTGCACGACAACGACCAGCCGGTGGCAGCCCTGACCCGCACGGTGAGCGCCATGGTGCAGCTGTTCGAGCGGCAGCCGTTTGCTTCCAAGGTGTTCATGGTCGAGCTCAAGGAAGGCGCCACGCGCCTGCCGCCCGCCTACGCCGAACGCTGGGCGGCGCGGGTGCGCGAGCACATCGAGCGGCTGGGCCGCTGGGTCGACGCCGGCCTGCTGGCTCCGGTGGACCCGCGGCACCTGTTGCTGTCGACCTGGGCCATCGCCCAGTCGTGCATCAGCCTGGGCTGGCAGGTGCCAGGCCTGCGCGGCCGCGAGCAGCTGGAAGCGATCGACTACGCCGCCGCCACCCAGACCGCCACGCGGCTGCTGGTGGAAGGCCTGACGCCCGTGCAGCCAGCGGCCCAGCGCAAGCGCGCCTGATACCCCCCACCTACTGACTCCCCCTGGGTTTCGTACCTGTTTTACGGGCGGTTTTGCCGTGTTCGGACGATGACATTTGATAATCCTATATTATCAACTCTTTATAAATTGAAATTACCGCAAAACACCAAGCGACAAAAAATATGTAATTACATGGTACGTAATACAGTACGAAATCGTAGCAGCTGCCGCAGGCTGCGTCCGGCGCACCACCGAATAACGGGCACGCAAAGACGCGGCCATGCGGCCGCTGCTACGTTGGAGAAAAGGAGGGGGTTACAGGCTGGCCAGCGTGTCCCACAGCAGCTTCAGGTTCAGCACCACGATCACCGCGGCTACCAGCCAGGCCAGCACCTTGGTCACCGGGCCGATGACCAGCTCGCCCATGCTGCGGCGGTCGGAGACGAAGCTCACCAGCGGAATCACCGCGAACGGCAGCTGCATCGACAGCACCACCTGGCTCAACACCAGCAGGCGCGCGGTGCCCTCCTCGCCGTACAGGCTGGTGACCGCGATCACCGGCACAATGGCGATGCCACGGGTCAGCAGCCGCCGCGCCCAGTCGGGGATGCGCAGGTCGAGAAAGCCTTCCATGACGATCTGCCCCGCCAGGGTGGCGGTCACCGTGGAGTTGATGCCCGAGGCCAACAGCGCCACGCCCAGCAACGCCGAGGCGATGCCCACGCCCAGCAGCGGCGACAGCAGGTGGTAGGCCTGCTCGATCTCCACCACGTCGGTGTGGCCGCTGCCATGGAAGACGGCGGCGGCCGTGATGAGGATGGCGGCGTTGACGAACAGCGCCAGGGTCAGGGCGATGGTGCTGTCGGCCACCGCCCAGCGCAGGCCGCTGCGACGGCCTTCCGGGGTGCGTGGGTAGGCCCGGGTCTGGACGATGGAGGAATGCAGGTAGAGGTTGTGCGGCATCACCGTGGCGCCAATGATGCCGATGGCGATGTACAGCATGGCCGGGTGGGTGACGATGCTCGCCTGAGGGATAAAGCCCTGGAACACTTCACGCCATTGCGGCTGGGCCAGCACCAATTGCGCGGCAAAGCAGGCAAATATCAGGGTCAGCAAGGCAATGACGAAGGCTTCCAGCGCGCGGAAGCCGCGGTTCATCAGCAGCAGGATCAGGAACACGTCCAGCACGCAGAGCACAGCGCCCCATAGCATGGGTATGCCGAACAGCAGCTTGAGGGCGATGGCCGTGCCGATCACCTCCGCCAGGTCGCAGGCGATGATCGCCGCCTCGCAGGCCAGCCACAGGGCAATGCACACCGGCCTGGGGTAGCGCTGGCGGCAGGCCTGGGCCAGGTCCAGGCCGGTAGCGATACCCAAGCGCGCGGCCAGGGCCTGCAGCAGCACGGCCATGATGTTCGACAGCAGGATCACCGACAGCAACGTGTAGCCAAACTGCGAGCCGCCGGCGATGTCGGTGGCCCAGTTGCCCGGGTCCATGTAGCCCACCGCAACCATGTAGCCGGGCCCGGCGAACGCCAGCAGGCGGCGCAGCCAATGGCCATTCGCGGGCACGGCGACGCTGCCGTTCATCGCACCCAGGCTGGGGCGGGCGGCAAGGGGGAGCGTGCGCCTGTGGCGGGCCGTGTAGTCGGCCTGGTGGTTATCCGTATTCAAGGTCGCGCTTCGCTGTTACTGAGTCGAAAACTGCCGGCGAAACAAAGCGCCTATCTGCTGAACGTAGCGGCTTTGCGGAAATTTACTCGCCTGGCGAATTATTTCCGACCACAGGGCTGGGCGAAGGTCGATTGCAGGCGATCAGCGGCACCTTCACTGGGCGAGCGGCCCCGTGCTGGGATACCCTTGCCAGCCTTCCCCGCCTGGCCACCGGAGCCGCCGTGACTGATTCTGCCCATCGCCCCACGCTCACTACCTCCACCCTGCTGGGTATCGCCCAGATCATCGCCTGGGGTGGCTCGTTCTATCTGATTGCCGTGCTCGCCGCGCCCGTGGTGGCCGACACGGGCTGGAGCCAGGCCTGGGTGTATGGTGCACTGTCGCTGGCCATCCTGCTGTCTGGCCTGTTGGCGCCCAGTGTTGGCCGCCTGGTGGCACGCCTGGGCGGCCGCCGGGTGCTGGTGGCCAGCGCGCCGATACTGGCCGCCGGCCTGGCGCTGCTGGCGGTGGCGCCCAACCTGCCGTGCTTTTTGCTGGCCTGGGTGGTGATCGGCATCGGCATGGCCGCCGGACTGTATGACCCCTTGTTCGCGGCCCTGGGCCAGCGTTTTGGCAGCGACGCACGCAGCGCCATCACCCAGATCACCCTGGTGTCAGGGTTCTGCACCTCGATCACCTGGCCGCTAGTGGCGGCGCTGGTGGCGCACCTGGGCTGGCGCGGCGCCTGCCTGACCTACAGCGGCCTGCTGCTGGTGATAGTGCTGCCGATTTACCTGCGCACCCTGCCACCGCTGGCCGCCCTGCCCGCCAGCCACGCGGCAGCGCCTGGTGCCAGCGGCGCGGCGCCGGACCGCCGGGTATTTGTGCTGCTGACCGCCAGTTTCACCCTGGCGGCGGTGATTTTCACCGCTATTTCGGTGCAACTGATCAGCCTGCTGCAAAACCTCGGCTTCAGCCTTACGGCAGCCCTGGGCGTGGCCGCGTTGATCGGCCCCAGCCAGGTGGGCGTACGGGTGCTGCAGGTGGTGCTGGGGCGCAACGCGCACCCTATCTGGAGCACGCTGGCGTCGGTGCTGCTGGTGGCCGCGGGCCTGGCAGGGCTGCTGTTCGCGACCCAGTGGGCGCTGGTGGCTATCGTGGTGTACGGGCTGGGCAGCGGTATTCGGTCGATTGTGCGCGGCACCCTGCCCCTGGCGCTGTTTGGCCCGGCCACCTACGCCGTGGTGCTGGGCCGCATCGCGCGCCCGGTGTTGATTGCCCAGGCGCTGACGCCGCTGTTGGGTGGGTATCTGCAGGCGCATTTTGGTGCCACGGCGACGTTGGCGGTGCTGGGGGTGCTGGCGTTGGTCAACGTGGGGACGGTGGTGGCGTTGCAGCGCCACATGCCACGCCACTGATGCCGTAGCCGCTGCCGCAGGCTGCGCTGCCCCTATGCCTCGCTGCACATCTCCAGCGTACGCGATGGCCAGCGCAGCCTGGCGGCAGCGGCTACGGGCGATAGCGGCGGACTCATTGGGTTTGCTGCAATTTCAGGCCATCGCGAATCACCTGCACCTGCGCCTCGTTGTCGGCATAGCCCTGCGCCGACCCCGCATACGACAACGAATACGCCGCCCCCGGCGCACTTCCTGCCACCAGGGTCTGGGTCATCACGTGGCCGCCGTTGAGGCTGATCTTGCAGGTGGTTTCCACCGCGGCGATGTCGCCCAGCTTCGAGTCGTGGACCTTAGTGCACACGCTCTGGTACCCGCCATGGCTGAAGTTGATCTGCAGCGCCTTGCGCATTTCCAGCACCACGCCGCCCAGGTTCACCTGGTGGTCCGGCGCCAACGCCGTGCGGGTCAGTTCCACCACCATCTGCGGGTCACCGTTGGCGTCATTCTTCGCCGCGCGCTGGCGGTGCACGGCCGGGTCGCTGCCGGCGGGCAGCTCCTCGACGCTCCAGCCCGCCGGCCAGGTGATCACCACCTCGTCGGCCAGGGCCAGGGGCGCGGCCAGCAACAGGCCAAGGGCAAACAAGGTACAGCCACTGTGCGGGAAGGTCATGGAAAGCGCGGGGTCCGTTGAGAAAGGGGGCCGATGAAACCGCGAGCGTGACGCAACTTAGACTTCAAGTAAAACATTTCACCCGCCTGCTACCCTCAGATCGTGTTTAATTGCGCCTATTTAACTGCCCGAGGTACTGCATATGCCTGCCCTGCCCTTGAGAAAACTGCTGGGTGCCACCGCGCTGCTACTTGGCTGCGCCGTGTCGCCGCTGGTGCTCGCCCATGCCCACCTGAAAAGCGCCACGCCGGCGGCCGACGCCACCGTCAGCGCCCCGGCCGAGCTGAGCCTGGTGTTCACCGAAGGCGTCGAGGAAAGCTTCACCAAGGTTGACCTCAGCCGCGACGGCGAGCCCGTGCTGGTCAAGAGCATCGCCACCCAGGGGGCCGACAAGAAGACCCTGATCGTCACCCCGGCCGCACCGCTGGCGGCAGGCACCTACACCGTGAAGTGGCATGCGCTGTCGGTGGACACCCACAACAGCGACGGCAGCTACAGCTTCAAGGTGGCCCCGTAACCCCATGAGTGCTTTGGTCGTCGTTCGTTTCGTGCATTTCTGCGTGGTGCTGCTGGTGTTCGGCACTTTGGTTTTCCGCCCGTTGCTGCTGGGCGACGCCCGCCAGCAGGCGCGCCTGCGCCAGTGGCTGGACCCGCTGCTGTGCCTGCTGGCCGGCGTCGGCCTGATCACCGCGGTGGCCTGGTTGATGCTGACCGCTGCCGACATGTCCGGCAACTGGCAGTCGGCGCTCAACAGTGAAGTGATCATGAAGGTGCTGACCCAGACCTTCTTCGGCAAGGCCTGGTTCGTGCACCTGTTCGCCAGCCTGGTGCTGCTGATGTGCCTGCGCATTCCCATGCGCCTGCCCGTCTGGCTGCCCCTGGGCCTGAGCACCGTGCAACTGGCCACCCTGGCGCCGGTTGGCCACGCCGCCATGCTCAGTGGCGTGCCCGGCGCGCTGCTGATGCTCAACCAACTGGTTCACCTGCTGTGCGTGGCCGGCTGGATGGGCGCGCTGATGCTGCTGATGATCATCCAGGCACGCCCCGCCGGCTACGACCTGCGCGGCACCCTGCTGCGCTTCAGCGGTTATGGCCTGGTGCTGGTGGCCGGCATCCTGGTCACCGGCTTGATCAACGTGCGCGTGCTGACCGGCGCGCTGTGGCCCACGCCCATGGACTCGGGCTTTGCTCTGGTGCTGGCGGTGAAGGCCTCGATCGTGGCGTGCATGCTGGCGTTGGCGCTGTTCAACCGCGCGGCGCTGGCCAATCAGCGCATTGCCCTGAACACCTTGCGCCAGACGGTGCTGGTGGAGTGGCTGTTGGGGTTGGGGGCGTTGGCGGCGGTGTCGTTGCTGGGTACGTTGAGCCCGGTGCCGTTGGTGTGAGTTTGGACGCCGCCTGCGGCAGCTGCTACGGGGCGGCGTCCTTCTCCTTATAAATCGTAACGGTCTACCGCGCGGCGGCGTTCGTTGTCGTCGCGCACATCATAGTTGGCGGTGGTCTGGATATTGGTGTGGTGCGCCAGTTTCTGGGCGATGGACAGGTCGTGCTCTTCGATCACCCGGGTGATGAACGAGCGGCGGAAATCATGGGGCATGATTTTCACGCCGACCTGGGTGCCGCGCTGGCGGGCGATGTAATAGATCGCGTGCTTGGTGATGCGCTCGCGGGTGATGTGGCTGCCGCGGCGGATGCGGTTGAACAGGAACGTGTCGTCCTGCTCGCCCTCGCCCAGGTGCTCGCGGCGAAACGCCAGCCAGGCTTCCAGCTTCTCGAACGCCCAGGCCGGGGCGTATTTCACCAGCTGCTTGTTGCCCTTGCCGGTGACCTGCAGGCTGCGTTCATGGAAATCGATTTGCGCCAGGTCAAGGTTCACCGACTCCGACTTGCGCATGCCCGAACCGTACAGAATCGCGATCACCGCCGCGTCGCGCAGCCCCTGGGGCCGCGGGTCGGCGGCGCACACGTCCATCAGTTCGCGGATCAGCGTGCGCTTGAGGTTGCGGCCCTGGCTGAGCCGCGTGCCGGCGGCCGGCTTGACCGAGCGCATCTTCAGCAGGTGGTCCTGGTCGATCAGGCTCAGGCGCCAGGCCTCGTTCATCACCCCACGAATGGCGTTGACGTACAGCGACGAGGTGTTGGGCGCATAGCCATCGGTGCGCAGGGCGGCCACCAGGCCGGTGATATGGCCCGGCTGCAGCACGTGCCAGGGCACGTCGCGGATGTCGGTGTCGGCAAAGCCTAAGCGATCGGCGGCGTCCTGCAGCACGTATTTCATGGTCAGCTGGCTGGACGGCACCAGCCGCGCCAGGTACTGGACCAGGGGGTTGCGCACGTCCGGCAACGGGTCTAGGGCGGGGATTTCAGGCAAAACGCGGGGTTCCTCGTGGGCTTCAAAGCGCGGCCATGTTAACAGCCCCTGGCAAATGATGGGCGCTCACCCTTTTGCAGCAAGCTGATGAAAACCCGACCGATTTTGGTGCTGACACGTTTCAGCCGGCCCGCAATAGCGCTATGCTGATTTCTTTGTCCCGGTCATCCATGGAGGTAGCGTCATGAGCCAAGATCCACTGAGCAGTCTGTACCCCACAGCAGCGGATATCCCCGAGCAGTACCGCCTGAGCGGCCAGGTCGAGCAACGCGACTACCTGGTCGATGGCGAACTGCGCCGCTGGGAAGGCCCCCTGGCCACCGTCCGCAGCCCGATTTTCCTCGACACCCCCGAAGGCGACCAGCAGGTGATCCTGGGCAGCACGCCGCTGCTCGACGCCGACACCGCCTTGACCGCCTTGGACGCCGCCGTGCGCGCCTACGACAAGGGCCGCGGCGCCTGGCCGAACCTGCGCGTGGCCGAACGTATTCGCCACGTCGAAGGCTTCCTGGCGCGCATGCGCGAGCAGCGCGACGCGGTGGTCAACCTACTGATGTGGGAAATCGGCAAGAACCTCAAGGACTCGCAGAAAGAGTTCGACCGTACTTGCGACTACATCGTCGACACCATCAACGCCCTCAAGGACGTGGACCGCAAGTCCAGCCGCTTCGAGCTGGAACAGGACACCCTGGGCCAGATCCGTCGCGTGCCGCTGGGCGTGGCGCTGTGCATGGGCCCGTACAACTACCCGCTGAACGAGACCTTCACCACGCTGATCCCGGCGCTGATCATGGGCAACACCGTGGTGTTCAAGCCGGCCAAGTTCGGCGTGCTGCTGATTCGTCCGTTGCTGGAAGCGTTCCGCGACAGCTTCCCGGCCGGCGTCATCAACGTCATCTACGGCAGCGGCCGCGAGACCGTCAGCGCGCTGATGGCCAGCGGCAAGATCGACATCTTCGCGTTCATCGGCACCCACAAGGCCGCCAGCGACCTGAAGAAGCTGCACCCCAAGCCGCACCGCCTGCGCTCGGCTTTGGGCCTGGACGCCAAGAACCCCGGCATCATCCTGCCCGAGGTGGACCTGGACAACGCCGTCAACGAGGCCATCACCGGCTCGCTGTCGTTCAACGGCCAGCGCTGCACTGCGCTGAAGATCCTGTTCGTCCACGAGAACGTGGTGGGCAGCTTCATCGAGAAATTCAACCAGAAGCTGGCGGCGCTGAAATCCGGCATGCCGTGGGACGCGGGCGTGTCGCTGACGCCGCTGCCGGAATCGGGCAAGACCGAGTACCTGTCGGGCCTGGTCGCCGACGCCGAGGCCAAGGGCGCCAAGGTGGTGAACGCCGGTGGCGGCGCCATTCGCGGCAACTTCTTCTACCCGGCCGTGCTGTTCCCGGTCACCCCGCAGATGCGCGTGTACCAGGAAGAGCAGTTTGGCCCGGTGGTGCCGATCGTGCCGTTCCGTGACCTGGAGACCGTGATCGACTACGTGCTGGAGTCCGACTTCGGCCAGCAGGCGAGCATCTTCGGCACCGACGCCACCCAGGTGGGCAAGCTGGTGGACATCTTCGCCAACCAGGTCGGCCGCATCAACATCAAC
This sequence comes from Pseudomonas sp. GYB4201, assembly GCF_056312595.1. Classification (NCBI taxonomy): domain Bacteria; kingdom Pseudomonadati; phylum Pseudomonadota; class Gammaproteobacteria; order Pseudomonadales; family Pseudomonadaceae; genus Pseudomonas; species Pseudomonas sp. GYB4201. The sequence goes on along the minus strand of NZ_JBWGIG010000049.1, from coordinate 10,882 downwards.
GCCCAGTGCCAGCGTGGCCCGGACACCTACCCGTTCAACGGCCGCAAGAACTCGGCCGAAGGCACCCTGTCGGTGTTCGATGCCCTGCGCACCTTCTCGATTCGCACCCTGGTGGCCACCAAGTTCCAGGACGCGAACAAGACGTTGATCAGCGACATCATCCATGACCGGAAGTCGAACTTCCTGACCACGGATTACATCTTCTGATGTGATCGTCCGCAGGACGCGGCCTGTGGCGTGCCAGCAGAACCGCGGCGCTCGGGACGCGGCCTGTGGCCGCTGCTACAGGGTTGCGCGTAGCAGCTGCCGAAGGCTGCGTCCGGCGGCGTGCCTGCAGAATTGCGGCGTCCGGGACGCGGCCTGTGGCCGCTGCTACAGGGTTTCGCGTAGCAGCTGCCGAAGGCTGCGTCCGGCGGCGTACCTGCAGAATTGCGGCGTCCGGGACGCGGCCTGTGGCCGCTGCTACAGCCAGACAGCATCCCACAGCGGATAATCGCCGAGGCGTTTGACCAGGCCGGCGCGTAATGGATTGGCGACGACGTACCGCGCCATCTGCTTGAGGTTGTCTTCCTTGCGCAACGCACGGTCGTGGTAACCCTTCTGCCAGAAACGCCCGGTGCGGCCCAGATACTGGTTAATGCTCTGGCTACTGCGCGCCTTCACCCTGCACATGACTTCGCCCAACGATTTTTCCCGCAGCGCGACCAACCAATGCAGATGGTCCGGCATCACCACCCAAGCCAACGACTCGACCAGCCCTGCCTCGTGCACCGAGCGCAGCTCCTGGACCACCAACCGGCCCGCCCGCAACTGCTCGAAATATCGCGTGCGCCCCTCGGTCACCGTGGTGAGCAGATAGATGCGGCCCGGTTCGCTGTAACGGCCGGTGCGCAGTGTGTAGGCGCGGCGTTTCCTTCCATGGTAATGCCTCCCTGGCTGAAGACAGTACGGTAATGGCGAGGCTAGGGAATGGCTACCTTGGGTGCGTTGCGGGGGATTTCGGACGCGGCCTGTGGCCGCTGCTACAAATACACCCGCGTGGACCCGCGAAATGGCGGTGTCCGGAAGTTTTTTGTGGGCGCGGCAGGCCACGGGGAATGGTGGCCAGAGGCCTTGCAACCGGGCGGGATGTCGCAGGCTAGCGCCACGCAAACGGTTGCGCTATCGGTTTTCAGGTGCGATAACTAAAAAGGTAACGCGACTCGACACCCGATAAAAGCCAGAAACCACGCCCGCATCACTGTCGTTTTCCCGTCGTTTTATGACCGCTCACCTGAGCCTGCCCTTCAACCTCCTCGAGGCCATTCATTGGTGCGCCCAAGCACCTGCTGCACACAAGGAAACGGAACATTGAGCGATCAATCCACTCCGCACTCTCCCCTCGCCCGCCTATGCGCCAAAATCGGCATTCCCTACCCGCTGTTCTGGGGCTTCGTCGGCCTGTTGATCTTCATGATCGGCGACGGCGTCGAACTCGGTTACCTCTCGCCCTTCCTCGGCCAACGCGGCCTGCCTGAACACCAGATCGCCATGGTCTTCACCCTGTACGGGGTCACGGTCGGCATTTCCTCCTGGCTGGCCGGCGCACTGTCCAACCTCTGGGGCCCGAAACGGGTGATGACCCTGGGGTTGATCATCTGGAGCGTCTTCGAGGCGCTGTTCCTGATCTACGGCCTGCAGAAGCTCAGCTACCCGATGATTCTGCTCACCTACGGCCTGCGCGGCTTCGGCTACCCGCTGTTCGCCTACGGCTTTTTGGTGTGGATCGCCGCCGCCACGCCGTCGCGCAAGATGGGCCTGGCCGTGGGCTGGTTCTGGGTGGCCTACGCGGCGGGCCTGCCAACCCTGGGCTCGCTGGTGGCGAGCATCAGCATCCCCATCATCGGCGCCCTGCAGACGTTCTGGCTGTCGTTCGGCCTGGTGGTCATCGGCGGCCTCATCGGCCTGGTAGGCATGCGTGAAAGCCATGGCCTGCAACGCCTGGCGCCCGAGGGTGAAAAACCGCTGGTGTCGATGGCGAAGAACATCACCATCATGTGGACCCAGCCCAAGGTGACCCTGGCCGGGCTGGTGCGGGTGATCAACACCGCGTCGATGTTCGGCTTCCTGGTGGTGCTGCCCGGTTTCTTCATGCACACCGTGGGCTTCACCCTGGAGCAATGGCTGCGCCTGCTGACCATCGTGTTCGTGTTCAACATCATCGGCAACATGGGTTCGAGCATCGTCAGCACACGCATCGGCTACCGCAACACCATCCTCTGGCTGGGCGCGGTGGGCAGTACCATCAGCACGCCGCTGTTCTTCTTCATGCCCCAGGCGTTCCCGCACAACTTCCTGCTGGCCTCGGTGTTCGGCGCGTTCTACGGCCTGACGCTGGCGTGCTTCGTGCCGCTGTCGGCGCTGGCACCGGCCCTGGCGCCGCAGAACAAGGCGGCGGCGTTGTCAGTGCTGAGCCTGGGTGCGGGTGCATCCACGTGGGTGGGCCCGGCCGTGGTGGCGATCTTCAGCGACCGTTTCGGCCTGGAAGGCGTGGTGTGGGCGTTTTCGGGGCTGTACGCGCTGAGCGCGGTGATGGTGGTGTTCCTGCGTGACCCGGAACCGGTGCATGAACCGGTGCTGACCCAGGCCACGCGCCGGATCAAGGTGCGGGTGCCGCGGTTGGATTACCGCTGGGCTCATGCGACGCGCGCCGATTAAGCGGCGCTGGTGACGCGGCCTGCGGCCGCTGCTACGGGGCTTGTAGCAGCGGCCAAAGGCCGCGTCCTGGCATTAAACCCGTTCCAACGCCAACGCCACACCCTGCCCGCCGCCAATGCACAAGGTCGCCAACCCCTTGCGCGCATCGCGCTTGATCATTTCATGCAGCAAGGTCACCAGCACGCGGCAGCCCGACGCGCCAATGGGGTGGCCCAGGGCGATGGCGCCACCGTTGACGTTGACCTTGGCGGCGTCCCAACCCAACTCCTGCCCCACCGACAGCGCCTGCGCGGCGAAGGCTTCGTTGGCTTCGATCAGGTCCAACTGGTCGAGGGTCCAGCCGGCTTTCTGCAGGCAACGACGGGTGGCGCTGACCGGGCCGATGCCCATGATGGCCGGGTCGACGCCGGCGTTGGCGTAGGCGGCGACGCGGGCCAGCACTGGCAGGTGCAGTTCCTGGGCCTTGGCGGCGCTCATCAGCAGCACGGCGGCGGCGCCGTCGTTCAGCGACGAGGCGTTGCCGGCCGTGACCGTACCGTCCTTCTTGAACGCCGGCTTGAGCTTGGCCAGGCTGTCGGCTGTGGTGCCGGCGCGTGGCTGCTCGTCGGTGGCGAAGGCGATGGGGTCGCCCTTGCGCTGGGGAATCAGGATGGGGGTGATCTCGGCGACGAAGCGCCCGCCTTCGATGGCGGCCGCAGCCTTGGCCTGGGACTGCGCGGCGAAGGCGTCCTGAGCTTCGCGGCTGATGCCGTATTTTTCCACCAGGTTCTCGGCGGTGATGCCCATGTGGTAGTCGTTGAAGGCATCCCACAGGCCGTCGCTGATCATGGTGTCGACCATGCTCGCGTGGCCCATGCGCAGGCCGGTGCGCGCGCCGGGCAGCACGTAGTTGGCCAGGCTCATGTTCTCCTGGCCGCCGGCGATGATCACGTCGGCGTCGCCGCAGCGGATGGCCTGGGCCGCCAGGTGCAGGGCCTTGAGGCCCGAGCCGCAGACCTTGTTCAGGGTCATGGCCGGCACGGCCACGGGCAGGCCGGCCTTGATGGCGGCCTGGCGCGCCGGGTTCTGGCCGGCGCCGGCGGTGAGCACCTGGCCAAGGATGACTTCGTCCACCAGGCTGCCGTCGAGGCCGGTCTGGGCCAGCAGTTGGCGGATCACCGCAGCGCCCAGGTCGACGGCGGGAATGGTGGCCAGCGAGCCCTGGAAACTGCCGACCGCGGTGCGGGTGGCGGCGACGATGACGACGTCTTGCATGGTGTGAACCTCGTTGTTATTGGACGATTCGATACGATACGGGCATCAGTGGATTGTCACGCCATTAGATTATTTTGATAATTTTGTTTTTCAAAGCAGTTCATCAGCTTTGCTTATCAATGATCGCCTGCGCGCTACGCAGCGCCAGGGCCACCGCCGTCAGCGTCGAGTTGACCGTGGCCGAGGTCGGCATCACCCCGGTGCCGCACAGGTACAGGTTGTCATGCTCATGGCAGCGGCCAAACCCGTCGCACACCGAGGTGCGTGGGTCGTGGCCCATGCCCAAGGTACCGGTGATGTGCTGGTTGTTGGAGAACTTACCGTCGGCGCTGTGGCGCAGGTTAGTGCCGCCCATCAGCTGTGCAATGCGCAGGAAGTCCTGGCGCGAGGCTTCGGCGCCGCGCCGGGTGTAATCGTCGATGGCGTAGTGCAGGCGTGGCGTGGGCAGGCCCAGCTTGTCACGGCGGTCGCTGAGGGTCACGCGGTTGTCGGGGTGGGGCAGCAGCTCCAGCACGTCCTTCACGCTCATTTCGAAGGCGGCGCGGTGGCGCAACTGGGTCTTGAACGCTACGCCATAAACCCCGGCCTTGAGCAGCGCCTCGCTGGCCGTGTCGACCCGCGAGACGTTGGTGAAATCCAACCGGTAGGCGGCGCGATGGCGGCGGAAATCACCGTCGCGCAGGGTGTTGATAGAACTGGGGCTCTGCGGGCCGCGGCCCAGCCAAAGCTCCTCGTCGGCGTCGAAACTGAGCGAGGTGCTGGGGTGGTCCATGAGGTTGCGGCCCACCTGCCCCGAACCGTTGGCCAGGCCGTGGGGATAGCGGTCGCTGGCCGACATCAGCAGCAGCTTGGGGCTTTCGATGCCGTTGGCGGCGACGATAAAGGTCTGGCCGGTGACCCGATGGCTCTGCTTGTCCGGGTCATAGTAATGCGCAGCGATGATGCGCCCCCGGGCGTCGTGCTCCAGGCGGTAGACCACTGCCTTGATCTGCAGGCGCACGCCCGCCGCCACAGCCTGCTGGATGGCGATGCCGCCGTGGTATTGGGCGTTGATGGGGCAGATGGGCTGGCAGCTGTTGCTGGCGCAGCACGGTGGCCGGCCATCGTAGACCTGGCTGTTGCGCGCCGCCGTGTTGCCCACCACGCTGTAGGTCGGCGCCAGGCGCTCGCGAATGCGCGCCATGGCGTAGGGTTCGGCCACCGGCGCCATGGGCAGCGGCTGGCTGCGCGGCGAGCCGGTGTTGGCGGCGCCGGACACGCCCATCAGCACCTCGGCCTGCTGGTAGAACGGCTCCAGGTCGGCGTAGGCCAGCGGCCAGTCGACGCCCACGTCGTACAGGCTCTTCAGGCGAAAATCGTTGGGCAGCAGGCGCCAGGCCTGGGCGGCCCAGTGCCAGCTGGTGCCGCCCACGCCGCGGATGTACTGGGTGTCGTAGGAGTACGGGCCGGCCTGGTCGAGGTAGCCGTTGGGCTCGGGCTGGTAGATAGGGTGCGGCGCCCAGTCGTGGTACGGGTACGGCGCCAGCCAGTCGTGCTTGCGCGGCGCGGCGCGAAACGCTGCCACCACCTGGGCGTGGTCGATGGGGCCGCCCGCCTCCAGGATCAGCACCGACAGCCCGCGCTCCGCCAGGCGCCTGGCCGCAGTTGAGCCAACGATGCCGCTGCCGATCACCACCACGTCGGCGCTCAGGACCTCAGGCATTGCCCGCCACCGGCTTTTGCGTCCAGCTGCCGTAGCCACCCAGGGCGAAGCTGGGCGGCTGCAGCACGTCGCTGACCATCTGTGCGTTCAACGCTTGTTCGTAGGCCACGCAGCGCGCCTGGGCGCCGCTGCCGACGATGCCCATGAACCAGGCGCGGGCGATGGCCCGGGGGACTTTGGCCAGCGGCGATTGTTCGCTGTCGAGGGTGTGCTGCAGGGTCTCGGGGCTGATGCGCCGCGCTTCGATCAGGCTCAGCAGTTGGCGGGCTTGTTCGGGAAAGCCGGGGTGCAGATCGCACAAGGCCTGGTACAGGGCGGCGGCCAGGCTGGCGTCCAGGGCCTGCTGGCCGGCGATCAGCGCCGACAGGGCGAGGAAATCGGCCTGGGCCGGGCTGTCGACCGGTTCAGCCAGGGCAAAGCCGATGTGCGAGGCCGTCCAGGCGCCCAGCACGGCCGTCAGCAGGGTTCGGCGGGTGGGGTTCATGGCATCCATTCTCCGGGGCATCGCTGTTGGAACACGATAACGCGGAGAAATTCAGCTGCTGGCCAAAAACGCGTAGCCGCGGCCGCAGGCGGCGCTGGCCATCACCCCCGCTGGAGATCTCCAGGGTTCATGCGGGCCAGCGCAGCCTGCGGCAGCGGCTACAGCGCGGACGTTTTTTACGTCGAACCGTCAGGCGACCGCAGCGGAGATCAGGGTGCTGGCAGCAGCCTTTTCGACCTTGATGGCGATGAACTTCGAGGTCGGGGTGAAGGTGCGGTCGCCGTAGCTTTCCAGCGGCACCAACGGGTTGGTCTCCGGGTAGTAGGCAGCGGCCTGGCCTTCGGGGATGTCGTAGGCGATCAGGGTGAAGCCCTTGACCCGACGCTCGCGGTTGTCGTCCCACAGCGCCACCAGGTCGACCTTGTCGCCCGGCGCCATGCCCAGCTTGCGAATGTCCGCCTCGTTGACGAACACCACGTCACGCATGCCGTACACACCGCGGTAGCGGTCGTCGAGGCCGTACAGGGTGGTGTTGTACTGGTCGTGGGAGCGCATGGTCTGCAGGATCAGGTCCGGCGCGACGTTCATCTTGCGCACGCCGGCGTTGACCAGGTCGTCGGGCAGCAGGCTGGCGGTGAACTGCGCCTTGCCGCTGGCGGTTTTCCACACGCGCTGGGCGGCGGTGTTGCCCAGGTGGAAGCCGCCCGGGTGCTCCAGGCGCTTGTTGAAGTCAGTGAAGCCCGGCAGCGTGTCGGCGATCAGGTCGCGGATGCGGCTGTAGTCGCCCACCAGCCAGTGCCAGTCCACCGGGTGGTTGCCCAGGGTGGCGGCGGCGATGCCGGCAATGATCGCAGGCTCCGAGCGCAGCGCCGGCGAGCGCGGCTTCAGCTGGCCGTGGGAGATGTGCACCATGCTGAAGGTGTCTTCCACGGTGATGCCCTGCGGGCCATTGACCTGCACGTCGATCTCGGTACGGCCCAGGCACGGCAGAATCAGCGCGTCCTTGCCGGTGACCAGGTGGCTGCGGTTGAGCTTGGTGGCGATATGCACCGTCAGGTCGCATTTGCGCAGGGCTTCGTGGGTGCGCGGGGTGTCCGGCGTGGCTTGGGCGAAGTTGCCGCCCAGGCCGATGAACACCTTGGCTTCGCCACGTTCCATGGCGCCGATGGCCTGCACGGCGTTGTGCCCCACTTCGCGCGGCACGCTGAAGTTGAAGCGCTTTTCGATGGCGTCCAGCAGGGCTTTCGACGGCTTTTCGTCGATGCCCATGGTGCGGTCGCCCTGCACGTTGCTGTGGCCACGCACCGGCGACAGGCCGGCGCCCGGGCGGCCGACGTTGCCGCGCAGCAGTTGCACGTTGATGACTTCCTGGATGGTCGGCACCGAGTGCTTGTGCTGGGTGAGGCCCATGGCCCAACACATGATCACGCGTTCGGCCTTGCGGTACATGCTGGCGGCCAGTTCGATATCCGCCAACGGCAGGCCCGACTGCTCGACAATGTGCGCCCAGGTGGTGGCGTCCACTTCAGCCAGGTAGGCGTCCATGCCGGTGGTGTGCTCGGCAATGAAGGCGTGGTCGAACACCGCGGGTTCGCCGTTGGCCTGGGCCTCGCGCTCCCACTGCAGGAGGAACTTGGCCATGCCGCGGAACAGCGCCATGTCGCCGCCCAGCGCGGGGCGGAAGTAGGCCGAACTGGTGGGCTTGGAGCCGTTGCCGAGCATTTCCAGCGGGTGCTGTGGGTGCTGGAAGCGTTCCAGGCCGCGCTCCTTGAGCGGGTTGATGCAGATCACCTGGGCGCCACGCTCCACCGCTTCACGCAGCGGCTCGAGCATGCGCGGGTGGTTGGTGCCGGGGTTCTGGCCGATGACGAAGATGGCGTCGGCGTGCTCCAGGTCGTGGAACACCACGGTGCCCTTGCCCACGCCCAGGGTCTCTTTCATGCTCACGCCGCTGGCTTCGTGGCACATGTTCGAGCAGTCGGGGAAGTTGTTGGTGCCGTAGGCCCGCACGAACAGCTGGTACAGGAAGGCGGCCTCGTTGCTGGCGCGGCCCGAGGTGTAGAACTCGGCCATGTCCGGCGACGGCAGCGCCTTCAGGTGCCTGGCGATCAGCGCGTAGGCGTCTTCCCAGCTGGTTTCCACGTACTTGTCGCTGGCGGCGTCGTAGCGCACCGGGTGGGTCAGGCGGCCCTGGTACTCCAGCCAGTAGTCGCTTTGCGAGGCCAGCGCCGTTACCGTGTACTTGTTGAAGAACGCCGGGTTCACCAGGCGCCCGGTGGCTTCCCAGTTGACGGCCTTGGCGCCGTTCTCGCAGAACTTGACCATGCCGTTTTCCGGCGACTCGCCCCAGGCGCAGCCCGGGCAGTCGAAACCGCCGTTCTGGTTGGTCTTGAGCATGGCGCGGATGTTGGTGAGCGCCTTCTTGCTGCCCAGCCAACTGCGCGTCACCGCTACTAAAGCGCCCCAACCAGCTGCGGCACCTTTGTAGGGTTTATAGCGTTCGTGCGTGGACATGGGGCGCTCCGTTTTCGGCAGTGAATTCAGAATCTCAGGCTATTCCCGGCCCTGCCAGCTGTCCAATTGCTATTAGTGAACGCGTGATCGACGCCATCTATCACGCCTTGATAGACGCCATTGATCATGTCTTCACTCGAAGTAATTAGACCTGCCCCCACCGCACCCTTATTCTGGACGCACGAATGAGCTGTTCAACGAGGTATGCATGTCTGATCGGACCCTGGTAGACGGTTTCGCCCGGCGCGTGGACTACGTGCGCCTGTCGGTGACCGACCGCTGCGATTTCCGCTGCGTGTACTGCATGGCCGAGGACATGACCTTCCTGCCGCGCCAGCGCATTCTCAGCCTGGAAGAGATCGGCGAGCTGGCCGAACGCTTCGTCGCCCTGGGCACGCGCAAAATCCGCCTTACCGGCGGCGAACCGCTGGTGCGCAAGGGTATTGTCGAGCTGTGCCAGCGCATCAGCGCCCTGCCCGGCCTGCGTGAACTGTGCCTGACCACCAACGGCTCGCAGCTGGCGCGCCTGGCCCAGCCGCTCAAGGCCGCGGGCGTCAAGCGCCTGAACATCAGCCTCGACAGCCTGGACCCGGCGCGCTTCAAGGAACTGACCCGCACCGGCGACCTGCAGGCGGTGATAGACGGCGTCGATGCCGCCAACGCCGCCGGCTTCACCCACACCAAGCTCAACTGCGTGGTGATGAAGGGCCGCAACGACCACGAGATCAACGACCTGGTGGCGTTCGCCATCGACCGCGGCGTGGACATCTCCTTTATCGAAGAGATGCCGTTGGGCACGATCAGCGAGCACAGCCGCGCCGAGGCGTTCTTCTCCAGCGCCCAGGTGCGCGAGGTGATCGCCCAGCGCTACACCCTGATCGACTCCGCCGAATCCACCCAGGGGCCATCGCGCTACTGGCGGCTGGCCGAGGCACCGCACATCCGCATCGGCTTCATCTCCCCCCACAGCCACAACTTCTGCGCCACCTGCAACCGCGTGCGCGTCACCGTCGAAGGGCGCCTATTGCTGTGCCTGGGCAACGAGCACGGCATGGACCTCAAGGCCGTGCTGCGCGCCAACCCGGGCCAGCCGCACAAGGTGGAACAGGCGATTATCGAGGCCATGAAGCTCAAGCCGTGGCGGCATGACTTCCAGGTCAACGACGACGTGCAGGTGGTGCGGTTCATGAACATGACCGGCGGTTAGCGCCCACGGCGCGCGCGTAACCGCTATCATCGAACCTGCTCCCCCTGCCTAGCCCCCGGTGTTGCCTTGGATATCAAACAGCTCAAGTTCCTCATTGCCCTGGACCAGACCCGGCACTTCGGCCAGGCCGCCGCGCGCTGCAATATCACCCAGCCGACCCTGTCCATGCGCCTGCGCAACCTGGAAGACGAACTGAACATCGTGCTGGTCAACCGCGGCCAGCGCTTCGAGGGTTTTACCCCCGCCGGCGAGCGCGTGCTGGCTTGGGCGCGCACGCTGATCGCCGCCCACGATGGCTTGTACGCGGAAGCCGCTGCCTGCCGCGGCCAGCTAATCGGCGACCTGCGCCTGGGCGTGGTGCCGCTTAGCAGCTTCAACACCACGCAGTTCATCCAGGCGCTGGCCAAGGAGTTTCCCGAACTGGGCTTCAGCGTTTCGACGCTGACCAGCGACGACATCGTCGCCGGCCTGGCCAACAACCACATCGACCTGGGCATCTGCTACCTGGACCAGGTCAACGCCAGCCACTTCGAGTACTTCGAACTGTCCTCGACCCGCATCGGCGTGCTCTACGACAAACGCTATTTCAGCTTTGCCAGCGCGCACATCAGTTGGGAAGAGGCCGCCGAACTGCCGCTGGGCATGATCCTCAACGGCATGCACTTCCGCAAGTCCGTGGACCTGAGCTTCCGCAGCCGCGGCCTCAGCCCGCGCCCGGTGCTGGAAAGCGATTCCACCTTCCAGCTGATCCAGGCGTTGCAGGCCGGCTTCTGCTGCGCAGTCATGCCTCTGGACGGCGGCTTCGAGGGGCTGAGCGAACACATCGGCGTGCTGGAGCTGCCCGACGCCGAAGTACTGGCGCCGCTGGGCCTGATCATGCGCCGCACCGAGCCGCGCTCGGCCATCGCCGAAAAATGCTTCGCCCAGGCACGGCAGTTGCTGGCTTCGTGACAAACACCGCGTCGTCTGCATCGCGACCAAGGTCGGCTCCTACGCGGTCCGTGGTAGGAGCCGACCTTGGTCG
>NZ_JBWGIG010000048.1:35464-46199 GCF_056312595.1 Pseudomonas sp. GYB4201 | reverse complement strand
CCCGAACTCAGCAGTGAAACGATGCATCGCCGATGGTAGTGTGGGGTTTCCCCATGTGAGAGTAGGTCATCGTCAAGATTAAATTCCGAAACCCCCATCTGCGAAGGCAGGTGGGGGTTTTGTCTTTCTGGCGTTTAATAATATTTCCGGCAACCTCGGACGCGGCCTGCGGCCGCTGCTACGTGCGGTGTACTTGACATGGCGCCCATGTGCCCCCGTAGCAGCGGCCAAAGGCCGCGTCCAAAGCCCCCGCGTAACGCCCCCTGCAAACCAAAGGTACAAAAAAGCCACCCGGTGGGTGGCTTGTGCAACGCTTTACTCAGGCCCTGAACCGCGCCACCAACCCCGTCAGCTCCTCCGCCAATGTGGTCATCTGCCGGCTTGCTGCGCTGGTACGGGTCGCCCCCTCCGATGACTGCAACGACAAATTGCGGATATTGATCAGGTTGCTGTCCACTTCCCGCGCCACGTGGGATTGTTCCTGGGCGGCGCTGGCAATCACCAGGTTGCGCTCGTTGATCTCGCTGATGGCGCTGTAGATCTGCTCCAGCACGTCCCCGCACGCCTGGGTCAAGGTGAGGTTGACCTGGGCTTTCTCGGTGCTCGAACGCATGGAATTCACCGCTGCCTCGGTGCCGGTCTGCAGCCGCACGATCATCTGTTCGATTTCACGCGTGGATTCCTGGGTGCGGTGGGCGAGGGTGCGCACCTCGTCCGCCACCACCGCGAAGCCACGGCCTGCTTCACCGGCGCGGGCCGCTTCGATGGCAGCGTTCAGCGCCAGCAGGTTGGTCTGTTCGGACACCGCGCGGATCACGTCCAGCACCTTGCCAATTTCCCGCGTCTCGCCAGCCAGTTGCTGGATCAACTCGGCGCTGCCCTGAATATCGGCGGCCATGGCGTGGGTGCCGTCAATGGTGTCCTGCACCTGCTGGCGGCTCTGATGGGAAAGCGCGTTGGAGGCTTCCGCCGCCTGGGAGGTCGACACCGCGTTGCGCGCCACTTCTTCCACCGCCGTGGTCATTTCGGTCACGGCGGTGGCTGCCTGCTCCAGTTCCTGGTCCTGCTGCTGCACGCCGCGGTTCGATTCTTCGGTGACCGTGGTCAACTGCTGCGCGGCATCGGCCAGTTGCTGGGCCGAAGCGCTGATATGGGCGATGGTCTGGCGTTGGCTGTCCTGCATGCGGCTCAGTTCGGCAAACAGTTCGCCAATCTCGTTGCGGCTGCTCACCACGATGGGCTCACGCAGGTCGCCAGCGGCGATGCGCTTGAAGTGTTGCCCAGCCAGGCTGAGAGGGCGCAGCACCCGCGCGGCGATAAAGGTCCAGCAGCTGGCGGCCAGCAGCAAGGTAATCACCAGCAGCAACACGGCCATGGTCTTGGCCTGCTGCAAGCGCGAGTCGGTCAGCACCATCAAGGCCTCGCTGCGGTCATTGAGCGCCTTCATCAACGCATTACGCTGCTCCTGCAACGCGCCCATGGCGGAGGCCGCCTGCTGGTTCACGGTGAAATAGGCGCCCAGGTCGCCGGCGCGGGCGGCAGCGCGTTGGCCTTCGATGGTCTTGCCGTAGGCCACGAAGGATTGCTCCAACTGCAGCCCCAGCGCGGTGTTCTGCGGTTCGAGGGTCTGGCCGAAATGGTCGACCAGTTGCGCCGACTGTTGCCAGATCTCCTCGGAGCGCGCCAGGCGGGTGGTGGACGCTTCGTGCTGGCCACCCAGGTTTTCCAGGAAAGCCGAAGACACGTTGGCGCTGGTACGGATGGCCAGCAGCAGGGCGTTGTTCAAGCGGTCGGCCTGCAAGGCCGTGCGGTGCAATTCCTGCACCTGGGCGTCGCTCTGCTCGGCGTTGCGCCAGGCGCTCACGGTGGAAAACAGCAGGGCAGACACGAAGAGGGCCAGGATGCCGCACATGCTAGTGCGAATGCTGAGGTGACGAAACATGCGATCAACTCCAGGGATCGAGAGCGGGCGCGGACTCTTCACTCATCCCGGAAGGGGGAGACAAGCGCATCTGGATTGTTTTTGTCAGATTGATCCGCTGTCCTTTATATCGATAGCATGTGGCCACTCTTTAGGCTGGTCAGCCGGGTAGTGGGCGATAACCGGCCAAAACTGCGACAGATTGCCGCGCAACGGGCATAAAAAAACCACCCGCAGGTGGTTTTTCAACAGCGGCATCGATCAGTCGCCGTAGTACTCGCAGCCGCTGGTGCAGGTCTCGTGAATGCGCACCTTCGACAGTTCCGGCAGCAACGGCTTCACCTGTTGCCAGATCCACTTGGCCAACACTTCGCTGGTCGGGTTTTCCAGGCCAGGGATGTCGTTCAAGTAGTTGTGGTCCAGTTGCTCGTACAGCGGCTTGAAGATCGCCTTGATTTCCGAGAAGTCGCGAATCCAGCCGGTGTGCGGGTCAACCGGGCCGGTCAGGTGCAGCGCAACCTTGAACGAGTGGCCATGCAGGCGGCCGCATTTATGCCCTTCAGGGACATGTGGCAGGCGGTGAGCCGATTCGAACGTAAACTCTTTAAAAATTTCCACGTGTCTAAAACCCGAAAAGCCAATGCAATCACCTAGTCTACCAGTAACCTGACCCGGGTGTCAGAGGGGCCGCAGTACATCACCCAGCCGGCCGGTCTCCACCAGCTCCAGGAACTCGTCGCCCAGGCGCTGGCTTTCAGCCATGGCGGTGCGCCAATAGGCCTGGCGTGCCTGGTCCTGCCCCATGAAACGCTTGAAGTCGCTGCGGTCGGGCAGCTTGCCGTAGGGCAGGCTGGCCAGGTACTGCGACGAGGGGGCCAGCAACACCACGTTGCGCAAGCGCTGGGCATCGCCGCGCCGCCAGGGCAGGGTCTTGTCGAACCAGCCGGGGATGACCTTGTCGGTGAAATGCGGGTAAAGCACCAGGTCGTCGCCGCTGTAGGGCAGGTCCAGGTGGTAGTCCAGCAAGCCGCCGTCGCGGAAGGTGCCGGGCCCGGCCCCCGGAATGTCCCGCACGCCCTCCATCACCATGGGGATCGAGCCCGACGCCAGCAGCGCCTGGCGCAGGTTGCCGGTGTTCAACGGCAGGCAGCGCGAGGGGAAATCAGTCAGCGCGTGCAGGGGCGGCGCCAGGCGCTGGTCATGCAGGATCACCCGCTCGAAATGCCGGGACAGGCGCGCGCGGCCCAGCAAGTTGTCGGCGATCACCGAGCCCAGGCCCAGCCCCAGGTGGCCGCGGTGGTCATGGGCCAGGCGGCCGTGGCTCCGCACCACCATCACGTTGAGGCGGTAATGGGCGTTGTCGAGGATGCGCGCGTCCTGGCCGGCCAGCAGTTCATCGAGCATGCGGTGGCAGCTGTGGCTGACCTCGGCCATGGTCACGCCCTTGGCGAAGCTCTGCTCGTTATAAAGGCGCCCCAGCAGGCGCAGGCCTTGCACCGGGTCGGGCAGGCAGGCGCTGGCGAAACGCCAGGAACCGATGGACGCGCCGATCAGCGAGCGCTCGCGCACCGCCCGGGGCAGCCAGTCACCGAATAGCGCCAGGTCCAGCCCCTGTATGCCCAACGCCTTGGGGCCGCCCGCGGCGCCCGGCAGGATGCCGACGTCTGCGGGCTGCAGGCCGCGCTGGCGAATCCGCGCCATGGCCTGGGTGCCGGCCTTGATGCACAGGGAAGGGGACTTGATGTGGATGGCGCTCATGGGAACCTCGTGACGGACGCCGAAATTTACTCCGCGTGGCGGGTGCATGCAAACGTGCAACCTCGCGAAACGTCCTACATAACTCGTTGCCTTTGCCCTGCCGACACGCTTCCCTTCGTCCGCTACCATGATGGCCATTCAATTTCAGTTTCAATTAAGTTGTTCCGGTTAGCCTCTGCTCCGTACACACTTGACTGATAACGGAGCCGCACATGAACCATTTCACCGCCTTCACCGCCGCCATCACCCTGGGCCTTTGCGCCACTGCCACCCAGGCCCGCGACCTGGGCCCCGACGAGGCGCTGCGCCTGCGCGACACCGGCACCATCCAGTCGTTCGAGAAACTCAACGCCGCCGCCATCGGCCGCCACCCCGGCGCCACGGTCAAGGAAACCGAGCTCGAGGAGTCCTACGGCAAGCACCTGTACCAGGTTGAACTGCGCGACGCCAAGGGCGTCGAATGGGACCTCGAACTGGACGCCGCCACCGGCGAAATCCTCAAGGACCACCAGGACACCTGATGAACGTGATGACCCGGCCAGGCCTGCTGTTGGCCCTGGCCGCCTGCTGTACCTTCGCCCACGCCCATGACCTGAGCCAGGATGAAGCCTTGCGGCTGCGCCAGGCCGGCGTCATCCTGCCCCTGGAACAGCTGCTGGAGAAAGCCCTGCAGCGCTATCCGGGGGCCAAGCTGCTGCAGGCCGAGCTGGAAGAAGATGACGGCGTGTATACCTACGAAGTGGAACTGCTGACCCGCGACGGCGTGGTGCGCGAGATCGAGCTGGAGGCGGCCACCGGCCACCTGCGCAAGGATGAGGAAGACGACTGATGCGCCTGCTGCTGGTTGAAGACAACGTGCCGCTGGCCGACGAGCTGGCCGCCGGCCTCAAGGCCCAGGGTTATGCCGTGGACTGGCTGGCCGACGGCCGCGACGCCGCCTACCAGGGCGCGGTCGAGCCCTATGACCTGATCATCCTCGACCTGGGCCTGCCCGGCTTGCCCGGCCTCGACGTGTTGGCGCAATGGCGCGCGGCGCGGCAGGCCACCCCAGTGCTGATTCTCACGGCGCGGGGCTCGTGGGCCGAACGCATCGAAGGCCTGAAGGCCGGCGCCGACGACTACCTGACCAAGCCGTTCCACCCCGAGGAACTGCACCTGCGGGTGCAGGGGCTGCTGCGCCGCGCCCGTGGCCTGAGCAACCAGCCCACGTTGCAGGCCGCCGGCCTGCAGCTGGACGAGGGCCGTCAGTGCGTGAACCAGGCGGGGGCAGAGGTGCAACTGACGGCAGCGGAGTTTCGCCTGTTGCGCTATTTCATGCTGCACCCCGGGCAGATCCTGTCCAAGGGCCACCTGGCCGAGCACCTGTATGACGGCGAGACCGAGCGCGACTCCAACGTGCTGGAAGTGCACGTCAACCACCTGCGCCGCAAGCTGGGCCGTGCCGTGATCGAAACCCGCCGCGGCCAGGGCTACCTGTTCGGCGCCGGCGGCGGATGAAGTCGATCCAGGGGCGCCTCAGCGTCGGGCTCATCAGCGTGCTGGTGGTGGTCGGCGTGGCGGTGGCGCAGTTGAGCCTGTGGTTGTTCGAAGTGGGCTTGCAGCGCTACCTGGAGGCGGGCCTGCGCAACGAAAGCGAGAGCCTGCTGGTGGCCTTGGTGCGCGGCCCCAGTGGCCTGCAACTGGACGACCGGCGCATTTCGCCTGCCTACGAACGACCGTTCTCCGGCCACTATTTCCGTGTCGACTTTCCCGACAGCCACTGGCGCTCCCGCTCGCTCTGGGACCAGGAATTTCCCCAGCCCGAGGCGCCGGGGCTGCACGCCAACCTGACCCTGGGCCCCGAGGGCCAACTGCTGCTGGTGCTGCGCTCGGACTACAAGCGCCTGGGCCAGTCGCTGTCCATCAGCGTGGCCCAGGACTACACGCCGGTGCGCGCCAGCTTCCAGCGCATGCAGCAGATCGGCCTGGCCATGGGCCTGGGGGCACTGCTGCTGATCCTGGTGCTGCAACGGGTCACGGTAAAACGGGCGCTGCGGCCGCTGGAGCGTGCGCGCGAACAGATCGCCCAGCTGCAGCAGGGCCAGCGCTCGCAACTCGACACCCAGGTGCCGCTGGAGCTGGAACCCCTGGTGGCGCAGATCAACCACCTGCTGGCCCACACCGAAGACAGCCTGCGCCGCTCACGGCACGCCCTGGGCAACCTGGGGCATGCGCTGAAGACGCCGATGGCGGTGCTGTTCAGCCTGGTGGCGGGGGAGCGCCTGGCCGCCCACCCCGAACTGGCCAGGGCGCTGCGCGATCAACTGGAGCAGATCGAGCAGCGCCTGGGCCGTGAGCTCAACCGCGCCCGCCTGGCCGGCGATGCCTTGCCCGGCGAGCTGTTCGACTGCGCCACCGAGCTCCCTGGCCTGCTGGCCACCCTGCGCATGATTCATGGCCAGGAGCTGCTCATCAGCTGCAGCCAGCCGCCGGGCCTCAAGCTGCCGTGGGACCGCGAGGACCTGCTGGAGGTGCTCGGCAACCTGCTGGACAACGCCTGCAAGTGGGCCGACAGCGAGGTGCGCCTGACCCTCACCAGCAGCCCGCGCGGCTACGTGCTGGAGGTGGACGACGACGGCCCCGGCATCCCCCAGGCCCAGCGCGACGCGGTGCTGAACCGCGGCTCGCGGCTGGACGAGCAGGTCAGTGGCCACGGCCTGGGCCTGGGCATCGTCCGCGACATCGTCGACGCCTGGGGCGGCACCCTGGCGTTGCTCGCCAGCCCCCAGGGCGGCCTGCGCGTGCGCATCGGCCTGCCTCGGCGCAGCGCCTGAATTCTAGCCGCGATCCGTTGCCTAACATCTGTGCGGCCGTTGCCGCACCGCGTGACCTGACATGGACCGGACATGAACGAAACCCTGCTGCAACACAAGGCACTGATGGTGCTGCTGACCCTGGTCACCCTGGCGTTCATCTGGATCATGCTGCCCTTCTACGGGGCGATCTTCTGGGCCGTCATCCTCGGCATCGTCTTCGCGCCGCTGCAGCGGCGCCTCAAGCTCAAATTCAACCGCAACCCCAACCTGGCCGCCCTGGCCACGCTGTTGATCTGCCTGGTAATCGCCATTATCCCGGTGATCATCGTCAGTGCGCTGCTGGTGCAGGAGGGTACCGGGCTGTACAAGAACATCGAAAGCGGCGAACTGGACATCGCCGGCTACATCACCCAGTTCAAGCACGCCTTGCCAGCGTCGCTGCAACACCTGGCCGACCGCATGGGCATGGGCAACCTCGAAGGCCTGCGCGACAAGATCAGCAAATGGGCGATGCAGGGCAGCCAGTACCTGGCCTCCCAGGCCTTCAGCTTCGGCCAGGGCACCTTCGACTTCATCATCAGCTTCGGCATCATGCTGTACCTGCTGTTCTTCTTCCTGCGCGATGGCCCGGACCTGGTGCGCCGGGTGCGCAACGCCGTGCCCCTGGCCGAACAGCAGAAACGCCGGCTGCAGCTCAAGTTCAACCGCGTGGTACGCGCCACGGTCAAGGGCAACCTGTTGATGGCGGTGGTGCAGGGCGCCTTGGGCGGCCTGATCTTCTGGTTCCTCGACATCCCCAGCGCCTTGCTGTGGGCCGTGGTCATGGCGTTCATGTCGCTGCTGCCGGCCGTGGGCGCGGGCGTGGTGTGGGCGCCGGTGGCGGTGTTCTTCCTGCTCAATGGCGCCCTCTGGCAGGGTGCCTTGCTGACCGGCTACGGCCTGCTGGTGATCGGCATGGTCGACAACGTGCTGCGCCCCATCGTGGTGGGCAAGGACACGCGCATGCCCGACTACCTGATCCTGGTGTCGACCTTGGGCGGGTTGGCGGTGTTCGGGCTCAACGGCTTTGTCATCGGGCCATTGATTGCCGCGCTGTTCATGTCCAGTTGGTCGATTTTCGTCGCCACCAAAAAACAGGTACGTTTGCCGCAGGATCCAGGAACTTCTGGGGTATCATGAGCAGGATCCAATTTTTTTGGCAGAGTGTTCATGAGTAAACCCGGGCAAAGGGTATTGGTTGCACTGCGCAAGATGATCGCCGCAGGGGAGATCGCTGCGGGCGAGCGCGTGTTCGAAGTCACCGTGGCCGAGGCCCTGGGCGTGTCGCGCACGCCAGTGCGCATTGCCTTCCGCACCCTGGAGCAGGAGGGCCTGCTGGTGCAGTACGGCGCCCGTGGCTACCAGGTGCGCAAGGTCAGCGAGGAAGACATCGCCGGCGCCATCGAGGTGCGCGGGGTGCTGGAAGGGCTGGCAGCGCGGCAGTTCGCCGAACGCGGCGTCAGCGACGAAGAGCTGGCCGCCCTGCGCCAGTGCCTGGCCCAGGGCGATGAAATTTTTGCCAAGGGCCACGTCACCGAAGATGACCTGCAGCTGTATCACGACCTCAACATGCGCTTCCACCAGATCATCCTGCAGGGCAGCGGCAACCCCGCCATCGCTGGCGCGCTGCAGCGCAACGACCACATGCCGTTCGCCTCGGTGACGGCGCTGGCGGTGGACTGCGACAACCTGAAGGACGAATTCCGTCGCTTCGACTACGCGCACATGCAACACCACTCCATCGTCGACGCCCTGGCCAGCGGGCAGGGCGGCCGCGCCGAGGCCTTGATGCGCGAACACGCCAACGCCACCCTGCGCTACGCCCGGGTGTTCCAGGCCGCCTCCGACCAGGTCAAAGTACTGCGCAGCTAACCCACCTCCCGTAGCAGCGGCCAAAGGCCGCGTCCCCCGGCACACCGCGTTGCCTGGGGACGCGGCCTTTGGCCGCTGCTACGGGTCAGGTTTGTTCACTTTCCTGCCCGCACCACACCCGGCATAATCGCGCCCCGCGCAGCGGCGCTACGTCGGGCCGCGGGACATCAGCCTTGAGGCGGACCGGCTGCTTTCGTTACCATCGCGCACGCCGTGCTCATTACCTACGGCATTTGTTTCTATTTCCTACGCGCCCGGAGGGCGTTTCACCCCCTGAAACCGGCGTTTGCCTTCGTGGGCAGGCGTGTCGAGGTGTTCGGGGACTGCTGCTTTTTTAATTTTTTTGTCGTCAGAGCGGTTTAATGCCACAACCCATTCCCCTGAAAGACCACGAAAAAGAGAAGCGCCTGGTCAATCGGCGCCTTATCGCCTGTGCGGTCTTTGTACTGGCCCTGGCCCTGGCCCTGGTGGGCCGCCTGTATTTCCTGCAGGTCATCGAATTCGCCTACCACTCCACCATTTCCGAGAACAACCGCGTCCACGTGCTGCCCATTCCGCCGGAACGCGGGGTGATCTACGACCGCAACGGCGTGGTGCTGGCCACCAACCGGCCCAGCTTCAACATGACCCTGACCCGCGAGCGGGCAGGGGACTACCGCCATGTGCTGGACGAGGTGGTGCAGATCCTCGGGCTCACCGAAGATGACCGCAAGCAGTTCGACAAGGAACTCAAGCGCGTACGCCACCCCTTCGAGCCCGTGACGCTGATGTACGAGCTGACCGAGGACCAGATCGCCAAGATCGCGGTAAACCAGTACCTGCTGCCGGGCATCGACGTGGAAGCGCAGTTCGTGCGCGAATACCCGCTGGGCACGCACTTCGCCCACTCGGTGGGCTACGTGGGCCGTATCAACGAGAAAGAAGCCAAGACCCTCGACCAGACCGAGTACCGCGGCACCCAGTCAGTGGGCAAGACCGGCATCGAGCGCTTCTACGAAGCCGAACTGCACGGCCACGTGGGTTACGAGGAAGTGGAGACCAATGCCCAGGGCCGGGTGATGCGCGTGCTCAAGCACACCGACCCGGTGGCCGGCAAAAACATCGTGCTGAGCCTGGACGCGCACCTGCAGCAGGCCGCCGAGGACGCCCTGGGCGACCGCCGTGGCTCGGTGGTGTGCATCGACCCGGACACCGGCGAGGTGCTGGCCATGGTCAGCAAGCCGGCGTTCGACCCCAACCTGTTCGTCACCGGTATCAGCTTCAAGCAGTACGCCAGCCTGCGCGACTCCATTGACCGGCCGCTGTTCAACCGCGCCCTGCGCGGCCTGTACGCCCCCGGCTCGACCATCAAGCCGGAAGTGGCCATCGCCGGCCTCGACAGCGGCGCCACCACCGCCCAGTCGCGGGTGTTCGACCCCGGCTACTACGAACTGCCCAACTACGACCACAAATACCGCAACTGGAACCACAGCGGTGACGGCTGGGTGGACATGGACGCGGCCATCATGCGTTCCAACGACACCTACTTCTACGACCTGGCGCACAAGCTGGGCGTGGACCGCCTGCACGACTACATGACCCGCTTCGGCCTGGGCCAGAAAGTGTCCATGGACATGTACGAAGAAGCGCCAGGGCTGATGCCGTCCCCGGCGTGGAAGCGCGCCACCCGCCGCCAGGCCTGGTTCCCGGGTGAAACCCTGATCCTGGGGATTGGCCAGGGCTACATGCAGGTCACCCCGCTGCAGCTGGCCCAGGCCACCAGCCTGATCGCCGCCAAGGGCGTGTGGCGCCGGCCACACCTGGCCGAGACCGTCGGTGGCGTGGCGCCGGTGGACGAGAACCCGATGCCCAACATCGTGCTGCGCAACCCGCAGTACTGGGAACAGGTGAACCACGGCATGCAGATGGTGATGCACGACCCGCGGGGTATTGCCCGCGCCGCTGCCCAGGGCGCCCAGTACCGCATCGCCGGCAAGAGTGGTACCGCACAGGTGGTGGCGATCAAGCAGGGCGAGCGCTACAACCGCCTGAAAACCCTGGAACGCAACCGCGACAACGCCTTGTTCGTCGGCTTTGCGCCGGCCGAACACCCGAAGATCGTGGTGTCGGTGATGATCGAGAACGGTGAGGCCGGCGGCCGGGTCGCAGGCCCGGTGGTGCGGCAGATCATGGACGCCTGGCTGCTGGACCAGAATGGCCACCTCAAGCCTGAGTACGCCAACCCCACGCCGCCGGCTAAGGCCGACCCGGTAGCAGCAGCGCCGCTGCACCCCAAGCACTCCCCCGTATAACCGCATTACGCCTATCGCGGCCAACGGGCGGGCCGGAACACCCAGGCAAGCGACAGCGC
>NZ_JBWGIG010000048.1:0-35454 GCF_056312595.1 Pseudomonas sp. GYB4201 | reverse complement strand
CAGCCCCGCCGCCGCCCCCCACGCCCTCCCCCGTCTACCCCCAGAACGCCTATCGCGCCCAAGGGCGGCTCCTACGCCAATTGCGTAGGAGCCGCCCTTGGGCGCGATGCAGGCGACGCGGTCTCTACTTCGCGCTGAAGCGCAAAATCGTTGTCTGGGTGTAGGCCTTGCCCGGGTCCAGCCGCGTGCTCGGGAACTTCGGCTGGTTCGGCGAATCCGGGTAATGCTGGGTCTCCAGGGTGAACGCGCCCCAGTGCGGGTACACCGTGCCGCCCTTGCCATGAATGCTGCCATCGAGGAAGTTGGCGGTGTACAGCTGCACCCCAGGCTCGGTGGTGTACAGCTGCAGCACCCGGCCCGACGCCGGGTCGTGCACCTCGGTGGCCAGGCGTTTCACGTCGCCGTGGGTGTCCAGCACCCAGTTGAAGTCAAAGCCCCCTTGCTTGGGCTCTGCGAACTTCAGCTGCGGGTGATCATCCTTGATGTGCGTGCCAAACGCCGTGGGCTTGAGGAAGTCCATGGGCGTGCCGGCCACCGGTGCCAGCTCACCCGTAGGGATCAGCTTGGCGGTCACCGGCGTGTAATGGGAACCGAACACGGTGGCCACCTGCTTGAGGATGTCGCCGTTGCCGGCGCCCGCCAAGTTGAAGTAGCTGTGGTTGGTCAGGTTGAGCACCGTTGGCTTGTCGGTGGTGGCGCGGTACTCGATGCGCAGCTCGTTGCGCTCGTTGAGGCTGTAGGTCACGTGGGTGGTGAGGGTGCCGGGGAAGCCCATCTCGCCGTCCGCCGACACGTAGCTCAGGGTCACGCCGACGCTGTCCTTGGCCTTGCTCGGCTCGGCCTTCCACACGTGCTTGTCGAAGCCCTGGGTGCCACCGTGCAGGGCGTTGGGCCCGTCGTTGGTGGGAATCTGGTAGGGCTTGCCGTCGAGGCTGAACTTGCCGTCGGCCAGGCGGTTGCCGTAGCGGCCGATGGTGGCGCCGAAGTACACCGTGGGGTTGGCCTGGTAGCCCTTGACGTCATCGAAGCCCAGCACCACGTCGGCGGCCTTGCCGTGCTTGTCGGGCACCAGCAGCGACTGCAGGATGCCACCGTAGGTGATGATGGTGGCTTGCACGCCGTGGCTGTTCTTCAGGGTGTATTTTTCGATGGCGGTGCCATCGGGCAGGGTGCCGAAGCTGCCGCGTTCGGCGCTGAGCCCCGCGGCGTGGGCAGTGATGCTGGCCATCATGATCGAGAGTCCCAGGCTGGCGAGGGTAAGACGTGGTTGCATGGTAAGCCTTCCTTTTTGTTGTTGTGGCGGATGCTTGCGGAAATTTCCTGTCTATTGGTCAGACTATTTACCTTCATTTTTGCAGTGGCAAGCTTTTATAGTCCAAAAAACAGCACTTGAAAAATAAATGGTAATACTATTTAGTGGTGTCGTGGCCCGGTGAGGCCCGCGCGTCAACAATAAGAACAGAAGGGCGTGACATGAATTGGCAGGCACTTTCCCCTGTGCGTTACCGGCTCGCCGAAGGCGCGTGCTGGGACGTCGCCACCCAGGCCTTGTACTGGGTGGACATCGCTGGCTTCAAGGCGTGCCGCCTGCAGGGCGGCGAGCAGCGGCACTGGCAGTTGCACGAGCCGGTGTCGGCGTTCATTCCCACCCAGGCCGGCGACGCCCTGGTGACCCTGGCCAGCGGCGTGCATCGCCTGGCCCTGGACTCCCCCGAACAGGCCCCGGCCCTGCGCCTGTGGTGCCAGGCCGACCCCGTCGCCGGCAACCGCGCCAATGAGGCCCGCTGCGACCCCCAGGGCAACCTGTGGCTGGGCAGCATGCAGAACAACCTCGACGCCGAAGGCGGCGACCTGCCGCTTGAGCGCCGCAGCGGCGGCCTGTTCCGTATCGACCACCAGGGGCGCGTGGCGCCGTTGCTAGCCGGGCAGGGCATCGTCAACACCCTGCTGTGGAGCGACGACGGCGCCTGGCTGTACAGCGCCGATACCCTCGACGGCGTGATCTACCGCTACCCCCTGGACGCCCAGGGCCTGCCCGGCCCGCGCCAGGTGTGGGCGGCCGAGCACCCGCGCGGCGCCCCGGATGGCTCGGCCATGGACGCCGACGGCTATGTGTGGAACGCGCGCTGGGGCGGCCATTGCCTGCTGCGCTTCGCCCCCGACGGCAGTTTGGACCGAGTCGTCGAATTGCCGGTGGAACACCCCACCAGCTGCGTATTTGGCGGCCCGGACCTGACCCGGCTGTACGTCACCAGCTCGCGCCAGAGCGGCAGCCACAACCCCCTGGACGGCGCCGTGCTGTGGGCCGACCTGGGCGTGCGCGGCCAGCCGTGCCAGCGTTTCGGCGGGTGACACTACGTTACATAGAGACACCGGATTACATGCTAAGACTGTAAATCGCGCCTTTGCGGGTGCGCCACTCAAACCGCTGGACGCTGTAGCTATATCAAATAAGAACAAGGAGTTAGCTATGTTGAGTCGCCATGGGATGCGTTCCCTGTGCTGTGCCGCCGTGTCTACCGCCATCCTCGGCCTGGGCTCCACCGCCTTCGCCGCCGACCCGGTGAAGATCGGCTTCCTGGTCAAGCAGGCTGAAGAGCCCTGGTTCCAGACCGAATGGGCGTTCGCCGAAAAAGCCGCCAAGGACAAGGGCTTCGAACTGATCAAGATCGCCGTGCCCGACGGCGAGAAAACCCTCTCGGCCATCGACAGCCTGGCCGCCAACGGCGCCAAGGGCTTCGTCATCTGCCCGCCGGACGTGTCCCTGGGCCCGGCCATCGTCGCCAAGGCCAAGGCCAACGACCTCAAGGTAATGGCCGTGGATGACCGCTTCGTCGACGCCAACGGCAAATTCATGGAGGACGTGCCGTACCTGGGCATGGCTGCCTTCGAAGTGGGCCAGAAGCAGGGCGCCGCCATGGCCGACGAGGCCAAGAAGCGTAACTGGGACTGGAAAGACACCTACGCCGTCATCAACACCTACAACGAGCTGGACACCGGCAAGAAGCGCACCGACGGTTCCATCGACGCGCTGAAAAAAGCCGGCCTGCCCGCCGAGCACATCCTCACCGCCCCGCAGAAGACCCTGGACGTGCCCGGTGGCATGGACGCGGTCAATTCGGCGCTGCCCAAACTGCCGGCGAACGCGAAAAACCTGATCATCGGTGGCATGAACGACAACACCGTGCTGGGTGGGGTGCGGGCCACGGCCTCGAACGGCTTCGAGCCTGACCACGTGATTGGCATCGGCATCAATGGCACCGACGCCATCGACGAGCTGAAAAAACCGAAAAGCGGCTTCTTCGGCTCGATGCTGCCCAGCCCCGACAAGGAAGGCTACAACACCGCGTCGCAGGTGTTCGAGTGGGTCACCACCGGCAAGGAGCCGCCCAAGTACACCGCCATGGACGACGTGACGCTGATCACCCGCGCCAACTTCCAGGACGTGCTGACCAAGATCGGGCTCTGGAAGTAACGCCAATCCCGTAGCAGCGGCCGCAGGCCGCGTCCCGGCGCACCGCGACTACCGCTGACGCAGCCTGCGGCAGCTGCTACGGGTTTTGCCATCGCTAGGTGAAGAGGCTTCTCATGCATGCATCCACGGCAACACAACCACACACCGCCACCGGCAGCCTGCGCTTCGACGCCATCGGCAAGAACTTCCCGGGCGTGCGCGCGCTGTCCGACATCAGCTTCACCGCCCACCCCGGGCAGGTGCTGGCGCTGATGGGCGAGAACGGCGCGGGCAAGTCCACCCTGTTGAAAATCCTGGGCGGAGCCTACCAGCCCAGCGCTGGCCAGGTGCTGATCGGCGACCAACCCATGGCGTTCAAGTCCGCCGCCGACAGCATCGCCCACGGCGTGGCGGTGATTCACCAGGAGCTGCACCTGGTGCCGGAAATGAGCGTCGCCGAAAATCTGCTGCTGGGGCACATGCCGGCGCGGTTCGGCCTGGTCAACCGCGGCGCCATGCAGCGCCGCGCCCGCGAGCTGCTCAAAGGCCTGGCCGACGAGATCGACCCCGGCACGCGCCTGGGCGAGCTGTCCCTGGGCCAGCGGCAACTGGTGGAAATTGCCAAGGCCATGTCGCGCAACGCCCACGTCATCGCCTTCGACGAACCCACCAGCAGCCTCTCGGCCCGCGAGATCGACCGGCTGATGACCATCATCGCCCGGCTGCGCGACGAGGGCCGGGTGATTTTGTACGTGTCCCACCGCATGGAAGAAATCTTCCGCATCTGCGACGCCGTCACCGTGTTCAAGGACGGCCGCTTCATCCGCACCTTCGATGACATGGCGCAGCTGACCCACGACCAGCTGGTGACCTGCATGGTCGGCCGTGACATCCAGGACATCTACGACTACCGCCCCCGCGAACAGGGCGGGGTGGCCCTGCAGGTGAAAGACCTGCTGGGCCCCGGCCTGCAGGAACCGGTGAGCTTCAGCCTGCACAAGGGCGAGGTGCTGGGCTTCTTCGGCCTGGTGGGCGCCGGGCGCACCGAACTGCTGCGGCTGCTGTCGGGCCTGGCGCGCCACAGCGCCGGCGACATCGAGCTGGAAGGCCGCCCGCTGCACCTGAAGAACCCGCGCCAGGCCATCGACGCCGGCATCCTGCTGTGCCCCGAAGACCGCAAGAAAGAGGGCATCGTGCCGCTGTCCAGCGTCGCCGAGAACATCAACATCGGCGCCCGCAGCCGCCATGCCCACCTGGGCTGCCTGCTGCAGGGCCGCTGGGAGCGCGACAACGCGCGCCAGCAGATCAGCGCCATGAACGTGAAAACCCCCAGCCCCGGCCAGCAGATCATGTTCCTGTCCGGCGGCAACCAGCAGAAGGCCATTCTCGGCCGCTGGCTGTCGATGCCCATGAAGGTGCTGCTGCTGGACGAACCCACCCGCGGCATCGACATCGGCGCCAAGTCGGAGATCTACCAGATCATCCACAACCTGGCGGCCCAGGGCATCGCGGTGATCGTGGTGTCCAGCGACCTGATGGAAGTGATGGGCATCAGCGACCGCATCCTGGTGATGAGCGAAGGCGCCCTGACCGGCGAAGTGAACCGTGAACAGGCCGACGAATCCCGTCTGCTGCAACTGGCACTGCCACGCACCCGTGGCTGAACAATAATAAACGAGGTGCTTATGACCACTCCCACCACCCTGCACGCGCCGCGGCAAGGACTGAACATGCGCCGGTTTCTCGATGAGTGGGCCATGCTGCTGGCGGCCCTGGGCATCTTCCTGCTCTGCACCCTGTTGATCGACAACTTCATGTCGCCGATGAACATGCGCGGCCTGGGCCTGGCGATTTCCACCACCGGCATCGCCGCCTGCACCATGCTGTACTGCCTGGCCTCCGGGCATTTCGACCTGTCGGTCGGTTCGGTCATCGCCTGCGCCGGGGTGATCGCCGCCGTGGTGATGCGCGACACCAACAGCGTGTTCCTCGGCGTGTCCGCCGCCCTGGGCATGGGCCTGATCGTCGGGCTGATCAACGGCATCGTGATTGCCAAGCTGCGCATCAACGCGCTGATCGCGACGCTGGCGACCATGCAGATCGTTCGCGGCCTGGCCTACATCTTCTCCAACGGCAAGGCCGTTGGCGTCATGAACGAGGGCTTCTATGTGTTCGGCAACGGCCAGGTGTTCGGCGTGCCTGTGCCCATCCTGATCACCATCGTCTGCTTCATTTTCTTCGGCTGGCTGCTCAACTACACCACCTACGGCCGCAACACCATGGCCATTGGCGGCAACCAGGAAGCCGCGCGCCTGGCCGGCGTGCACGTGGACCGCACCAAAATCATCATCTTCGCCGTGCACGGCCTGGTGGGCGCCCTGGCCGGCGTGGTGCTGGCCTCACGCATGACCTCCGGCCAGCCCATGGTGGGGCAGGGCTTCGAGCTGACGGTGATTTCGGCCTGCGTGCTGGGCGGGGTGTCGCTGAGCGGCGGCATCGGCATGATCCGCCACGTGATTGCCGGCGTGCTGATCCTGGCGATCATCGAGAACGCCATGAACCTGAAGAACATCGACACCTTCTACCAGTACGTGATCCGCGGCACCATTCTGCTGATCGCGGTGATCATCGACCGCTTGAAGCAGCGCTGAGCCCGGACGCGGCCTTTGGCCGCTGCTACGGGCGTAGCAGCGGCCGAAGGCCGCGTCCCCCACCCACTATCATGCAATTACATATGTATCCTACGCTGAACTAGACGCGGCGCTGCCATTCAAAGGAAAATGCCGCTCCCACCCGTGTCATCGAGCCTCATGAACAACCCCGACTGGATCATCTGCGAGCATTGCGACTCCGTCTACCAGCCCACCCCCCTGGTGCGCGGGGAAAAGTCCTGCTGCACCCGTTGCGGCGCGGTGCTGGCCCGGGGCGGGCAGATGAGCGCCCAGCAGCTGTTGGCGTTGTCCATCTGCGCGGCCATCGTCTTCTGCTTCGCCAACGCCTTCCCGGTGATCTCCATCAGCCTCCAGGGCCTGAGCAACGAAGCCACCCTGTGGCAGTCGGTGGAAGCCCTGGCCCAGGGCCGCATCAGCGTCATCGCCGCAGTGGCCGGGCTGACCATCATCCTGGCGCCCATGCTGCAGATCATCCTGCTGTGCTGGGTGCTCAGCTTCGCCTGCGCCGGCGTCGCCGCGCCCGGCTTCAAGGCCTGCATGCGCGCCCTGGAACACCTGCGCCCATGGAGCATGCTCGAGGTGTGCCTGCTGGGCATCCTGGTCGCCATCGTCAAGCTGGGCGGCATGCTCGACGTGCACCCGGGCCTGGGCCTGTGGGCGCTGGCCATGCTCACGGTGCTGATCATTCTGATCTCCGGCAAGAGCATCCGCCGGCTGTGGCATGACCTGGAAGGGGTCATTCCATGAGCCAGCCGCCCTATGCCCACGAACTCAAGCTGGTGCTGTGCCACACCTGCGGCCTGGCCTGCGCCGAAGGCAGCCACTACTGCCCGCGCTGCGACTCGGTGGTGCACCGGCGCAAGCCCGAAAGCCTGGCACGCACCTGGGCGTTCCTGATTGCCAGCCTGGTCTTCTATATACCGGCCAACCTGCTGCCGGTGATGTACACCGACATGTTCGGCAGCGGCAGCGAGAACACCATCATGAGCGGCGTCATGGAGTTCTGGGCCGGCGGCTCCTGGGACATTGCCCTGCTGATCTTCATCGCCAGCATCGCCGTGCCGTGCATGAAATTCGTGGTGCTGGGCACCTTGCTCATCACCTGCCAGCGCCGCAGCCAGTGGGCCATGCGCGAGCGCTCGAAGCTCTACCGGCTGATCGAGATCATCGGCTACTGGTCCATGCTTGACGTGCTGGTGGTGGCCCTGGTGGCGGCCCTGGTGCAATTCCATTCCCTGAGCAGCATCGAGCCGCGCCTGGGTATCCTGTTCTTTGGTTTGGTCGTGGTGCTGACGATGTTGGCGGCCATGAGTTTTGATCCCCGGCTTATCTGGGATGCAGAGGTTGAAGATGTCTGATCACCCAAGTTCCACCCTCACGCCTTCGAGCCCCGAGATCCGGCGCCGACGTTTCAACGTCTCGCTGGTCTGGCTGGTGCCGATCGTGGCCGCCCTGATCGGCCTGTCGATGGTGGTGCACAAGGCCATGTCGGCCGGCCCGCAGATCCAGATCAGCTTCCTCACCGCCGAAGGCCTGGAAGCCAACAAGACCCAGGTCAAGTACAAGAACGTGGTGATCGGCAAGGTCACCGCCATCACCCTCAGCGAAGACCGCAGCCACATCGACGCCACGGTCGAACTGGACCAGTCGGCCAAGGCCTTCACCGCCCGTGACGCACGCTTCTGGGTGGTGCGCCCGCGCATCGGCGCCGGCGGCGTATCGGGCGTCGACACGTTGCTGTCCGGGGCCTTCATCGGCGCCGACCCGGGCAACTCCGACGACACTGAAAAGGATTTCGTCGGCCTGGAGAACCCGCCGGCCATCACCTACGGCCAGAAGGGCAAGCGCTTCACCCTGCACACCGGTGACCTGGGCTCGCTGGACATCGGCTCGGCGGTCTACTACCGCCGTATCCAGGTGGGGCAGGTGGTGTCCTACCACCTGGCCGACGACGGCAAGGGTGTCGACGTCGACGTCTTCATCAACGCCCCCAACGACCAGTACGTGCGCAAGGACAGCCGCTTCTGGAACGCCAGCGGCGTGGACGTCAGCCTGGGCGCCAACGGCCTGAAGGTGAACACCCAGTCGGTGGCGTCCATCCTCTCCGGCGGCATTGCCTTCGTGGAGCCCAACTACAGCGCCGACAAGGCCCAGGCCGACGAAGGCCAGCAGTTCACCCTGTTCGACGACCAGGAAACCGCCCTGGCGCCGCCCGATGGCGAGGCGCGCTACGTGCAGATGCGCTTCGACCAGTCGCTGCGCGGCCTGGCCGTGAACGCGCCGGTGGAATTCCTGGGCGTCAACGTCGGCAAGGTGGTGTCGGTGGACCTGGACTACGACGCCAAGACCGAGACCTTCCCCACGGTGATTGGTGCGGTGATCTACCCCAACCGCCTGGGCAAGGCCCACGACAAGCTGCTGGCGCAGATGGGGGGCGAGGACGATGCCAAGGGCGCGCTGCTGATGAGCCAGTTCGTCAAGCGCGGCCTGCGCGCCCAGGCACGCAGCGCCAACCTGCTGACCGGCCAGCTGTACGTGTCGATGAACTTCGTGCCCAATGCCCGCCCGGTGGCCTTCGACATGAGCGCGCGGCCCATGGTGATCCCTACCGTGCCGGGCAGCCTGGACAAGTTGCAGGAGCAGTTGCAGAGCTTCGTCGACAAGCTGAGCAAGATCCCGATCGACCAGATCGCCGACAACCTCAACGGCAGCCTCGGCCAGCTCAACAAGACCCTGGAGAACGTCAACGGCCAGGTGCTGCCGGAAATGCGTGACACCCTGGTGCAGACGCGCAAGACCCTGGCCACCGCCAACGACAGCTTCGCCGAAGACTCGCCGCAGCGTCAGCAACTGGGCCAGGCCCTGGACGAGGTGCAGCGCACCGCCCGTTCGGTGCGCGTGCTCACCGACTTCCTCGGCCGCCACCCCGAAGCGCTGATCCGTGGCCGCCTCAAGGACGGCAAGCCGGACGCTTACCAGCCCACTTCGTCGACCTCTCGTGAACCTGCACAGGAATGACCGCCATGACCCTCCGTTCCCTGGCCCTGCTGGCCACCCTGGGCCTGGCGGCCTGCAGCTCGGCGCCAACCCACTACTACACCCTGGTGGCCACCGCGCCGGCCAGCCCCGCCAGCGTCCCGGCGCCGGCGTTCCAGTTCGAGATGCTCAGCGTGCGCATGCCGGTGCAGGTCGACCAGCCGCAGATGGTGGTGCGCCAGAGCACCGGCGCCCTGGCCATCCTCGAAACCGAACGCTGGGGCGCGCCCCTGGCCGACGAGTTCCACGACGCCCTGGCCGGGCAGCTGGAGCAGAAACTGGGCACCCGCGACCTGGCGGGCCTGCCCAAGGCCGCCGACAAGCCGGTGGTGTCGCTGCAGACCGACGTGCGCCGCTTCGATTCGCTGCCGGGCCAGTACGCGCTGATCGACGTGGTGTGGAGCCTCAGCCAGCGCAGCGACGGCCAGAAGCGCCGCACCCTGACCTGCGCCAGCGTGATCCGCGAGGCCAGCGGCGTGGGCATGGACGACCTGGTGCTGGCACACCAGAAAGCCATCGGCCAACTGGCCGGGCAGATCGCCAGGGCGGCCAACAGCTGGGCCTGCCCAGGCTGACCGCGGCGCATAATACGCGGCGCGCACGGACGCGGCCTGCGGCCGCTGCTACGGGTTGCGTAGCAGCTGCCGCAGGCTGCGTCCGGCCCAAGCGGCGCGCTGCTACGTGCGGTGGCGGTTCAGCCACTGCGCCATGGCCGAATCCTCCAGCGCGTATTCGCCGCGGTTGGCCTTCCACACCAGCTCCTTCTCGCGCAACACCTCCAGGGCTTTCTGCACGTTGGGGGTGCTGGCGTTGGCGGGCTGCTGCGCCTGCTCCAGCCGGCGGTTGACGTCGGCGAAGGTCTGTTCGGCAAAGGGCGCGAAAGGCGCCTGCCCCAGTGCGCGCTCGGCCATGACCTCCAGCACGGCCTGCTGCAACGGCGACAGGTCGTTGTAGGCGCTTTCATAATCGCTCCACACGCCCGCCTGGTGGTTGAGCGCGCCGGTGCGCAGCAACTCGCCCAGGTTGCTGGCTTCGCCCAGGCCAACGCTGACCTCGGTCAGCAGCGTGTTGAGCATTTCCGGGCGGCGCCCGGCCAATTGGAACGCGTACGCCAGGTCATCGACCTTGAACTGATTGCTGGCCGCCAGCCGGCGGTTCCACACCCCGGTGACGAACTCGACGAAATCATGCCCCAGGAGTGGAAACGGCGTGATGGTCGCGCCATAGAAGGGCTGCTTGCTCTTGAGCACCAGGTTGGCCAGCTTGTCGCGGCTGGAGCCGGTAAACACCAGGCGCAGGCCGTCCGGCCGGTTGCCACGGTTGAGCTGGTCCCGCGCGGCCTTGAGCGCGAACATGGCGTTGAGGCCGCTGTCGCTGTTCAACGCGTGTTGGGCCTCGTCGATGATCAGCACGAGCATTTGCCCGGAGACCTCATGCAGCACCTCCAGCGCCCTGGCCAGGGTGGTCCCGGCTGGCAGGCGCGGCTTGGTGAAGTCCCAGCTCAGGGTGCGCAGCAGGTTGATCTTGTCCACGCCGGCCTTCTTCGCCACTTTGCTCAAGCCGCTCTCGAAGGCGCCCAGGGCAGCGCCGATGGCCCCCGAGACCAACTCGGCCGGGTCGACCTCGCGGTTGGCCCACAGGTCCACGTACACCGCCAGCCAGCCCCGGGCTTCACACTCGGGAATGAAGTCATTGCTCAGGAACGTGCTTTTGCCGGTGCGCCGGGGGGCGGCCAGGAACAAGCCCGAGCTGTAATCGACGAAAGACTCGCCCGCCAGGTCGCGGGCCAGCTGCTGGGCAAGGGTCGAGCGGTTGAACATCGGGCGTGATGCGGACATGTTTATATCCCTGAATATCGGTCTGGCTATAATCTATACCTACTTTGATAATCCAGGTATAAAAAGTCGCCGACGCCTGCACCTGCGGTCACTTGCCTGATGCTGGTACCGCTCGGTCGACCGATCATGCACGCGCCTGCCGCGAGGCGTAATGTAGTCCTCCCAGGCTCCGGCCAGCCGGCCATGAGCCACGTGCAGACGGAGAGATCATGGCCACTCGACGCAAAGTACCGGGCATCAAGGACTACGACGGCCCCGCAGGCGGTTGGGGTGCATTGAAGGCCACCGCCACGGCGGTGCGCGAGCAGATGGACACCCTGAAGGCGCCGCTGACGCTGCTGCGCACCAACCAGCCGGACGGCTTCGATTGCCCCGGCTGCGCCTGGCCCGACAAGGAACACCGCTCCACCTTCCAGTTCTGTGAAAACGGCGCCAAGGCCGTCACCTGGGAAGCCACCAACAAGCGCGTCACCCCCGAATTCTTCGCCACCCACCCGGTCTCGGCCCTGCTGCGCCGCTCCGACTACGAGCTGGAAGACCTCGGCCGCCTGACCCACCCCATGGTCTACGACCGCGCCAGCGATACCTACCAGCCCATCGAATGGGATGCCGCGTTTGCCCGCATCGGCGAGATCCTGCGCGGGCTGCAACCCGACCAGGTGGAGTTCTACACCTCGGGCCGTGCCTCCAACGAAGCGGCCTACCTGTGGCAGCTGTATGCCCGGGAATACGGCACCAACAACTTCCCCGACTGCTCGAACATGTGCCACGAGGCCACCAGCGTCGGCCTGCCGCGCTCCATCGGCATGGGCAAGGGCTCGGTATCGCTGGAGGATTTCGACGTCACCGAGCTGATCATCTCCATCGGCCACAACCCCGGCACCAACCACCCGCGCATGATGGGCACGCTGCACGAGGCCTCGCGGCGCAAGGTGCCGATCATGGTGCTCAACCCCTTGCGCGAGCGCGCCCTGGAGCGCTTCGCCGACCCGCAGAGCATGGTCGAAATGGCCACCTACGGCTCCACGCGCATTGCCTCCACCTACCTGCAGGTCAAGGCCGGCGGCGATGCGGCGGCCATCAAGGGGGTGATGAAAGCGCTGCTGGAACTCGAAGACAGCGTTGGCCAGGTGCTCGACCATGCCTTCATTGCCGAACACACCCAAGGGTTCGAGGCGCTCAAGGCCGACCTGCTGGCCACCCAATGGCCGGACATCGAGCACGCCAGCGGCCTGCTGCAGGACGATATGCAAAAGGTTGCCGCTGCCTACGCGAAGTCCAACGCCACCATCGTCACCTATGGCATGGGCGTCACCCAGCACAACGAGGGCACCGCCAATGTGCGGCTGATCTGCGACCTGCTGATGCTGCGCGGCAACCTTGGCAAGCCGGGCGCCGGCATCTGCCCGTTGCGCGGCCACTCCAACGTGCAGGGCAACCGCACCGTGGGCATCACCGAGAAACCGTCGGCCAGCTTCCTGGCCAAGTTGGAACAGGTGTTCGGCTTCAAACCGCCCGCCGGCCACGGCCATGACGCGGTGCAAACCATGCAGGCGATGATCGCCGGCAGCGCCAAGGCGTTGCTGTGCCTGGGCGGCAACTTCGCCGTGGCGCTGCCGGACCCGGCCCAGTGCTTCCCGGCCATGGGCCGCCTGGACCTGGCGGTGCACGTGGGCACCAAGCTCAACCGCAACCACCTGCTGGTGTCGAAGGAGACCTTCCTGTTCCCCTGCCTGGGCCGCACTGAGCTGGATGTGCAGGACGGCCTGGCCCAGGCCATCACTGTGGAAGACTCCATGTCCATGGTCCATGCCTCGGCGGGCAAGCTGGCGCCGGCGTCGGCGTTCCTGCTGTCGGAGCCGGCCATCGTCGCCGGCATGGCCAGCGCCACGCTGCCCGACAGCAAGGTGGCGTGGAAAGCACTTGCCGCGGACTACGACAAGATCCGCGACCTGATCGAGCAGACCATCCCCGGCTTCGACAACTACAACGCGCGCATCCGCGTGCCCGGCGGCTTCCGCATGCCGCTGCCGGCCACCGAACGCAAATGGCTGACGCCCTCGGGCAAGGCCGAGTTCTTCGTGTTCCCCGGCCTGCACGAAGACATGGTGGTGGAGGGCGAAGACGTGCTGCGGCTGATTACCTTGCGCAGCCACGACCAGTACAACACCACCATCTACGCCCTGGACGACCGCTACCGCGGCGTGTTCGGGCGGCGTGACGTACTGTTCATGAGCCAGGCCGACCTGGACTCGCGCGGGCTGGCCCACGGCGACCTGGTGGACATCGAGACGGTGACCGAGGGGCGGCGGATGCGCTACGAGAAAATCACCGCCATCGAATACAAGATTGCCCCAGGTTCGGTGGGGGCCTACTACCCCGAGGCCAATTCGCTGGTGCCGCTGGACTACATCGACAAGGACAGCGGCACGCCGTCGTACAAGTCGGTGCCGGTGCGGGTGATGCGCTCCGAATTCAGCTGACCCCCTCGTAACCGCAACTGTCTTGAAATGGCGTCGTCTGCATCGCGACTAAAGTCGGCTCCTACACGGTTCGTGGTAGGAGCCGGCCTTGACCGCGATGCAGGCGACGCGGTCCATGGGGTATCCGCATTCGCGTAGCAGCTGCCGAAGGCTGCGTCCGGCGGCGGTCCTGCGTTGCTCCAGGACGCGGCCTTCAGCCGCTGCTACAGGTGCGATGTGCGCAGGATTTCGCGTAGCCGCTGCCGCCAGGCTGCGCTGGCCCCTGAGTGCACTGATGATCTCCAGCGAGAGTGAAGGCCTGCGCAGCCTGCAGCAGCGGCTACAGATTTATAGTGCGCGGTGCCTGGGGACGCGGCCTGCGGCGGATGGCCGCCCCGCCGCTGCTACGGGGGGGCGTGGGAGCTGCCGTCAGAGGCCCAGGTCGCTCAGGCCTGGATGGTCATCCGGGCGGCGCCCCAGCGGCCAGTGGTATTTGCGTTCGGCCTCGGTGATCGGCAGGTCGTTGATGCAGGCAAAGCGCCGTTGCATCAGGCCATTCTCGGCGAACTCCCAGTTCTCGTTGCCGTACGAGCGGAACCAGTTGCCGGAGTCGTCGTGCCACTCGTAGGCATAACGCACGGCGATGCGGTTGTCGGCGAACGCCCACAGCTCCTTGATCAGGCGGTAGTCCAGTTCCTTGTTCCACTTGCGTGCCAGGAACGCCTGGGCCTGGGCGCGGCCGTGGATGAACTCGCTGCGGTTGCGCCAGTAGGTGTCCTCGGTATAGGCCAGGGCCACCTTGGCCGGGTCGCGGGAGTTCCAGCCGTCCTCGGCGCCGCGGACTTTCTGCATGGCGGTTTCCAGGGTGAAAGGGGGCAGGGGCGGGCGGGGCGCTTCACTCATCGGGGTGTCCTCGGCAAAGGGGGAGGTACAGCATCGCGGCAAATCCGCAAAGCCACAACCACAACCGGCATGCCGGTGCCGATGCTCTGTTCCGCAACGTGCTGGTGGATACCGGCATCGGTGCGGTAGGCTCGCAAGCCTAGCGCTTTCCTGGAGTCAACATGCCTCGTTTCGCTGCCAACCTCAGCATGCTGTACCCGCAACACGACTTCCTCGACCGCTTCGCCGCGGCCCGGGCCGACGGTTTCGACGCCGTGGAATACCTGTTCCCCTACGACTACAGCGCCGCCGAACTCAAGCAGCGCCTGGACGACAACGGCCTGGTGCAGGCGCTGTTCAACGCCCCGCCCGGCAACTGGGCCAAGGGCGAGCGCGGCACCTCGAGCCTGCCGGGCCGCGAGGCCGAATTCCGCGCAGGCTTCGACCAGGCCCTGGAATACGCCGCCGTGCTGGGCAACAGCCGCGTGCACGTGATGGCCGGGCTGCTGCCGTCCGAAGCCGAGCGCGCCCGCCACCACGCCGTGTACCTGGAAAACCTGGCCTATGCCACTGCCCAGGCCGCCAAGGTCGGCATCACCGTGCTGCTGGAGCCGATCAATACCCGCGACATGCCTGGCTTCTTCCTCAACCGCCAGGACCAGGCCCAGGCCATCTGCCGCGAAGTGGGCGCCGCCAACCTCAAGGTGCAGTTCGACTGCTACCACTGCCAGATCGTCGAAGGCGACCTGGCGGTGAAACTGCGCCGCGACATGGCCGGCATCGGCCACATCCAGATCGCCGGCGTGCCGGACCGCCACGAGCCGGACCTGGGCGAGCTGAACTACCCGTACCTGTTCCAGCTCATCGACGACCTGGGCTACGACGGCTGGATCGGCTGCGAGTACCGCCCCAAGGGCGACACCAGCGCCGGCCTGGCCTGGCTGCGCGACTGGCGCGCCCTGTAGCAGCTGCCGCCAGGCGGCGTCCGGCTTCACGCGGTGCGGCTGGTGTTGCGCGCAACCACTGTTCACCCATCCAGCCCCCGCAGAAAAGTTGTCCCCGGAAATCGTGAGTATCTCTGTGGATAAAACGCCCAACCCCAGCAAAACCGGGGGTGGAGTCGATGTGATGAAATAATGACCAAACCGGTGGGTCCAGCACCGTTCGGAGGCTCTGTTAGACTCAATGGATTGACCTGCCAGGGCTTTCGGACATGAGTGAACCCATCCGCCTCACCCAGTACAGCCACGGCGCCGGTTGCGGCTGCAAGATCTCGCCCAAGGTGCTGGAGGTGATCCTCGCCGGCAGCGGCGCGCAGCACCTGGACCCCAACTTGTGGGTGGGCAACGCCTCGCGTGACGATGCGGCGGTGTACGGCATCGATGGCGAGCGCGGGGTGGTGTCCACCACCGACTTCTTCATGCCGATTGTCGATGACCCCTTCGACTTCGGCCGCATCGCCGCCACCAACGCCATCAGCGACATCTACGCCATGGGCGGCGACCCGCTGATGGCCATCGCCATTCTCGGCTGGCCGGTGAACGTGCTGCCCGCCGAGGTGGCGCGCGAGGTGATCCGCGGGGGCCGCGCGGTCTGTGATGCCGCCGGCATTCCCTTGGCGGGCGGGCATTCCATCGATGCCCCGGAGCCGATCTTCGGCCTGGCGGTGACGGGCCTGGTGGAAAAGCGCTTCATGCAGCGCAACGACACCGCCACCCTGGGCAGCCAGCTGTACCTGACCAAACCCCTGGGCATCGGCGTGCTGACCACGGCGGAAAAGAAAGGCCTGCTGCGCCAGGCCGACGTCGGCGTGGCGCGCGACCTGATGTGCACCCTGAACAACGCCGGCAGCCGCTTCGCCCGGCTGCCAGGCGTCACCGCCATGACCGACGTCACCGGCTTCGGCCTGCTCGGTCACCTGGTGGAAATGGCCGACGGCAGCGGCCTGACCGCCCGCCTGCAAGTGGGCCAGGTGCCGGTGCTGGCCAACATCGAATACTACCTGGAGAAGGGCTGCGTGCCCGGCGGCACCCTGCGCAATTTCGACAGCTACGGCGAGCGCATCGGGCGCCTGACCGCCATGCACAAGCTGTTGCTGTGCGACCCGCAGACCAGCGGCGGCCTGCTGGTGGCCGTCGAACCCCACGCCCAGCAGGCGTTCCTGGCGCTGGCGGCGGAGCTGGGCATGGCCCTGGCGCCCATCGGCCACTTCGAGGCGCAACAAGCCCACGCGGTGGAACTGGATGCGTGACGACTGCCGGGACTATCGCGCGCTGTTCCTTGCCGACACCTCGCTGATCGACGTGCGCGCGCCAGTGGAGTTCCACCACGGCGCCTTCGCCCATGCCTGCAACCTGCCGCTGATGGATGACCGCGAGCGCGAGCAGGTGGGCACCTGCTTCAAGCAGCACGGCCAGCAGGCCGCCATCGAGTTGGGCCACCGCCTGGTGCAGGGTGCGCTCAAGCAGGCGCGCATCGACGCCTGGCGGGCGTTCACTGAACGGCACCCTGATGGCTACCTGTACTGCTTTCGCGGCGGCCTGCGCTCACAGCTCAGCCAGCAGTGGCTGCGGGACGAGGCGGGCGTGCAGTACCCGCGCGTGGTGGGCGGCTACAAGGCGCTGCGCCACTGCCTGCTGAGCGTCACCGAAGAGGCGGCGCAGCAGTGTGATTTCGTGCTGCTGGGCGGCATGACCGGCACCGGCAAGACCGAGGTGCTGCAGCGCCTGGACAACGCCCTGGACCTGGAGGGCCACGCCCATCACCGGGGCTCTAGCTTCGGCAAGCACGCCACGCCGCAGCCGGTGCAGATCAACTTCGAAAACCAGCTGGCGGTGGATATCCTCAAGCAGCGCGAGCGCGGCGTGCAGCAGTTCGTGCTGGAAGACGAAGGCCGCGCCATCGGCAGCCGGGCGGTGCCACTGGCGCTGTACCGGCGCATGCAGGGCGCGCCGCTGGTGTGGCTGCTGGACAGCGTCGAGCAGCGCGTGCAGCGCATTCTCAAGGATTACGTGGTGGACCTGTGCGCCGAGTTCGTCGGCCTGCACGGCGCCGACCAGGGCTTTGCGCTGTTCGCCCAGCGCATGCAGCAAAGCCTGGCCAGCAACGTCAAGCGCCTGGGCGGCGAACGCTTCCAGCGCCTGGCCAGCGCCATGGACACGGCGCTGGACGAGCAGTACCGCAGCGGCGCGGTGGAGCTGCACCGGGCGTGGATCCGCGTGCTGCTGGACGAGTACTACGACCCCATGTACGCCTACCAGCGCCAGGCCAAGGGCGCGCGCATCGAGTTCATGGGCAGCGCCGACGAAGTGGAGGCCTACCTCCACCACCGCCGCCACCACCCCCCGTAGCAGCTGCCGCAGGCTGCGTCCGCTAACCTACAGCACCGCAGCCCCGATCAAGCCGGTGATCACGCCCACCACCATGGTCAGCACCGCCACCGTCACCAGCACCTTGGCATCGAAGGATTTGCGCAGCATCAGCATCGACGGCAGGCTCACGCTGGGCAGGGTCATCAGCAGCGCCACCGCCGGCGCGGTGCCCAGGCCCAGAGTCATCAGGGTTTGCACGATGGGGATTTCCGCCGCCGTGGGAATCACGAACAGCGTGCCCACCACCGCCAGCGGCACCAGCCACAGCAGGCTGTTGCCCATGGCACCGTCCACGTGGGGGAACAGCCACACCCGCGCAGCGCCCAGCAGCAGCACGGCCAGCACGTAGATCGGGATGGTGGTCCAGAACAGCTGCCACAGCGAGCGCATCCAGCGGTTGAACAGGTTGCCCTGGGGGGCGCTGGACGCATCGGCCACCGCTTCCACCGCAGGCTCAGGCAGCACTTCCGGCGCGGCGATGCGCTGGGCGTACAGGGACACGCCCACCACCAGAATCACCCCGGCCACCAGGCGCAGCACGGTGAAGCCCCAGCCCAGCACGAAGCCCATGAAGATCAGCGTGGCCGGGTTGAGCACCGGGTTGGCCATCCAGAACGCCAGCGCCGCGCCCACCGACACCCGCTGGCGCCGTAGGCCGGCCACCACCGGCGCTGCGCAGCAACTGCACATCATGCCCGGCAGCGCGAACAGCCCGCCGCGCACCGTCGAGCCCAGGCCGGCGCGGCCGAACACCCGCAACAGCCAGTCGCGCGGTATCAGCACCTGCACCAGCGAGCCCAGCAGCACCCCCAACACCGCGGCCTTCCAGATGGCCAGGAAGTACACCTGGGCGTAGGCCAGCGCGGCGGCCATGGGGTCCTGGGCGTGGTCGTCGATGATCGAGGCGCCGATGCTGTGGTTGCTGGCCGCCACGAACGACTTCAGGTAATAGGGCGACCACTTCACGTAGTACAGGCCAACCACCGCCACCAGCACGAACAGCAGCGGCTTGAGCCAGAACAGGGACGAACGCGTATGGGCGGGGGAGGTGAGCGTGCTCATGGCGGCGGTACCGGCGAGGGAAGGTAAGGAATAATTGTAGCCGCTGCACAACGCGCTGCCGCCGCCCGAATGGCGTTGCCTGCATCGCGACCAAGGTCGGCTCCTACGGCGTCCGTGGTAGGAGCCGACCTTGGTCGCGATACAGGCGACGCCGACGTAGCAGGGATAACCAAGCGTTGCCTGCGACGCCGCCTGCGGCAGCTGCTACAGTGATTTCACCAATAAGGATAATGGCCCGATGGCCCCGCAAAACCGGGGGCATACGGGGCTTGGGCAGGACCGTCGCGGCACCTTCAGTGAGTTCCAATCATGCGCGCTCTCGTTACCGTGGCAGGCGTGGCAATGCTGGTGTTTTCCCCTTTCACCCTGGCCGACGATCCCCCCGCCAGCCCGGCCAAGGCCATTCAGAAAGCCGAGGTGCTGGAGCAGAAAGCCGCCGACAAGGATACCGCCACCCCGGTGCCCAAGGCCGAGATCATCACCAAGACCGAAGCCCAGGTGGTGGACCCCGCCGGCGCCAAGCCGGTGGACGAGCCGCTGACCTGTCTGGCGCGCACCATCTACTGGGAAGCCAAGGGCGGCACCCCGGCCGACATGGACGCGGTGGCCCACGTGGTGCTCAACCGCGTCGGCCACGAGGGCTTCCCCGGCACCGTGTGCGAGGTGGTGAAGGAGGGCGCCGACAAGAAGGTCTGCCAGTTTTCCTGGTGGTGCGACGGCCGCGCCGATGATGTGCAGGAGGCCGACCGCTACAGCATCGCCAAGGAAATCGCGCGCAAGGCGCTCAACCAGGAGTCGCCGGACGCCACCCACGGCGCCATGTATTTTCACGATAGAAAGGTGAAGCCGGCGTGGGCGGGCAAATACCTGCGCACGGCGCAAACCGCCGAATTCCTGTTCTACAAGCCGCGCGAAGGCAAGGCTAAATAGGCGCTTCCAGGCACTGGCGCACCACGCGCGTCAGCTGCACCGGGTCGGTGAGGTAGGCGGCATGGCCCTGGCGCCTTAGCGGGTACAAGGTCAGCCCGCGCAGGCGGTCCACCAGCGCCGCCGGGCACAGCAGGCACGGGTCGTGGTCGCTGGCTTCGCCCAGCAGCATGAAGGGTTGGGCCTTGAGCGCGCGGCAGTCCTCCACCGACGGCGTGATGGTGTCCAGCGCCGCCGCTTCGTTGACGAAGGCTGGCGCGGTGGCGACCATGGCCGGCCACAGCGGTATGTGCTTCATCAGCTCCACCTGCGCCGGGTTCATCCGCACGATGTGGGTCAGGGCGTGCACGGTGGCCGCCTCCAGTTCACCCTGCGCCACCAGCGCCTGCAGGCGCGGCAGGTGGCCGTCGCTAGCTTGGCGCGGCAGCGAGTTCATCGGTTCGTACAGCACCAGCGTGCCCTTGAAACCATCGCGCAGGGCGTACATCAGCGCGCAGCCGCCGCCAAAACTGTGGCCCAGCACCGCGCAGCCATCACCGGCGAGTTCCACCATGGCAGCCAGGTCGTCCAGCTCGGCGTCCAGGCAATAGGGCGCCGCGCCATAGGGGCTGGCCCCACGGCCGCGGCGGTCGTACAGGTACACCGTGTGGCTCTCGCCCAGCAGCTGCGCGAACGCCGTCCAGTCCCGCGCCTGGCTGAAGGCGCCATGGCACACCACCAGCGCCGGGCCGGTGCCCCAGCGCTGGTAGCCAATGGACGTTCCGTCGCGGGAAATGACAGATCCTTGCATGGGTAAGGCCTCGGCAAAAGGCCGTTAACCTAGCACATCGATAATGCGCCCGGCGATGTGCCGCACGTGGGTTTCCAGGGCGAAGTGGCCGGTGTCCAGCAGCTCGACGATGGCGTTGGGGTTGTCACGGGCGTAGGCCTGCGCGCCCGGCGGAATGAAGAACGGGTCGCCCTTGCCCCAGATCACCAGCGTGGGCAGGCGGGTGTCGCGGAAGAACTGCTGGAACGCCGGGTACAGGGTGAGGTTGTTGCGGTAGTCGTAGAACAGGTCCAACTGGATGTCCTTGTTGCCCGGGCGCTCCATCAGCAGCGCGTCGAGGGTGTAGCTCTCGGGCGCGATCAGCTCGGGGTGGGGCACGCCTTCCTCGTATTGGTAACGGGTGCCTTCAAGGTTCAGCACGTTGTCGTGCACCACCTGCCGGTGCTCGGCCGTGGGCTCGGCCCAGTAGCGGCGAATGGGCGCCCAGGCGTCGCCCAGGCCTTCGAGGTAGGCGTTGCCATTCTGCGACACCAGCCCGGTGACGCGCTCGGGGTGGGCCAGGGCCAGGCGCAGGCCGGTGGGCGCGCCGTAGTCGAAGATGTACATCGCGTACTGTTCAAGGCCCAGGGTGTCGACGAACGCGCCCAGGGTCAGGGCCAGGTTGTCGAAGCTGTAGACGTACCCGCGCGCCGCCGGCACCTGGGTGAAACCGAAGCCCGGCAGGTCGGGGGCGATGACCCGGAAGTGGCCAGCCAGCAGCGGGATCAGCTCGCGGAACTGGTGCGAGGAGGTGGGGTAGCCGTGCAGCAACAACAGCACCGGGGCGTCGGCGGCGCCGGCTTCGCGGTAGAACACACGCACGCCATCGGCGTCGGCATAGCGGTAGTGGACGGTCATGGTGGTGGCCTCATGTAACTGTTAATTGCGTTATTGATGGTTACAGGTCTATTTGTTCATGCATTCTGTAACTAGTCAAATTGTTTTTATCGGTTACACTGTGAGCAAGACGAACGGAGACCGCACCATGACCGCAACCCTGCCAGCGCCGCTGGTGGTCGCCGACCACCCGGCCCTGGACCTGCTCAACACGCAAATGATGGTCGACGGCCAGCGCCGCGACCTGCTGACCAGCGCGGACGTGGCGCTGCAATGGCTGGCGGCCCTGGGCCTGGGCGTGCCCGGCGCTTATACCTCGGCTGAGCAGGCGCGGCTGCTGCTGGCGCTGAAACAGCTGCGCGACACCTTCGAACCGCTGCTCTACGCGCGGCTGGCAGGCCAGGCAGCCGACCCCACGGCCCTGAACGCGCTGCTGCGCAAGGCCGTGGTGCAGCTGGTATGGAGGGAAGATGGCGGGGTGAGCCTGGACCGGGCCAGCGGCGACGACGCGGTCAGCCGCTGCGTGAGCCAGCTGGCGCTGAGCGCCGCCGAGCTGCTGGCCGACGGCGACTTCAGCCTGGTGCGCCAGTGCGAGAGCAACGAGTGCACGCTGCTGTTCTACGACCGCACCAAGTCGCACAAGCGCCGCTGGTGCAGCATGGCCGCCTGCGGCAACCGTCACAAGGTGGCGGAATTCCGCAAGCGGCGGCAGGAAGCGGGCTTATGAAGCCAGCCTCAGAAGTCCAGCGTCAGCCCGGTGTACAACGCGCGCCCGTCGCCGGGTGAGTGCAGCGGCGCCTGGGCGCCGTCCGGGTCGTACCACACGTACTCGTAGTAGCGGTTGGCGAGGTTCTTCACCTGCACGTCCACGCTCAGGTGCTCGCTGAGCTTGTAGGTGGCGCCCAGGTTCAACAGCACGTAGCCGCCGAACTTGCCCTGGCGGTTGTCGTCCTCCAGGTAGTAGTCGCTCTGGCCGTTCACCCAGCCGTTCACGCTCAGCGCCGGGGTCAGCTGGTAGCTGGCGCCGGCGTTGTAGACGTGGTGCGGCACGTGGTCGATCTCGTTGCCCTGGCTGTCGGGGTAGGTGGAGCCGGCCTTGAGGATTTTCGAGTACTGCCACGAGTACGCCAGCCACGCCTGGGTGCGCTCGCCGGGGTGCAGGTTGAGCTGCAGGTCGTAGCCCCAGCGCCGGGTTTCGCCGATGTTGTCCGAGGCGCCGCTGGGG
This sequence comes from Pseudomonas sp. GYB4201, assembly GCF_056312595.1. Lineage (NCBI taxonomy): Bacteria > Pseudomonadati > Pseudomonadota > Gammaproteobacteria > Pseudomonadales > Pseudomonadaceae > Pseudomonas > Pseudomonas sp. GYB4201. The sequence continues at coordinate 12,880 of NZ_JBWGIG010000048.1, read as the reverse complement.
TCGTTCAGGCGGCGGCTGACCTCGCCAGACGCCTCTTGCTGCCAGTAGGCGATGCGCCCATCAAGCCAGCTGACCGGGGTGAATTTCACCCCGGTCTCCCAACCGTCGTTGATCGACGGCGCCAGGTCGCTGGTCTGCGGCGGCACCTTGTAGCTGGACGAGCCGGTGCCCACCTGGAAGGTACGGCCCCAGTTGGCGTACAGGCTGGCCACCGACCAGGGTGAATACACCACGCTGAGCTTGGGCTGCTTGATCAGGCCGTAGTCGTTCATGGCGTAGCTGTGCCCGGTCAGCTCATCGGTGTAGTCGCCGCTGAGCTTGTCGACGCGGTAGGCGGGGATGATCTTCAGGCTGTCGGTGGGCTCGATGACGGTCTGCACGTAGGCACCCAGGGTGTTGAAATCAAAATGCTGGTCGCGGGTCTGGGCGCTGCGCAGCCGTTCCACGGTGCTGTAGCGCTCGCTGACGTTCTGCTGGCGCTGCACGTCCACGCCGCCTTCCACGGCCAGGGCGTGCAGCACGTCCACCTGCGGGCGCCAGGTCAGGGTGGCCATGGCGCCGTACTGGGTTTCGTAGGCGTCGCGTTCCTGCTGGGTGCTGCTGCTCCAGTAGCGGGTCCAGCGGCGGTCGTCGAAGGTGTTGAGGTAGGCCTTGGCGGCCAGCGACAGGTCGTCGGCCAGGTCCGTGTCCAGGTGCAGGCTGGCGCTGTTCATGCGCCGCGTGCCCTGGTCGCTGTCGTTGTAGCTGTTGGTCATGGTGGGGTGGCTGTGGGCGTTGGCGCCGGTGAGGTAGCCGGGCTCGTCGGCCTGGCCTTCGTAGTGGCGCAGTATCAGGCCCAGGCGGTAGGCCGCGTCGTCCGGGGTGTAGAACCACTTGCCGGCCACCGACACGCGGTCTTGGTCGGCGTGGTCACGGTAGCCGTCGGCCTTCTGGTACGCCAGGAAGTAGTTCTGGGTCCAGTTGGCGCTCTCGATGCCCTTGGCCAGCTGCGTCTCGCGGGTGCCGTAGCTGCCATAGCGCACCCGCGCCTTGGTGTAGTCGCCGCCGATGCGGGTGTTGATGTTGACGTTGCCGGCGATGTTGTCCAGGCCGTAGCGCGGGTCGCTGGTGCCGCGCACCACTTCGATGCTGTCGATGTCCAGCGGGAAGACCATGTCCATGAAGGGCATGTTGCCGTCGTTGCTGTTGCTGGGAATGCCATCGATCAGCAGCTTCACGGCGTTCACTTCGCCTTCGCCGTTGAAGCCGCGGAACGAGATCTTGCCGGACGTGGTGCCCTGGTTGAACTCGGTGAGTTCCACGCCGGGCAGGCGGCTGAACAGTTCCCAGCTGTAGGTGACGGGCATTTTTTCCACCACGTCGCCCCCCAGTATGTCCACCGAGCTGAGCACGCTGCTGGTGGACAGTGGCCCGGCCTGGGCGCTGTTGACGGTGACGGTGCCCAGGGTCAGGGTCGAGTCCTGGGCGTTGCCGGCGAAGGCGTGGGCGCAGGTGAAGGCGCCGGTGAGCAGCAGGCAGGTGGTGCAGGCGCGGGCAGGCCGCGCCGGGTGAAGGTTGCGCTGAAAAGCCATGGTTCACGGTTCCTGGTGAGCCAAGTAAAAGTCGTGCACGGGCGCGCCGGCCCTTGGCGGGCTGCGGTGTGCGGAGCCGATGAGGGGGTACCGCTCAGGTCAGCGGGGAGGCGCGTGGGTTGAGGCTGGGCCAGCGATAGCGGGGCGTTACGCTGGGTACCGTGGGTTGCAGCACTGGGGCCTGGGCCACATAGCGCGGCAGGGGCGCGCGCCAGTGGTTGGCGGGCGGCCCGGCCAGGCCGCTGGCACCACAGCAACAGCAGTCGCCGTGGTGCATCTTGTGCGGGTGCGGGTCCAGCACGTCCACCAGGCGGCGGATGTCGTCGTGCATGGCCGCCATGCCCGGCATGCCGCAGTGCTCGGCCGGCATGCCTTCCATCGCCTGCATCTGCTGGGCATGCAGGGGCATGGCCAACAGGTTGACCAGCACGGCAAAACAGGCAAGCCAGTGACTGAAGCGGCGGGTAACGCTCATGCGCGGTTCCGATGACGGGGCGCGCAGTGTAGCAGCGGTCGCAGGCCGCGTCCCAGACGCCGCGGTGCGTCAGGCCCGAAGCTGCGCAACCCAGGCCTGCACGGATGGGCGTTGCCACTGCCTCTGGGCATAACGCTTCAGGGCCGGCGGCACCTCGTCACCGTTCAAAATTAGGCGGTTGAGCATCAGCGCCAGGTCGGTGTCAGCGATCGACCACTCGCCAAACAGGTGCTCGCGGCCGTCGCCCAGTAGGGCTCCGGCGGCAGCGAACAACTTGTCCCGGCCGGCTTCGGCGTCCGCAGACAAGGGCGCTGCCTTCTGGCCGCAGAACACCACAAGCGTGGAGCGCTCCTGCCGAATCGCGGTCAGGTCGCTGCGCAGCCAGGCTTGCACCTGCCGCGCCCGGGCACGCGCCTCCAGGGTCTGCGGGTAGACCGGGCGGTCTGAATGCAGTTCGTCCAGGTATTCGCAGATGGCCGAGGATTCCGACAGGGCGAAATCGCCGTTCACCAGGGTCGGCACGCGGCGGGTCAGGGACAGCCCGGCGTAGGGCGTGGCGTGTTGCTCAAGCGCGTCCAGATCAACCGGGTGCACCTCGAACGGCAGGCCCTTTTCCGTCAGCGTGACGAACACGGACATGGCATAGGGGCTGGTGAACTGGGCATCGACATACAGGCGAAGACTCACGGCACGGCTCCTTGATTGGCGGGTGAAGGGGCAGCGTACGGGATGGGCGGCGGGAAATGAAATGAGGGGTTTTCATGGGGGCATTCCGGGGGGGAATTGGGGGGAGGAACCAGTTCTCCGTCAAAGATCGGAAAAGTCCTACTGCAAGCACAGGCCATTCCGTAGAGCCTTTGTATAAACATATGCGTTGAATCCCGCCTATGAAGCGGATATACAATGTATCAACATAAGAGGTGAAGAAATGGAGGCGGTCATGGATGTCAAAATCCAGCAATGGGGTAACAGTGCCGGGCTTCGAGTACCGGCAACCGTGCTCAAGCAACTGGGGATCAGCATGGGCGATACTTTGAGCCTGGATATTCTGGACGGCAATATTGTGTTGACCCCAGCCTCGAAGAAGCCCCGCTATACGCTCGCAGAACTGCTGGATCAGTGCGATAGCACGGCTCCCGAAACAGAGGGTATGGCTGATTGGCATGCCCTGCCGCCTGTAGGGCGCGAAGTATGAGACGCGGCAAGATTGATCGCGGGGACATCATTCGTATCACCTTCAACCCCACCTCTGGACGGGAGCAGCAAGGCGACTCACGGCCCGCCATGGTGTTGTCCCCGGCTGCATTCAATGCGCTGGGCCTGGCGCTGGTGGCACCCATCACCCAAGGAGGAAATTTCTCCCGGGATGCAGGCTTCGCGGTGCCGTTGACGGGAAGCGGCTGTGAGACCCAGGGCGCGGTGTTGGTCAATCAGATTCGTTCAATGGACCTTGAGGCCCGCCAAGCCAAGCGAATCGAAAAGGCGCCGCAAGCGGTGGTAGATGATGCATTGGCCAGGGTTCAGGCCCTGTTGGAATAAGCCACCTGTAGCAGCGGCCGCCAGGCCGCGTCCGGGATACACACCGCTCTCCCGTGCCACCCCACCCGTAGCCGCTGCCGCAGGCGGCGCTGGCCCTCAGCCACGCTTCAAACCTTCAGCGTACGCCGGGCCCAGCGCAGCCTGGCGGCAGCGGCTACGCTTCAATTCCACCGCGCCCACCATCGCTCTTTCGGCCTTGCGCCCGCCCTGGGCAGCACCCCGGGCATGTCCCGCAACCGCACCCACGGCTCATCGCGCCAATACATCACGCGCAACGGCTCTCCGCGCCAACTCATGGCCGTCACCGACGGTTGCTCGCAAGGTTCGCCGTGGCGCAGCGCGGGAATCACCTCGTGCACCAGCCAGTGGCGTATGCCGCGGTTTTCGGGGATCTGGTTGCGCACGATCAGGGTCAGGGCCCCGCATTCACTCACCAGCAGGTGCTTGCCCCATTGGCCGTCGGCCTTCACCCAGGTGTCGCGGTGCTGGTCGCGTTCCAGGCGGTGCAGGCGGCGTTCGGGGTAGGGCAGCCCCAGCAGGCGGCCCAGGTCTTTGACGCAGAACCAGGCCTGGCCTTCGATCATCAGCGCGCGAAGCGGCCGTTGGTGGCGGAAAAACGTTGTGGCGGTAAACGCGTCCATGGCGATAGCTCCAGGGGGCCAGCGCTGCCACGGGGCGGAAGATGGTGGGTGGCAGCTGCGCGCAGGTTAGCGAACCGGTCACGACCGGCAGGCCCGAAGGCCTCCCACACGCAGCTGCCATAAGGCTTATTTTAGGCATTTTGCCCTCCAATAAGCATTATGGTGCTGCGGGGTTCGTGAGTCGGGTCGCTAAACCCGGTCTTCGTTGTTTGAAGACGGTGCGAAGGGTATCGGTGCCTCGGGGCAGTGACAACCGTGAGGATGTAAGGGGAAATTGCGTAGCCGGTGAACGTGGCTTCAACCCGCCGCCAACCGCCCCCGCGCCTGCCACACCCCGCCTGCCGCCGTGCACACGAACACCCCGGCCGCTATCGATAGCGCCACCGGCAAGCCCACGCTGGACGCCTGCATCAACCCGCCACTGACCACCGGCCCCAGCACGCTGCCCAGGCCGAACAGCAGGCCGGCGCCCGCGTTGGCGGTCACCAGGTCCTGGCCGCGAAAGCGCTCGCCAATCAGCACGATGGCCAGGGTGTAGGTGCCGCCCGCCGCTGCGCCCAGCAGGAACAGCACCGGCCACAGCAGGCTGCCGGCGCCGATCAGCCACGCCAGGCTGGCGCCGATGGCCAGCACGCACACGCCACAGGCCAGGTGCAGGGCGGCGCGCGGCACGCGGTCGGCCAGCCAGCCCAGGGGCAGTTGCAGGCACATGTCGCCCAGCAGGATGACGCTGACCATCAGCGCCGCCTCGGCCGGGGCAATGCCGTTGTCGCTGGCGTACACCGGGAAAAGCGCCAGCACCACGCTGTCGAAGAACGAGAAAAACAGCACGCCCATGCACAGCGTCGGCGCCAGGCGCAGGAAGCCGGCCAGGGAGAAACTGCGGGCGGTGTCTGCTTCGCTGGTGGCGGGGTCGCTGCTGTCCAGGCCCAGAAGGGCCAACCAGGCCAGCACCAGGCTCACGCTGGCGGTGACGATCACCGCCGGGCCGTCGGTGCCCTGCAGCGAGATCAGCAACGGGCCGAGCATCTGGCTGCCGGTGTAGGCGGTGGTGTACACGGCGATGGACTGGCCGCGGCGCTGGTCGCTGCTCAGCTCGTTGATCCAGGCCTCGCTGAGGATGATCACCAGGCCCATGCCCAGCCCCATGCCCAGGCGCAGCGCGGCCAGGCTGTACAGCGAATGGCGCGCCGGTTCCAGCAACGCCACGCTGGCCAGGCACAGGGCCAGGCAGGCCTGGAACAGCTGGCGCCGGTGGAAACGCCGGGCCAGCCGCGCGCACAGGCTGGCGGCCAGCATCATGCCCACGGCGGGCAGCGCCGAGAGCATGCCGATCTGTGCGGCACTGGCGCCGCCTTCCAGCAGGCGCAGGGCGGTGAGGGGCGCGGTAGCGCCCAGGCAGATGCCGGTCACGGCGGCGACGAACAACAGTACAGGCAGGGTCAGGCGATTCATGATGGGTCCACGCAGGCAAATCAACAGCGCGCGCAAACCGTCGGGCACGCGCGCGCAACCGGGCGAGCCGCTGCCGTCAGGAACAGGGGCTGGCCGTGGGGATCAGGCGTTGCGGGGCGGGGAGAAGGTGAACGCGAACAGCACGCTGCGGCGGCGGCTCAAGCCGGCGTCGGTGGGGCAGGGTGGCAGTGCCTGGAAAGGGTGGTGGGCACGAAGCATGTGCAAGGCGGTCCGCTGAAACAGGCGGCTACTCTAGGCCAGGCCTGGCCGAACGGTCAACTGTTTGGCCCTGGCGTGGTCCAAGGGGTAACCTTGTTCTTCCTTCTGGCCTGTTCATTCCCATGCTGAAAAATCTCTGGTACGTGGTGCTGCCCTCGGCGCAGCTGACTGATGGCCTGGTGCCGGTGCAACTGCTGGGCCAGCCGTTCGTGGCCTTCCGTGACGAGGCCGGGGTGGCGCGGCTGCTCTCCGATATCTGCGTGCACCGCGGCGGCTCGCTGTCGGCGGGCAGCAAGGTCGGCGCCAGCGTGCAGTGCCCCTACCACGGCTGGCGTTTTGGCGCCGATGGCCGCTGCACGCACATTCCGGCGCAGCCCGAGGCGCGCATACCGGTCAAGGCGCGGGTGGACGCCTACCCGACCCTGGAACGCCATGGCTGGGTCTGGGCCTTCATCGGCGACCTGCCCGAGGCCGAACGGCCGCCGCTGCCGGCCCTGGACTGGGTCGACGACCCCAACGTGCGCGTGGTGTCCGGGCATTCCGACTGGGACGCCAGCTGGGACCGGGTCATGGAAAACGGCCTGGACTTCGCCCACGCGCCGTTCGTGCACGGCTCCACCTTCGGTGACCCCGCCCACCCGGAAATCGCCGCCTTCGAGGTGCAACGCCAGGCCTGGAGCGGCCACGCCCACATGGTCATGCGCCGCCCGGTGCGCAAGGGCTGGCTGCGGCGCCGGCCCACCGGCGAGCACGTGGACGTCACCACCGTGCCCGGCTTCCACTTCTCCGGCCCCTGCGCCACCCTGGAGCTGGCGCCGCGCGCAGGCTGGCGCATCCATATCGTCTCCGCCCACGTGCCGGTGGCCGCCAACCGCACGCGCACCTGGTGGATGATGGGCCGCACCTTCCTGCGCTCGCCGCTGTTCGACCGCCGCACCATCGCCAGCAACCTGCGCATCTTCGAGCAGGACCACGAAGTGCTGCGCAAGGTGCGCCCCGAACGCGTGCCGGACACCTGGCAGCAGGAGGTGTCGGTGAAGTCCGACGGCCTGCAGATTGCCTTCCGCCAGCGCCTGCGCGAGCTGGAACAGCGTGGCTGGCGCATCGACGAGGCGCGCCTGGCCCGCGAGTTCACCGGCCGCACCGCGTGCGTGGTGCCCAGCCCGGCGCGGCGCGAGGGCGGGGCCTGGGCCATCGAGGAAATCCCGCTGCTGGACGTCACCGCCCCGCGTTCGTGATTGTCCTGCGCGCCGCACTGCAGTAAGGTCGCCGCCGCGCACGGGGCGACAACGAATGAAGGTAGCAAGATGATCGAGTGGCTGATGTACCTGGCGCTGGGCGCCGCCATGGGCACCCTGGGCGGGATTTTCGGCATCGGCGGCGGGCTGATCGCCATTCCGGTGCTGGCGCTGTTCTTCAACCTCGACCAGCAGCTGGCCCAGGGCACGGCGCTGGTGATGGTGGTGCCAAATATCCTGCTGGCCATGTGGCGCTACCACCAGCGCACGCCCATTAACTTTTTCCAGGCGCTGCCGCTGGCGGCCGGCGGGCTGGTGTTCGCAGGGCTTGCCTCGATGATCGCCGTGGGCCTGGACCCCAACGCCATGCGCATCGGCTTTGCCGTGTTCATGCTGGTGCTGGCCGCCTACAACTACGCGCAGATGTTCCTGCCCAAGTCCGCCGGCAGCGGCGAGGTGCGCGCCCGCTGGCCGGCGCTGCTGGCCCTGGGCGGTGGCAGCGGGGTGCTGGGCGGTTTCTTCGGCGTCGGCGGCTCGGTGCTGGCCACGCCGGTGCTCACCAGCGTGTTCGGCGCCAGCCAGGTGGCGGCCCAGGCGCTGTCCCTGGCGTTGGCAGCGCCCAGCACCGGCATCACCCTGGTGACCTACGCCCTGCACCACCACGTGAACTGGTTGATGGGCATTCCCATGGCGGTGGGCGGGCTGGTCAGCGTCAGCTGGGGCGTGAAGGTCGCCTACCGCTTGCCCGAGCGCACCTTGCGCACGCTGTTCTGCCTGTTCCTGGTGCTGTGTGCCGGCTTGCTGGCATTGAAACGCTAGGCAGCGCGGCTTGGCTCCTCGGCAACTGTGCAGAAACTGCGGAGCTTTCGCCTGCACCCTTGTCAGATGGATAGCCGGCAAGGCTAAATCAGCGGCCGCGCCTTTACCTGACCTTCAAGGAACTGCCCGTTGTCTTCCACCTCCACCACGGAAACCGCCGCCACGGCCTCCACCTCACCGCGCTTCTGGCTGCTGGCCTCGCTGCTGGTGGCCATGGTGCTGGCGGCCCTCGACCAGAGCATCGTCGCCACCGCGCTGCCGGTGATCGCTAGTGAAATGAAGGGCATCGAGGGCATGAGCTGGGTGGTGACGTTGTTCATGCTCACCAGCACCATCGGCGCGCCGCTGTACGGCAAGCTCTCGGACCAGTACGGCCAGCGGCCGCTGTTCCTGATCAGCATCGGCGTGTTCGTCGGCGCCTCGCTGCTGTGTGGCCTGGCCACCAGCATGACCCAGCTCATCGCCTTCCGCGGCCTGCAGGGGCTGGGTGCTGGCGGGCTGATGACCTTATCCCAGGTGGTGATCGGCAGCGTGGTCAAACCGTCCGAGCGCGGGCGCTACCAGGGGCTGTTCTCGGCAGCCTTCGCCGTCAGCGCCGCCGCCGGCCCGCTGCTGGGCGGCTTCATCACCACCCAGTGGAGCTGGCGCTGGGTGTTCCTGATCAACATCCCCCTGGGCGCCCTGGCCATCGCCGGGCTGATGATCAACCTGCCGGCCATCAAGCGCCAGGCCGATGTGAAGGTCGACTACCGTGGCGCGGCGGTGCTGTGCGTGGCCACCTCGGCGCTGCTGTTGCTCACCCATTCCTTCTCCCTGGCCGGCCAGGCCGACAGCTTCAGCACCTGGGCCCTGGGCCTGCTGGCATTCTTCGGCTTTGCCCTGCTGTACCGGGTGGAACACAAGGCGCCGGAGCCGATTATCGACCCGCGCCTGTTCGCCAACCGCCGCTACTCCATCGCCATCGCCGCCATGGCGGCCATGGCCTTCGCCATGATGGGCTCGCTGGTGTTCATGCCGCTGTACTACCAGGCGGTGCTGCACCAGACGCCAACCGAGTCGGGCATCATGACCCTGCCGCAGGTGGTGATGATGGTCATCAGCTCGTTCATCGGCGGCGTCATCTCCACCCGCAAACAGAACCATGTGGTGCTGCTGTTGCTGGGCGTGGGCCTGGAAGCGGTGGGCCTGTTCATGCTGCTGATCTTTGCCCAGCACAAACTGGGCGCCGGCTACTTCCTGCTGGCCATGGGCGTGCTGGGCTCGGGCATGGGCATCGGCATGCCTAACGCCACGGTCATCGTGCAGAACGCCGTGCCGTTGAAAGTCATGGGCGCGGCCACGGCGGGCCTGTCGTTCTGCCGCTCCCTGGGCGCGGCGCTGGGCGTGGCCGTGGCCGGCGGCATCATGAGCTACACCCTGCGCCGGGAACTGGCCGAGCTGCCGGCGGCGCTGCAAGGCATGTCGCTGACCTTGCCCCAGGGGCTGGGGGCGGTGGCGGGGGCGGATGCGGCGCAATTGACCGAGCTGTACCGCACGGCCATCAGCGCCAGCCTGTTGGCGGGTGGCGCAGTGATGAGCGTGGCGTGGTTGTTGGTGTTGAGTCTGGTGTTGTCGAAAAAGCAGCAAAGCCCGCTGGTGTCGTAACGGCGACGGCATCCAATCAAATGTGCATCATACTATGCTGCCATTATTCAAGTGCCTGAATCACCGGGTCTTGGTAAGTAGTGTCGATCATCACCCCGCCAGCAACTGCCTTTTGCTCCGTGCTGGTACGCTGGGCGCGAAAGGCTTTAAGTTTTTCAGGAAGTAGCTTGATCCAATTCGGTTTGTCGCTTTCTTCGAATTCTTTCATCCAAAAACTTTGCTCGGTGTCCACCTCAATGGTGATCAAGTAAGTTCCTCTGAGCTCCGGGGCGCTCTCGCTGTCATGGCGCTGGGCTGTGAGCTTTAAGTGATTGTCATGATCGTCAACGAAATACCATTCATAAAGGCCTTTTACACTCAGCCATTGCCTAATGTTAAGTTGTATGTTTGGGTCGAACCAAGGATGGTTCATGACCAGAACGCCCATGACGTCGTTGGCGGTGGCGAGCTTTTGAGTTTCTTTTCCAGAGATTCTAGGGTCGTAAAAATAAATAAATCGCTTCCATCCAGCGTTCTCTATTTTATCAATAGTACTATAAATTAAAGCTTTTTGTGCCTCGTGGGAGGTGTTGTCCGGAAGCCCTCGCAAGCGGATCGTCGAGTTTTGCACTAAGCCATTAGAGTTAGGTCCCTCAAAAATACTGATCGTCGGAATTGCCTCGAAACTCAACTGAGTGTTTTGTGTTGCAAGGGTGATGTTGGGAAGAGAACTGCTGTTTGCAGATGTCGAGAATTCATGCCAGCAAACATCTGCTTCCCTTAGGCAGTCTTGCTTAAAAGGCAGGCTTGTTTTTTGCAGCAGCTCTGTAATTGGGGTTCCGAGACGTATAGAGGTAGCCATGGTGTTTTCCGGGGAAGAGGAGTTGTCGCACGAACAAAGTGCTAAGCTGAAAAATATGAGTAATAATTTTGTAGTCACTGTGCCCATCTCGAAAGTTCCTGAATTTTTCCTTCCATATAAAATTTTCGTTCGACCATTAGTGAGTGATATTTTTTGGCGATTGCGGTGATAAACTGCATGCGGTCAGACTCATTGTAGAGATCGCCGTCGTTCATTTGTGTTTTCAGTTCCTCATTGGTTACGTCGCAGAGGTCGGAAAACGAAGCAAGCCGCTTGGGTGTCCCAGGTACGACTTCTATAATCGCCTGAATGTCCAGTAGTGTTTGGAAGGATAGGTCGTTATATATCAGTGGCTGCAGTATTTTTCGCTGCTCATGGTCTGCGATATCCATGAGGGATGCAAGTTGCATGCTTTGGCGCTGAGTGATGCTTGAAATACTTTCAAAGCTCTTTATTTTGGTGAAGCCATCTTTTATGTATTGTGTTAATTTAAGATTGTTTATTATAGGCAGTGATTCGCTTGCCCAAGGCAACGAACTTACTAATTCTTTAGGCACTGCAGGGTAGAGGTTTGCATTTCGCTCAGGTGCACAGGATTCAAATTGCTCCTGGTAATTCGCATAAAACCAATGCCACACATAGATATCCTGAAATAACCAAAAATTTCCTTTCCCTAGTGAATTTTTCCCGATTTTCAGGGGCGTCTTCGCCGTCTCGACAACGGCTTTCGCTTGAGGGCTGTTATAATCAACGAAAATATACGAAGCTGTCTTGATGAAGTCGAGACCGCATTTGACTTGCTTGCTCGCGAATGCCGCCAGCCCCATCCAGTAAAATCGACCCTTCAGCTGAGGGTCGCACCCTGGTTCAAGTTCTAGGTAAAACCGTGCATACGCAGCAGCAATCCTCCCGGCGCGGGCGCTGTAATCAGTGATCAACTCTGTGCTTTTTCCTTTTACCGGACATTCCTTTTCGTTGCTCAGCAATTTAATTGCACGTTGTTGACCCAAAGCCCAGAGCGCTTCGCACGCGACGCTGTGTGTTTGTATTGAATTTTTCTGGGTGTTCGTGGTGAATTTTCCGATCGGCTCAGCACTCACTTGTCTTGGCTCCTTTCATCATCCGATTCTGGGTGTACGTATATTTGGTCCCAGGCAAGGTAGCCTGTAATTTTTGCAGGCCGGTCAGTTTCTATCGTGGGAAGCGCGCCCTCGTCATTGGTTGTCATGACAGTGGGTAGTGCTGAATCGCCTATGAATACTGCAACTTGCGCATTCCGGACTGGAGACTGCCCTAATGCTTTGAGTGTGACGTTAATTGTGTACTGCGTGCTGCCTGCCTTAGCGCCGATCGGGTCGTCGCGCCTTTGCTCCCGGGTCACGTCGAAGAACAGCGGTTGCTCATCAACGCAGAACCCGACGTGTTCCTCTTTTCTGACCCTCTGTATCGCCCCAAAACGTTCAACAAAGCAGCGTGTCGCCACTGTATTTGTTGAGGGCGCAGCGCTGGCGAGCGCCACGGCCCACAATCCCAGAGGAATCAATACGCAGGAGATGCCGATGTTGATCATTGTTTACGGCCCGCATCGTAGTCATCTGCGCCCGCAGGTACCACGATTTTGTCCCAGACGAAATGAACTTGCGCCGTTTCAGCGCCATCGGTTGTCACTCGCGGCAACCGGCCCTCATCGTCAGTGGTCATGATTTGCGGGGTCGTCGAACTGGGCAGGTATACCGCGACGGTCGTCGACCGTACGGGGGCGCCGCTATGGCTAAGCAGAGTGACCTGTTCATCGTAATGCTCTTGAATCGGTGCAACCGACTCAATAACGTTGCCCGCCATTGCTGCGTCGGCGACTGCTGGCAATGCCGGCGCCAGCAACCCAATCCCACTCCCCACACCCGCCGCCCCACCCGCATTCGCCTTGATCTGCGCCCCCACCAGGGTGATGCCGCCGGCATCGAGCTTGATGAAACTGCCCCCCGCCTGCACGGTGATTTCCTGGCCGGCCTCGAGGGTCAGCTTCTGCCCGGCCTTGACGTGTATCTGCTGCCCAGCCTCGGTGAGCTGCGCCACGCCCAGCTTGATGTGCTGGTTGTTGCCCACGTTCAGGTGGTCATCGGCCTTCACCTCAACCTTGCGGTCGGCCAGGGTAGTGCGGTGTTCTTCGGCCATGAAGTGGCTGTAGCTGTTGGCCTCTACCGTGTCATGCCGCTCGTTGCCCACGCGGATGCTCTGGTTGTGCTCGATGTTCTCGTCCCAATTGCGCTGGGCGTGGATGAAGATCTGTTCCTGGCCTTTCTTGTCCTCGATGCGCAGTTCGTTGAAGCCACCGCCGCCGGGGCTGCTCATGGTCTTGAACACGCTACGGGTCTTGTTGGCGGGCAGGTCGTAGGGCGCCTTGTTTTCAGCGTGGTACAGGCAGCCGCTGACCACCG
>NZ_JBWGIG010000047.1:0-47964 GCF_056312595.1 Pseudomonas sp. GYB4201 | reverse complement strand
GGTTGGATCCAGAGCTTCCTGCACGGGGCGCGGATCTTAACACCAAGGAAAGTGCGCAACTTTTTGCGCACATGGGGTCCAGGCCGCGGCTGGCAAGGGCTGGGCGATTTTGTAACAGGATTATTTTCGGCGTTTTCAATGCTCTAGCCGTGCTGAACACCGCCCTGTTGGCGGTTTTTTACCTAGGAAGGCAGGGAGGTTTGGTTTCAACAGGCGATGTGGCTGCGGCTGGGGTTGCTTCAACCCGACCAATCCGAGTAAGGTCCGCGCGCCGCTGCATCAGCGGCCCGGGATTGGCGTTCCGGAAAGGAGAAACAACTGAAAAAGCTTGAATGGCTTTCTCGTCGTATTGTTTCGTGAGGATTCTTCCGTGAAATCTGCAACCCAATCGCCAGCCCTTGCCCGCCTCCAAAATATCGTTCTACTGCTCGAAAATCTTGATTCTGATTGCTTGAGGGGCGGTGCCGTGCATGCGTTTCTGCTTGAGCAATTGCGCCATTTGCGCGAAGAGTATGTTTCGCACGCCGAAGTACGTTCCCTTGGTTACGTGAAACTGAACGCCGAAGAAAAAACGCTGGTAGAAAACCTGCGCTGGACCCGCCACAAAGGGCGCGACAAGGTGTACCGCCTGGCCGAGCGAATGCGCCTGCAAAAACCCTGGTAGCGCAAGGCGGCGTCCGGGCTCGCTGCGGTGTGCCGGGAACAGCGCGGCGCCCTGGACGCGGCCTGCGGCCGCTGCTACAGCAACCGCGTTACGCGGTGCGTGGTAGGAGCCGGCCTTGGCCGCGATGCAGACGACGCGATCGGCGAGCTGCGCGCGTCCCTGTAGCAGCTGCCGCAGGCTGCGTCCGGCCCCGCCGCGGTGTATCCGGTAAACGGTGGCGCCCATGACGCGGCCTTGCGGCCGCTGCTACAGGGCGGAACGTTACGCGTCGCGCAACAAATCCTCCGCATCCAGCAACCGGAACAATATCTCCGGCCTCTGCACCAACGCCCGCCGTATCGCCGCCGGTATCGCCTCGCGCGTTTTGCGGCACAGCCCCGGCTGTTCATCGAATTCGATCAGCAACCCGCGCGCGCTGCGCACTTCGTTGTGGCTGGGGCGGATGCGCACGCGGATGCCCAGCAACTCGTGCATGCGCCCGCACAGGCGCTGCAGGTCTTCGAAGCTTTGCAGGCTTTCCAGGCGCTCGAGCAGTTTGCGTTCCTCGAAGCGGGTGAGTTGCAAAATGCGCAGGTCGGCGCCGGGGTCGGCCAGCAGCTGGCCGTGCCCGCAGTTGCAGGCGGCCGGGGGGCAGGGTTGGCGGATCGGGACGGGGCTGGTCATGGCTCCAGCATAGCGGCTTGCACAAAACTGCGGAATGCTTGCTTCATCGTCCGGTTATAGCACGTCGGTCCAATAAACCGAGGCCTGCGCTGCTAAAGTCCTAGACTTGCAAATCGTACTGCCCGGCCAACGTAGCCCGGCAGGCGCCACCGTGATCGCTGTAATGAGGAAACACCATGCACACCTTGACCATCAATGGGCAGGCGCATGACGTCGACGTGCCCGACGACATGCCCCTGCTGTGGGTACTGCGCGATGTGCTGGGCATGACCGGCACCAAGTACGGCTGCGGCATCGCCCAGTGTGGCGTGTGCACGGTGCACCTGGACGGCCAGGCGGTGCGCTCCTGCGTGCTGCCGGTGAGCGCGGTGCAAGGCCACGCCATCACCACCATCGAGGGCGTCGGCGAGACGCCGGTGGGCGCGCAGTTGCAGCAGGCCTGGCTTGAGCACGAAGTGGTGCAGTGCGGCTACTGCCAGCCGGGGCAGATCATGGCCGCGGCGGCGTTGCTGCACAACCACCCCAAGGCGGACGACGAGCAGATTGTCACGGCGATGAGCGGCAACCTGTGCCGCTGCGCCACCTACACGCGCATTCGTGCCGCGATCAGAAGCGTCAGCCAGGCCTGAGGGTAACCCCATGAACTCTGCAAAATTCCCCGGCCCCGACCTGTCGCGCCGTGGCCTGCTCAAGGGCAGCGCGCTGACCCTGGGCGGCCTGGTGCTCAGCACCTGGCTGCCACCGCTGGTGGCCCGCTCCGCCGCGGCTGAAGCGGTGGCGCCCGGGCGCCCCGGTGCCACCCAGTTCGAAGGCTTCGGCGCTTTCGTGCAAATCGGCGAGGACGGCCGCGTGCGCGTCATCTCGCCAAAGATCGAGATGGGCCAGGGCGCCCAGACCGGCATCGCGATGATGGTCGCCGAAGAGCTGGAAGTGGGCCTGGACCAGGTGCAGATCCAGGAAGCGCCACCCAATGGCGCGCTGTACACCGACACCATCCTGCAGTTCCAGGCCACCGGTGGCTCGTCGTCCACGCGCTACACCTGGGAGCCGCTGCGCAAGGCCGGCGCCACCGCGCGCATCCTGCTGACCCAGGCCGCCGCCATTCGCTGGAAGGTCGCCCCCAGCCAGTGCCGCGCCGAACACGGCCAGATCCACGGCCCGCAAGGCCAGGTGGCCGGCTACGGCGAGCTGGCCAACGCCGCCGCGCAACTGCCGCTGCCCACCGACGTGCCGCTCAAGGCCATCGGCGACTTCAAGCTGCTGGGCACCCCGGCCCGGCGCCTCGACACCCCCGACAAGGTCACCGGCAAGGCGCAGTTCACCATCGACCTGCAGGTGCCGGGCATGCGCATCGCCTCGACCCTGACCTGCCCGGTGCACGGCGGCACGCTGAAAGCGCTGGACGAAGGCGACGCGCGCAAGGTGCCTGGCGTGCACGACATCATCAAGCTCAGCAACGCCGTGGCCGTTATCGGCGACCACTTCTGGGCCTGCCAGCAAGGCCTCAAGGCCCTGCGCATCGACTGGGACTACGGCCCTAACGGCGAAGGCCATTCGGCGCTGCTGGACAAGGCCTTGCTGGACGCCAGCGGCCGCGACGGCGTGGTCGCCCACACCAGCGGCGACATCGCCCAGGCCCTGGGCGCGGCCAGCAGCCGCTTCGAGGCGGTGTACCAGCAGCCGTTCCTCTCGCACTCGCCGCTGGAGCCCATGGGCTGCGTGGCCCACGTGCGCGCCGACGCCTGCGAGCTGTGGGTGGGCACCCAGGCGCCGGTGTTCGCGCAGATGGGCGCGGCGAAAATCAGCGGCCTGCCGCAGGACAAGGTCATCATTCACAACCAGCTGATCGGCGGCGCCTTTGGCCGCCGGCTGGAGTCGGACTTCATCTTCCAGGCCGTGGACATCGCCCGCCAGGTCGACTACCCGATCAAGCTGGTGTGGAGCCGTGAAGAGGACATGACCCACGACCTCTACCGCCCGCACTACGTCGACCGCATCAACGCCGCGCTGGACGACGACGGCCGGCCCCAGGGCTGGGACCACCGCATTGCCGGCGCCTCGGTAATCGCCGCCTTCGTCGGCGCGTTGCCGCCCAGCGGCGTCGACGCCGACGCGGTGGAGGTGGCCATCGAGCCCATCTACCAGCTGCCGCACCTGCAGGTGCGCTATATCCGCGAAGACCCGAAAACCATCCCCGTGTCCTGGTGGCGCGGCGTGGGGCCGTTGCGCAGCACCTATGTGCTGGAGTCGTTCGTGGACGAGCTGGCGCACCGCGCCAAGGCCGACCCGGTGGCCTACCGCGCCGGGCTGATCAGCGCACAGCCGCGGGCGCTGGCGGTGCTCAAGCGCGCCGCCGAGCTGAGCGACTGGCACACGCCGTTGCCCAAGGGCCAGGGCCGCGGCATTGCCGTGACCGCAGTGTTCGGCAGCTTCATCGCCACCGTGGTCGAGCTGGAAATGCAGGGCGAGCGCGCCATCAAGATCAAGCGCCTGGTGTCGGTGATCGACTGCGGCTTCGTCAACAACCCCACCTCGGTGACCTCGCAGGTGGAGGGCGGCACGCTGTTCGGCCTGTCGGCGGCGCTGTTCAACGAGATCCTGGTGGAAAACGGCCGGGTACAGCAGAACAACTTCAACGCCTACCGGCAGATCCGCATGAGCGACGCGCCGCCGGTTGAAGTGCACCTGATGCCCAGCCTGGAAAGCCCCGGTGGCGTCGGCGAGACCGGCGCGGTGCCGGTGGCGGCGGCCCTGGTCAACGCCTTGCACGCAGCCTCCAACGCCCGCGTGCGCCGCTTGCCCCTGAGCCGTTCCGGCTATTACACCGTTTGAGGATGGCTGACATGACGTTTATCAAAGTAGCCCTGGCAGCCACCCTGGCTGTGCTGGGCGCCAACGCCCAGGCCGCCGACCCGCAGTTGATCGCCAAGGGCGAATACCTGACCCGTGCCGCCGACTGCGAGGCCTGCCACACCACGCCCGGCGGCAAGCCGTTCACCGGCGGCCTGGCGTTCCAGCTGCCGTTCGGTACCCTGTACTCGCCCAACATTACCGCCGACGCCACCACCGGCATCGGCAGCTGGAGCGACGACGACTTCGTCAGCGCCCTGCAGAAAGGCGTGGGCAAGGACGGCAAGCACTATTACCCGGCGTTCCCCTACACCTCGTACACGCTGATGCCGCGCGAGGACATCCTGGCGATCAAGGCGTACCTCACCAGCCTGCCGGCGGTGAACCAGCCGCCGAAGGAAAACAGCATCGGCTTCCCGTTCAACCAGCGCTGGGGCATGGCCCTGTGGAACATGGTGTTCGCCGACGACAAGCGCTTCACGCCGGACCCTGCGCAGTCCGCCGAGTGGAACCGCGGCGCCTACCTGGTGCAGGGCCCCGGCCACTGCGGCGAGTGCCATTCGCCGCGCAACCTGGCCCAGGCGGTGGACACCAGCAAGTCCCTGGCCGGCGCCACCATCGGCAACTGGCAGGCCTACAACATCAGCGCCGACAAGCGCTATGGCGTGGGCGGTTGGCCCCAGGACGTGCTGACCCGCTACCTGGCCACCGGCGAGGCGCCCGGCTACGCCATGGCCGGCGGGCCGATGAGCGACGTGGTGGAGCACAGCCTGCGCTTCCTCACCCCGGATGACATCAAGGCGGTGGCGGTGTACCTGCAGGGCTCGCCGGCCCGTGCCGAGGGCATCGCGCGGCCGGCGGTGGCGGTCAACGACGGGCCGCTGCCGCCGGGCGATGGCCTGGGCCGCAAGGTGTTCGTCGACGCCTGCGCCGGCTGCCACCGCCTGGACGGGCAGGGCAACCAGACTGGCGTTGCGACCCTCACCGGGCTCAAGTCGCTGAACGATCCGGCGGGCACCAACGTCGTTGCCGTGCTGCTGGCCGGGCACTATCCGTTCACGTTCGGGTCGCAACAGAAGATGCCTGATTTTGCCCAGGCCTACAGCAACCAGGAGTTGGCCGCCGTGAGTACCTTTGTCTTGCGCCGCTTTGGCGAAACCGATGCCCGCATCACCGCCCAGCAAGTGGCCCGGAGCCGTGCCAGTGCACTGCATTGATGAGCTGCTGGGCGCCCTGGATGACGGCGCCGAGGCGGTGTTGGCCACCGTCGTCAAGGTCCAGGGCTCGGCCTACCGCCGGCCGGGCGCGCGCATGCTCATCCCCCAGGTGGGCGACCCGCGCGGCACGGTCAGCGGCGGCTGCCTGGAAAACGAGGTAGCGCGCAAGGCCTGGTGGCTGAGCGAGCAGGGGCCCAAGGTGGTGGCCTACAGCACGGCAGCCGATGAAGACGACCCGCTGGACGAGGCCGCGTTCAGTTTCGGCCTGGGCTGCAACGGCACGGTGTTCGTGTTGATGGAGCGCGTGCAGCACGACTCGCTGCTGATGCGCACCCTGCGCCGGGTGCGCGACCGTGGCGAGGCCTGCGCCCTGGCCACGGTGATCGCCAGCGACGGGCCGTTGCCGGTCGGCGCGCGCAGCGTTCTGGGCAGCGAAGGTTGGCCACAGGCGTTGAATGATCAGGTGCAGCAGGGGCTTGCATGCGTGTTGCAGCAGGGCAAATCGGCGCTGCGCCGTTACCGTGGCGAGTGGGGTGAAGTCGAGGTGTTCCTGGAATACCTGGCCCCGGCGCGCCGGCTGGTGGTATTCGGCGCCGGCCACGACGTGCAGCCGCTGGTGCGCATGGCCGACCTGCTGGGCTGGAAGGTCACGGTGGTGGACGGCCGTTCGCATTTCGCCCGTCCCGAGCGTTTCCCCCAGGCCCAGGCGGTGCTGTGCGCCCAGGCCCGCGAGCCGTTGCCGGCCAGCGTGCAGTTGAACGGCGCCGCCGTGGCCGTCATGACCCACAGCCTCACCCAGGATTTCCACTGGTTACAGGCGGCGTTGGGCAGCGGCGCGGCGTACATCGGCCAGCTGGGCCCACGGGACCGCACCGAGCGGCTGCTGGCGGACATGGACGCTGCGCACCTGCCCGCGCTGGACCGCCTGCATTACCCCATGGGCCTGGACCTGGGCGGCGACAACCCGGAAAGCGTGGCCATGGCCATCCTGGCCGAGATAGCCGCGGTGTTCAATGGCCGCGCCGGCGGGCCGTTGAAGGCGCGCCGGCAGGGCATTCATGACGTCGAGCCGTCGGTGCTGCACGAGGCGTCGTTGATTCACGAGACAAGCACTTGACTGCTTGATAGCATTGCGCCGCCACTGGGCAGACAGGGAAGTGCGGTGATGAGAAAAGCGTTGATCGTACTGCTGGCGCTGGCTGCGCCCTCGGCGTTTGCGACCGCCTATAAATGCGTTGCTCCCGATGGCGCGGTGGCCTTCGCCGCCACGCCCTGCGCGCCGGGCGCGGGCGAGAGCACCTTCGTGCCGCCCGCCAGCGGCAACGACCCGGCCGCCGCCGCCCGCCAGCGCACGGCCGCCGCCGCGCCGGCGCGGGTGGTGCTGGTGCGCACGGTCATCACCCACCAGGAACACATCACCTGGACCGTGCGCCACACCCGCGCCGCGCCGCCGCCCAGCGTCATTCCCTGACGCCCCTGACGCGGCCTCCGGCCGCTGCTACGGGAACCGCGATGCAGACGACGCGATCGGCGGGGTGCGCGCGTCCCTGTAGCAGCGGCCGCAGGCCGCGTCTGGAATCAGCGCTCGGACACGTCGATCCAGATGGTCTTGATCTCGGTGTACTGGTCGTGCGCCCACACCGATTTGTCGCGCCCGCCGAACCCCGACTCCTTGTAGCCGCCAAACGGCGTGGAGGCATCGCCTTCGCCGAAGCAGTTGACGGTGACGATGCCGGCGCGAATTTCCCGCGACAGCTTGATGGCGTTGCGCAGGTTGTCGGTGTACACCGACGCCGCCAGGCCGTACACGGTGTCGTTGGCCAGGGCGATGGCCTGGTCGATGGTCTTGAAGGTGGTCACCGCCAGCACCGGCCCGAAGATCTCTTCCTGGAACAGCCGGCTGTCGGCCGGCACGCCGTCCACCACCGTGGGCTGCACGTACACGCCTTGCTCGGTCTGGCCGCCCACGCGCACCTGCAGTTTTTCCACGCGCGCCTGTTCAAGGTAGGAGGCCACCTTGTCGAAATGCGCCTTGCTGACCATGGCGCCCAGGCGGTTGTCCGGGTCCAGCGGGTCGCCCAGTTGCCATTCGCGCAGGTGCACGGCGATGCGTTCGAGCAAATCATCCTTGATGTCTTCGTTGACAATCAGCCGCGAGGACGCCGAGCAGTTCTCGCCCATGTTCCAGAACGCGCCGTTCACCACGTGGCTGGCCACCAGGTCCAGGTCCTCGACGTCGCTCATGACCACGGCCGGGTTCTTGCCGCCG
Organism: Pseudomonas sp. GYB4201; assembly: GCF_056312595.1. Classification (NCBI taxonomy): domain Bacteria; kingdom Pseudomonadati; phylum Pseudomonadota; class Gammaproteobacteria; order Pseudomonadales; family Pseudomonadaceae; genus Pseudomonas; species Pseudomonas sp. GYB4201. Next base: position 40,301 of record NZ_JBWGIG010000047.1, on the reverse strand, counting down.
CACTCCAGCACGATGCGCTTGAGGTTGGAGTCGGCCGCGTAGTGCAGGAACCGGCGGCCGGTGGCGGTGGAACCGGTGAAGCTGACCATGGCCACGTCCATGTGCCGGCCCAGCGGTTCGCCCACTTCCTGGCCGCCGCCGGGCAGCACGTTGAACACGCCCGCCGGCACGCCGGCCGCGAAGGCCAGCTCGGCCACGCGCAGGGCGGTGAGGGTGGTCTCGGTGGCCGGCTTGACCACGATGGAGCAACCGGCCGCCAGCGACGGGCCGATTTTCCACGCCAGCATCAGCAGCGGGAAGTTCCACGGCAGCACCAGGCCGACCACACCGATGGCCTCGCGCACCACCAGGGTCAGGGCGTCGTTGCCCACCGGGGCGGTGTTGTCGTAGATCTTGTCGATCAGCTCGGCGTGCCAGCGGATCATGTGAATGGTTTCCGGCACGTCGATCAGCGCGCACTCGCGCACCGGCTTGCCGCTGTCCAGGCTTTCCATCACGGCCAGTTCGTCGGCGTGCTGCTCCAGCAGATCAGCGAAGCGCAACAGCACCTTCTTCCGTGCGCCGGGCGAAAGCTTGCTCCAGCGGCCATCCTCGAAGGCGGCCTTGGCCACCGCCACGGCGTGGTCCACGTCGCTGCTGTCACAGGCCACGACGTGCGCCAGCACTTTATCGGTAGCCGGGTTGGTGGTGGCGAAGGTCTTGCCCGAGCGCGACGCGTAGGGCGCGCCGTCAACGAACGCCTGGGTCGGCAGCACCAGGGTTTCAGCGATGGCCGCGTACTCGGCCTTGCTCAGCAACGCGCTCATTGCGCACCTCCGGTGATCTGCGCCACTTCGCGCTTGAGGTCAGTGATGACGTTCTTCAGCGCCTGCTTCTCTTCAGCCGTCATGGCCTGCAGCGGTGCGCGCACGCCGCCGGTGCTCTGGCCGTTGAGTTCGCAGCCGTATTTGATCGACTGCACGAACTTTCCGCTTTCGAGGAAATCCATCAGCGGCATGAACGCCGACATGATCCTGCGGCCCTTGTCGAAGTCCTTCTCCACCACGCAGGCCTCGTACAGCGCCACGTGCTCGCGCGGGATGAAGTTGGAACCGGCGCACACCCAGCTGCGCGCGCCCCAGGCGAAGAACTCCAGGGCCTGGTCGTCCCAGCCGCAGGACAGGGCGATGTTGGGGTAGTTGCGCGCCAGGAAGTGCAGCTGCGCCGGGTCGCCGGAGCTTTCCTTGATGGCCACCACGTTCTTCACCTGCTTGATGGCGGCGAAGTAGGCGGCGCCCATGCTCACGCCCATGCGCGCCGGGTAGTTGTACAGCATGATCGGCAGGTTCGCGGCGCGGTCCACGGCCTGCAGGTGCGCGGCGTTTTCAAGCTCGGTGGGCAGGGCGTAGGGCGGCGAACCCACCAGGATGGCGTCGGCCTTGATCTCGCGCGCGGCCTGGGCGTAGGCCACCGAGTCTTCGGTGCGGATGGCGCCGGTGCCAATCACCAGCGGCAGGCGGGTGCCGATCACGGCCTTGGCGTGGGTGGCCAGGTCCAGGCGCTCCTGGGCGGTGTGGGCGTAATACTCGCCGGTGGAGCCGCCGATGATGATGCCGTGCACCTTGGCCTCGATCAGGTATTCCAGGGTCTCGGCAAAGGCGTGGCGGTCGATCTGGCCGTCGGCGGTCAGCGCGGTGATGGCCGGGGTGTAGATGCCTTCGAAAGTCATGCGTGGTTCTCCTAGATAAGGGGCAGCAGGTTCAATTGCCGAGCGCCGCGGCGTCGCGCAGGCTCAGGGAACGGGTTTCAGGGGCCATGGCCCAGGCGGCCACAAGGCCCACCAGGGTCACGGCGGCGGCCACATACATGGTGTGGCCGATGCCAATGCCTTGCAGCGACAGGGGCACCAGGTAGGTGCCCACCGCCGCGCCAACCCGCGACAGCGAGGTGCCGATGCCCACGGCAACGGCACGGATTTCCGTGGGGAACAGCTCGTTGGGATACACCAGTTGCAGCACCTGGGCGCCGCCGATGAACAGCGCGTAGGCGCCGAACAGGGCCAGCACCAGCAGCTCGTTGCCGTCGGGGAACAGCCCCAGCAGCAACAGCGCCAGGCCCGACCAGAGGAAGCTGTGGATGAGCATGCTGCGCCGGCCCATGACGTTGATCAGCTTGCTGGCGAAAATGCAGCCGATGACGAACAGCAGGGTGATGGCGATGGAGCCGAACGCCGCCCAGTCGCCCTTCAGGTGCAGGGCTTCCAGCACCTTGGGCGCGAAGGCATACACGGCGAACACCGGGATGATCGAGCACGACCAGAACAGCGTGACGAACACCAGGCGCTTGGCGTAGCCGCTCATCAGCAGCCCCCAGAACGTGGTGCAGGCAAGCTCGGCCTGTTCCGGCAGGTTGGCCAGGCTGAACTGCGGGCCGTACACGCCCTTGATGACCTGTTCGGCCTCGGCGGCGCGGCCCTTGCTCAACAGCCAGCGCGGCGATTCCGGGGTGCCCAGGCGCAGCAGCAACAGGCCCAGGCCGATGGCGGCGGCGCTGGCCAGTACGTAGCGCCAGGCGTCATCACCGCCCAGGTTGATCAGGGTGTTGCCGACGATGTAGGCGAACGCGGCGCCGGCAAACCACAGGATGGTCAGCGCCGCCAGCCGCGGCCCGCGGTACTTGCGCGGCAGGAACTCCACCAGCAGCGCGGTGGCCACCGGGTACTCGATGCCCACGGCCAGGCCAATCACAAAGCGGCACAGGAACAGGGCGGGCGCCGACTCCACCCACAGCTGCGCCAGGGAACAGACAATAAATAACAGCGGGCCAATAAAATAAACTTTCTTGCGGCCCAGGCGATCGGTGAGTACACCCCCGAAGAAGCCGCCAAAGAACACGCCGATTAATGCCGACGCGGCAATCATGCCTTGCCAGAACTCGCTAAGTTGCAACGCCGCGGACATTTGCAACATGGCAATGCCAATAATACTCAGCACATAACCGTCGACAAAAGAACCACCGCCCGAGCGCAGGGTCAGTTTGCGGTGAAAGGCATTGAGCGGAACATCTTCAATGCAACAGTTTGAAGGTTTCATGAGTCTCTCCTCTATCGCCCGGTACTGCATCACCGGGCGTACATTGCGGGAGCTGGCTTGCCAGCGAGTTTTGGCAGTTGTTCGATAGCTCGCTGGTAAACCAGCTCCCACAAGGGGCGTTGTTGTTATTGTGGGTGCAAGAGTGTTGAAACAGGCTCAAGCGTGATCAGCTCTCCTGGCCGGCGCGGTATTGGCCCCAGGCCAGGTTCATGTTCACCCCGGCCGACAGCAGCGGCTGCGGCGGGTTCTGGCTGGGGCCGGGGGCGGCCAGCAGGAAGTCGGTGAGGTGGCTGCGCTCGCCCGCCAGCCAGTCGGCCAGCAGGGTGCCGGTGACCGTGCCGCGGGTCACGCCCAGGCCGTTGCAGCACAGTGCCCCGTAGACGTTGGGCGCCAGTTGGCCAAAGTGCGCCATGTGGTTGCGCGACAGGCTCAGCGAACCGCCCCAGGTGTACTCGAAGCCCACGTCCGGCAGCATCGGGAAGCGCTTGGCGAACGACGCCCGGTGGCGTTTGGCGAACAGCTGCAGGTACTTCTGCCGGCTGGCGCCATCGGGGTTGAAGCTGAAGCTGTTGCGCACCAGCAGGCGGTTGTCCACGGTGCGGCGCAGGGTGGTGCCGAACGGGTCGGCGGGAATCACCCCCCAGTACGGCTTGCCGCCCAGGCGCGCCTGCTCGGCGGCGGTCAACGGCCGGGTCAGGCTGGCGTAGGTGAAGATCGGCAGCATGCGCCCCTTGAGGAAGCCGAAGCTCATGCCGAAGGCGTTGTTGGTCAGCACCAGCTTGTCGGCCAGCAGGCTGCCGCCTGCATGCACCAGGCGCGTCTGGGCGCCGTATTCCACCTGGGTGATGGGCGTGTGTTCGTAGAGGGTGACGTTGCCCGGCAGGCTGTCGGCCAGGCCTTTCACCAGGGCGGCGGGCTGCACCAGGGCGGTGCCGGGGGTGAACAGCGCCTGGCGGTAGAAGCCGGTGCCGATGTGCCCGGGCAGGTCCTGCCCGGCGATCACCTCGTAGGACTGGCCCAGCTTGTCCAGGCCCCGGCGGTAGGCGTCCAGCACGGCGATGCCGCGGTGCTCGATGGCAGCCTGGTATTTGCCGCACTCGCGCAGCTGGCAGTCGATGCCGTGCTCCTTCACCAGCGCCTTGAGAATCGACTGGCCCTGCAGGTTCAGCGCCAGGCTCATCTTCGCCGTGGCGATGTCACCGATGTAGTCGTCGGCGCCGATGTCGTGGGGCAGGTCGATGGCAAAGCCGGCGTTGCGGCCCGAGCTGCCGTAGCCCACCTGTTGGGCCTCCACCAGCACGATCTCTTCGTCGGGGAAGTGCGTGGCCAGTTGCCGCGCCGCGGCCAGCCCGGTGAAGCCTGCGCCGACCACCACCCAGCGCGCCGAGCGGTGCCCGGCATGGGCCGGCCGCGGCGTGCGCGGCGGTGCCAGGTGGAACCAGCCGCAGGTGGAATCGTCCGCTGGAAGATGGGTGACCTTTGCCATTTCAACGCCCCGGTATTGTTATCGGTTGAGCCCGGTGGCTGTTCACACCGGTGTCACACGATTGGGTTACGAATACTTTGTGTATACATCGTGTCGACACACTATAGGGCAGGTTTCATCGGGGTGTCCAGAGGCCCCAATCTGTCCGTTTGAAGGGGCCTGCAACCGTCGCTTTTTCCGCTGGAACCCTTGTGCCACGGGCGTTTGCGGCCATTTCGAGGCGCGCCAGGGGGCTGTGGCGCGCTGCCGCAGGCCGCTTGCACTGTCCTGAAAACGACAGCCTTGTTACCCGTTAACGACCAGGCCTTTTGCTAGCCATGTGCGCAACGCCTTGAACCGCAAGGCTTTGGGCCTGGGAACGAAAAAAATTTCAGGTATTCTCGTCGTATACATCGTGAATACAAGGCGTTGACCGATCCCCAACGCCGTGCCAGTCTGGGCCCCACAAGCCGGCCACCGCTGACGCAAACAGCCCGTGAAGGTCGGTCCCGGTCTAACCGGCCCCAGTGAGTTCAAGTGCAACAACGCACAGGCGTACGGCGCCCGGCTGCGTGAAATTCGAGGAGGCGTTTACAAGTAACGGCCGCATACAACTGTGTGCGGAGCGATGGCGTGTGGCTTTGACAAACTCAACCTGTGTTGTTTATGGCGTACTACGAGGTCGAACATGAAAACAATGTGGAAAGCACTGTGCGCGGCAACCCTGGCAAGTATGGTGATGTTGCCGGTACACGCCGAGGAAAAGACCATCACCATGGGCACTTTATCGTGGGAGGACTTGACGCCTATTACCGGTATTACCAAGAAAGTGTTGGAAGACTCCGGTTATACCGTGAAAGTGGTGGAGTTCTCGGAGTGGGGCATTGCCTACGCCGCCTTGGGCAAAGGTGATATTCAGGTATTGGCGTCGCAAATCGATTACGCCGCCTATGACTACTGGAACAAGAACAAGAGCCGCCTGGAAAAACTCTCACCTGTGTCCCACGGCCTGTACCAGGCCATCGCCGTGCCCAAGTACGTGCCCATCGATTCGCTGGACCAACTCAACGACAACGCCGACAAGCTGGGCGGCAAGATCATCGGCATCGAGCCCGGTTCGGGCCTGATGAGCGACGCCACCAAGGCGGTCAGCGAATACGGCATCAAGCTGCAACTGGTGGAAGGCAGCACCGCCGCCATGACCGCGGCGCTGAAGTCCGCCGTGGACCGCAAGGAACCCATCGCCGTCACCGTGTGGGAGCCGTCGTGGATGGCGCAGAAGTTCGACCTCAAATTCCTCAAGGACCCCAAAGGCGTGTTCCCCCCACCCCAGGGCTACTACTGGGTCGGCCAAAAGGGCTTCTCGGCTGAATACCCCCACGCCCGTGAGCTGATGGCCAGCGTCTTCGTGCCCGTGGCCGACATCACCGCCATCAACGGCGAGGTCAAGGACGGCAAGACCATGGAACAGGCCATCCAGGGCTGGACCGCCAGCCACGGCGAACTGCTCAAGCGCTGGGAAAACGTAAAACAACAATAAGCCTCGACACTGCTGTGCCACTGCCGAACTTGGATTAATTAGAAAAACCAGCGAAAAACTGGTTCGACGGGTTCCGAAATGACAATGTCCAACGCAAACGCCAATGAAGTGCTGATCGATTGCCAGTCCCTGTGGAAAATCTTTGGCCAGAACGCCCCTGCCGCCATGAAGGCGGTGGTGGACAAGGGCCTGAGCAAGACCCAGGTGCTGCAACAGTTCAGCTGTGTGGTCGGGGTCTCCGACGTCAGCCTGCAGGTGCGCCGGGGCGAGATCTTCTGCATCATGGGCCTGTCCGGCAGTGGCAAATCCACGCTGATCCGCTTGTTGAACAAACTGATTACCCCCAGCGCCGGCAAGGTGGTGGTGAAGGGCCAGGACCTGTCCACCCTCAACCCCACCCAGCTGCGCCAGGTGCGCGCCCGCCACATCGGCATGGTGTTCCAGAGCGTGGCGCTGCTGCCCAACCGCACGGTGCTGGAAAACACCGCCTTCAGCCTGGAAGTGCAGGGCGTGGGCAAGGCCGAGCGCTACCAGGTGGCCGAGCGCGCGCTGGCCAAGGTCGGCCTTACCGACTGGGCCCAGCGCTACCCCAATGAACTGTCCGGCGGCATGCAGCAGCGCGTGGGCCTGGCCCGGGCGATCACCGCCGACCCGGAAATCATCCTCATGGACGAGCCTTTCAGCGCCCTCGACCCGCTGATCCGCCGCCAGCTGCAGGACGAGTTCCGCCAGCTGACCAAGGATTTGGGCAAGTCGGCGGTGTTCATCACCCACGACCTCGACGAGGCCATCCGCATCGGCGACCGCATCGCCATCATGAAAGACGGCGTGATCATCCAGGTGGGCACCGCCGAGGACATTGTCCTCAACCCTGCCGATGACTACGTCGCCGAGTTCGTCGCCGGCATTTCGCGCCTGCACCTGGTGAAGGCGCATTCGGTGATGACCCCGGTGGCGGCCTACAGCGCGGCGCACCCGGGCAGCGACCTGTCGCGCCTGAGCAAAACCACGGTCGAGGCCGACATCGACGAGCTGATCGGCCTGATCATGACCTCGGACCGCGACGCCCTGGCCGTCACCGACAAGGGCGCCATCGTCGGCATCATCACCCCGCGCGACCTGCTGCGCGGCGTGCAGGGCCTGCCCAACGACTTCACCCAGGACGTGCCTGAGGCTGCGGTGGAGCGTGCCCAATGAGCCTGCCCAGCGTTGCCTTGCCCGATTTCGCCCAACCCTTCGACGACCGCGTCGACGCCGGCCTGCAATGGCTGTCGGACCACGGCGCCGACTGGTTCGACCTGGCCAACGCCGGGCTCAAGAGCCTGTTCCAGGCCGTGCTGTGGCTGGTGGCCTGGCCGCCGTGCTACGTGATTGCGCTGTTGATCGCGCTGCTGGGCTGGCGTCTGGTGGGCCGGCGCTTTGCGCTCCTGGCCTTCGTTGCGCTGCTGGGCTGCAACCTGATCGGCCTGTGGCCGGAAACCACCAGCACCCTGGCGCTGGTGCTGACCGCCACGGTGCTGGCGCTGGTGGTGGGCATTCCCCTGGGCGTGGCTGCCGGGCTGGCGCCGCGCCTGGACCGGCTGGTGGACCCCTGTCTGGACCTGGTGCAGACTTTGCCGCCGTACATCTACCTGCTGCCGGCCATCGCCCTGCTGGGCTACGGCCCGGCCACGGCGCTGCTGGCCACCTTCATCGTCGCCGTGCCGCCGGTGCTGCGCCTGACCGCCCTGGGCATCCGCATGACGCCGCGCGAGTTCATCGAACTGGGCGACGCCAGCGGCGTCACCGCCACGCAGATGTTCTTCAAGATCCGCCTGCCGTTCGCCCTGCCCAGCATCATGGCCGGCATCAACCAGAGCCTGATGATGGCCTTCGGCATGGTGGTGATCGCCGGCATCGTCGGCTCCGGCGGCCTGGGCGAGTCCATCTACGGCGCGATACGCACCCTGGACATCGCCAAGTCGATCAACGCCGCCATCGCCATCGTCATCCTTACCCTGATTCTCGACCGCCTGGCGCAGAGTTTCGCCCACAGCAAGGCCGGAGGTGGCCAATGAGCATTGCCGATCTGCGTTTCTCCCCCGGCGAGTACCTGGCGCCCGTGGTGGACTGGCTCAACAGCCACCTGCACCCGCTGTTCGTTGTCATCAGCCAGGTAATCGAGGCCACCCTGGGCGCGGTGCAGGGCACGTTGCTGGCGCCGCCGCCGTTGCTGCTGGTGGCCATCGTCGTGGCCCTGGCGCTGTATTTCGCCAACCGCCGGGTGGCGCTGTTCGCCGGGCTGATGCTGCTGTTCTGCCTGATCAGCGGCCTGTGGCTGGCGTCCCTGCAGACCATCGCCCTGGTCTCGGTGGCGGTGCTCATCTCGGTGGCCGTGGCCTTCCCCCTAGGCGTGCTGGCGGCGCGGGTCAAGCGCGTGGACACGCTGATCACGCCGGTGCTGAACATCATGCAGACCGTGCCGCCGTGGGTGTACCTGATTCCCGCCGTGATGCTGTTCAGCCTGGGCCGCGTGCCGGCAATCATCGCCACCATCGTCTACGGCATTCCGCCAATGCTGCGGCTCACCACCCTGGCGTTCAAGCAGCTGCCCAAGGACCTGCTGGAGCTGGGCCAGGCCTCGGGCGCCTCGCCGCGCGACATTCTGTTGAAAATCGAACTGCCCACCGCCGCGCCGACTCTGCTGGTGGGGCTCAACCAGTGCATCCTGTTGTCCCTGGCCATGGTGGTGCTGGCCGGGCTGGTGGGCGCCGGCGGCCTGGGCGCCGAAGTCACGCGCGGCCTGACGCGCATGGAGATGGGCCTGGGCCTGCGCGCCGGCCTGGCCATTGTCGCCGTGGCGCTGTTGCTCGACCGCCTGTCCCGTGGCGCGCTGCAGCGCCACTCACCGCGCCAGCTGGCCTGAGGAGGCGACCATGCGCCACAGCTTTTTCTGTATCGACGCACACACCTGCGGCAACCCCGTGCGCGTGGTGGCCGGCGGCGGGCCGTTGCTGCCGCTGCTGCCCATGGCCGAGCGCCGCGACCTTTTCGTGCGTGACCATGACTGGGTGCGCACCGCGCTGATGTTCGAGCCGCGCGGCCATGACGTGATGTCGGGCGCCATCATTTACCCCAGTGCGCGCGAGGACTGCGACTTCGCCGCGCTGTTCATCGAGGTCAGCGGCTGCCTGCCCATGTGCGGCGCCGGCACCATCGGCCTGGCCACGGTGGTCATCGAAGAAGGCCTGGTTACCCCGCGCGAGCCGGGCCGGCTGGCCATCGAGACCCCGGCCGGGCGGGTGGACGCCGAGTACCAGATGGGCCCCAGCGGGGTCGATTCGATCCGCCTGCGCAACGTGCCCAGCTACCTGCACGCCGCCGACGTGGAAGTGGACGTGCCGGGGGCAGGGCGGCTGGTGGTGGACATTGCCTATGGCGGCAACTTCTACGCGGTGGTGGAGCCGCAGGCCAACTGGCCGGGGCTGGACGGCATGGGCAGCGGCGACATCGTCAGCCTCAGCCGGCGCCTGCGCACGGCCCTGGCCCAGGTGTGCCAGCCGGTGCACCCGCTGCACAGCCACATCCACGGTGTGCACCACGCCATCTTGTGCGACGCCCCGCGCAGCCCCAAGGCCGATGGCCGCTGCGCGGTGTTCTACGGTGACAAGGCCATCGACCGCTCGCCCGGCGGTACTGGCACCTCGGCGCGCATGGCGCAGCTGGTGGGCAAGGGCCGGCTCAAGGCCGGTGACACCTACTGGCACGAGAGCCTGATTGGCACGCTGTTCGAAGGAAGGGTGGAGGCGCTGCTCAAGGTGGGAACCTTTGATGGCATCGCCCCGAGCATTGGAGGCTGGGCAAGGATCACCGGGCACAATACAATTTTCGTCGATGACCGCGACCCCCTGGCCCACGGCTTTCTATTGCTGTAGGCGCCAGCCACGAATAAGAGAACAACGTGATTTCACACCGTACTTCCCCCGTTGCCGCCACCCGCCAGGCAGGCGCCAGCCCCGCAGCCCCGGCGGCGGGCGCGCGGCAGACCCGCGTGGGCTTCGTGCTGCTGGAGCACTTCTCGCTGCCGGCCTTCACCCAGGCCCTGGACACCCTGGTCACCGCCAACCTGCTGCGCCCCGGGCTGTTCGCCAGCACCACCCTGGGCCTGGCGGGCGAGGAGGTGACCAGCGACCTGGGCCTGGTGATTCGCCCCGATGCCTTGCTGGGCGCCGTGACGCCTGCGGACTTCGACCTGCTGGTGGTGTGCGGCGGCCACCGCACCGAGCTCAAGGCCGACCCGGCCCTGAGCGCGTTCATCACCGCGGCCGCCAGCCGCGAGGTGACCCTGGCCGGGCTGTGGAACGGCGCCTGGTTCCTGGGCCGCGCCGGGGTGCTGAACGGCTACCGCTGCGTGGTCCACCCCGAGCACCGGCCGGCCCTGGCGGAAATTGCCAAGGTGTCCCACGTGACCAGCGAAGCCTACGTGCTGGACCGCGACCGGCTCACCGCCTCAAGCCCGGCGGGGGCGTTCCAGATGACCCTGGAGTGGATCAAGGGCCTGCACGACAAGGCGCTGATCGAAGGCATCGAGGACATTCTGGCGTTTGGCGAATCACGCTACCGGCGCCTCAACCCGTCGAAGAACGTCTCGGTGAGCCCGGCGCTGCGCCAGGTCATCGACCTGATGAGCGCCAACCTCGAAGAGCCGCTGGAGTTCGCCCAGCTGGCGGCCTACGCCGGGCGTTCGCGGCGGCACATCGAGCGGTTGTTCAAGGAGCAGCTGGGCACCACGGCCCAGCGTTATTACCTGGAGGTGCGCATCATCGAGGCGCGGCGCCTGTTGCAGCACACCGAGCTGTCGATGGTGGAAGTGCTGGTGGCCTGCGGCTTCGTCTCGCCCAGCCATTTCAGCCGCTGCTACAGCGGCTACTTCGGCTACCGGCCGTCCAAGGAAACCCGGTTCGTCAAATGACGCGGCCTGGCGGCGGATGGCCGCCCCGCCGCTGCTACGGAAACCGCGTTGCCTGCATCGCGATCGGCGGGTTGCGCACGTCCCGTAGCAGCTGCCGAAGGCTGCGTCCGGATTCGCTGCGGTGCGTCGGGTACAGCGCGGCGCCTTGGACGCGGCCTGCGGCCGCTGCTACGGACTGCATCGCGGTCGGCGGATTGCGCACGTCCCGTAGCAGCTGCCGAAGGCTGCGTTCGGATTCGCTGCGGTGCGTCGGGTACAGCGCGGCGCCTTGGACGCGGCCTGTGGCCGCTGCTACGGAAACCGCGTTGCCTGCATCGCGGTCGGCGGGTTGCGCACGTCCCGTAGCAGCTGCCGAAGGCTGCGTCCGGATTCGCTGCGGTGCGTCGGGTACAGCGCGGCGTCTTGGACGCGGCCTGCGGCCGCTGCTACGGAAACCGCGTTGCCTGTATCGCGATCGGCGGGGGGCGCACGTCCCTGTAGCAGCTGCCGAAGGCTGCGTCCCACCCCGCCCAGGTTCTACCCCAGGCCCGCCGCCAACCGCGGCAAACACTCATCACAAGCCACTTCCAACTTCATCGCCAACAAATCATCGGCGCGGGTCCTGCCCAGGTTGATCGCCACCACTGGCCGGCCGCGTTCGGCCACCGCGCGGCACAGGCGGAACGCCGAATAGGCCATCAACGACGAGCCCACCACCAGCAACCCCGGCGCCGCGCTGGCCAGGGCCATGGCCCGCTCGGCCGTGGGCGCCGCCACGTTTTCGCCAAAAAACACCACGTCGGGCTTGAGCCGCTGGCCATGGCAATGGGGGCACACCGGCACCTTGAAGCGCGCCTCGAAGCGCGGGTCCAGCAGGGTGTCGCCGTCCGGCGCCTGGGTGGCATCGACGCCAGCCAGGTACGGGTTTTCGGCCTCCATCACCACCTGCACGTCATCGCGCCGCTGGCGCTGGCCGCAGTCCAGGCACAGCACCCGGTGCAAATTACCGTGCAGCTCCACCACCTCGGTGCTGCCGGCCTGGTCGTGCAGGCCGTCGACGTTCTGGGTGATCAGGCCGCTGATCAACCCGCGCCCCTGCAGCGTCGCCAGCGCCTGGTGGGCGACATTGGCGCGGGCCTGGCGCACCTTCGGCCAGCCGAGCATGGCCCGTGCCCAGTAGCGCTGGCGCAGGGCCGCGCCGCTGAGGAATTCCTGGAACATCATGGGCGCGCGGCCGCGGCGCACGCCCTCGCGGTCACGGTAGTCGGGAATGCCCGAGGGTGTGCTGATGCCTGCACCGGTCAGCACCACGAAGGGCTGGGCGGCCATCAGCGTGCACAGGGTGTCGAAGTCACTCATGGGCAGGCTCCGCAAAAGAAACCAGCATAGCGCTTATGCCGCGCGGTAACGCAAGGCCTCCACCAATGCCGCCAGCGCCGGCGGCGTCTGGCGGTGGCCGGGGTAATACAGGTAGAACCCCGGAAACACCGGGCACCAGGGCTGCAACAGGCGCACCAGGCTACCGCTGGCCAGGTGCGCCTGCACCTGTTCCTCCAGCGCGTAGGCGATGCCCAGGCCAGCCACCGCCGCTTGCACCATCAGTTCGTTGTCGTTGAACACCAACGGGCCGTCTACCTTGACCCGCAAGGGCCGGTCCTTGTGCGCGAACTCCCACTGGTACAGGGCCTGGCTGGTGGCCAGGCGGTAGTTGATGCAGCGGTGCGCCGTCAGCGCCTGGGGCGTCTTTGGCGTGCCATGGGCCGCCAGGTAGGCGGGGGCAGCCACCACCGCGCCGCGCAGGTCGGGGCCGATGCGCACCGCGACCATGTCCTTCTCCACCGACTCGCCAAAGCGGATGCCGGCGTCGAAGCGCTGCTCGACGATGTCGGTGAAACGCTCGTCCACGTTGATTTCCACGCGGATGTCCGGGTATTGGGCCAGGAAGCCGGGCAGGGCGGGGCCCAGGATCGACACGGCCGCCTGGTGCACGGTGGTGATGCGCACACTGCCGGCCGGGGTGTCGCGCAGCTCGCCCAGGGCGCCCAGTTCGGTGGCGATGGCGGCGAACGAAGGGCGTAGGGTTTTCAGCAGCCGCTCACCGGCCTCGGTGGGCGCCACGCTGCGCGTGGTGCGGGTCAGCAGGCGCAGCCCCAGGCGGCTTTCCAGGCCACGAATGGCGTGGCTCAGGGCCGAGGGCGACATACCCAGGCGCCCGGCGGCGCGGGTGAAGCTGTGCTCGTCAGCCACGGCGACGAAGGCCGCCAGGTCGTTCAGTTCATCACGTTTCATTGCTGCATCCTGCTCACAAGGCCATGCCGATTGTCCTGTCTAGTCGCATGATCATTGCACTTTTACCATGGCGGCTCACTGACTGAAAGGACACCACGCAATGAACGGACACGACCCGATCGCCACCACCCGCCTGGGCGCCCACGGCCCGCTGGTGGGCGTGCAGGGCTTGGGCTGCATGGGCATGAGCGAGTTCTATGGCGCCAGCGACCGCGACGAGTCGTTGGCAACGTTGAACCTGGCGCTGGACCGTGGCGTCAGCCTGATCGACACCGCCGACATGTACGGCAGCGGCGACAACGAACGCTTCATTGGCCCGGTCATTCGTGCGCGCCGCGCCGACGTGCTGATCGCCAGCAAGTTCGGCTTCGTGCGCACACCCGGCGAGGGCCTGAATTTCAGCCTCGACAACCGCCCCGAGTACATCCGCCGCGCCATCGACGAAACCTTGCGCCGGCTGAACATCGAGACCCTGGACCTGTACTACATGCACCGCCGCGTCAAGGACGTGCCGCTGGCGGAATCGGTGGGCGCCATGGCCGACCTCGTCACTGCCGGCAAGGTGCGTTACCTGGGCCTGAGCGAGGTGACGGCGCAAGAGTTGCAGGAGGCCCACAGCATTCACCCCATCACCGCGGTGCAAAGCGAATGGTCGTTGTTTGCCCGCGACGTGGAGGCCGAAGTAGTGCCCATGGCCGCGGAGCTGGGCATCGCCTTCGTGCCGTATGCGCCGCTGGGCCGGGGCATGCTGACCGGGGCGGGGCTGACGGGGGCCGAGAGTGATATCCGCGGTTTGCTGCCGCAGTTCGGCGGCGCGGCCGGTGAGCACAACCGCCAGTTGGCGGCGCAGGTCACGGCCTTGGCCGGGCAGTTGGGGGTGACGGCGGCGCAGGTGGCGCTGGCCTGGGTGCACCAGCGGGCGCAGGTGCATGGGCTGACCGTGGTGCCCATTCCAGGCACCCGGCGCCGGGTGCGGTTGCAGGAAAACCTGGCGGCGCTGACCCTGCGCCTGGACGCCCAGGCGCTGGCCAGCCTGGACGCGCTGGCGGCGTCCGTGCAGGGCCAACGCTTGGTGTAACCCCCCCGCAAACCCCGTAGCAGCTGCCGCAGGCTGCGTCTTGCCCCCACAACGCGGGGGCCTTGGACGCGGCCTGCGGCCGCTGCTACGGGAGTCAGCGGCGTGGCTTCTTCACCGTCGGCCGGAACAACAGGCTCAACAAAAACACCACCGTCCTGAAGTCCAGCAACTTCAACGCCGCCCGCGCTTCCTCGGGGCGCACCTTCGCGATCATCGGCATGGCCCCGAAAATCTTGCCCTTGAGCACCAGCTCGTTGCCGCTGCGTTCGATGGTGCTTACGGCCATCAGCTCACTGTTATCGCTGCCAAAAATCTTCATGGTCAGTTCCTCGTCACTCGCTCGAAATCCATGCCCAGGTCATCGAACATCTTGATGGCCGTGCCCCGCCCCGCGCCGAACACACCGCCGCCGGGGTGCATGAACGGCCCCACCAGGTACAGGTTGTCCAGCCCCGGCACGCTCAGGCGGCCCAGGTCGGGCGTGGGGCGGTGGGCGAAGTTCTGGTAGAAGTAGGGCGCCACGCCGTGCACGTCGCCCTTGACCATGGAGTTGGGCGAGCTGCGCTCCAGGTCCAGCGGCGAGCAGACTGTGCGAGCGATGATGTTGTCGGGCGTCAGGTTCTTCACGAACTTGCGGTACGCCTGCAAACTCAGGTCGCCGAACTCTTCCTTGTACTCGTCCCAGCGCGCCGCGCCGCCGTCGGCCAGGTTGTAGGGGGCGAAGGTCATGCCGTGGAACATGCCCTTGCCGGCAGGCACGCGGGTGGGGTCGTTGATGCTTTCGTCGCCGCCGGCCACCAGCCTGCGCCTGGACACACGGCCGCGGCGCAGCTCGTCGAAGTCGTCGAGCATGTCGCCCAGGCGGTCGCTGCTCATCATGGTCAGCATGGTCGCCCGGCCCACGTCGGGGCCGGCGTGGAATTCGGCTTTGTTGTGCAGGTCGTAGTGGCTGACGAACAGGCTGAACGGCGCCAGGCTGGCGCGTTCGGCCCGCTGCACCACGCCGGCGTCCAGGCCCTCGACGAAGCGGCTGATGACGTGGGGGTGCAGGGCGCCAATCACCGCGTCGCGGGCCAGGATGCGCTCGCCATCGCTCAGTTCCACGCCGGCGGCGCGGCCGTCGCTGACGATCACCTTGCGCACCTCGCTGTTGACCCGAATCTCACCGCCGTAGTGTTCGATGCAGCGCGCCAGCGCCTCCGACAGCTTGCCGCTGCCGCCCACCGGCTGCGACACGCCGTGGCTGTGCATGATGCCGACGAAGGCGTACACGCCCATGCCGGTGCCCAGCTCGTCGGGCATCTGCAGGTTCTCGGCGATCACCCGCAGCAGGTGGATCTTGACCTTATCGTGCTCGAACAGGTGGTCGATGATATCCAGGGTGCTGCGCTGCATGGCGTCGAACAGCTCGCGGCCCTCCAGGCTCTGGTCGAGCATGGCGACCATGGCGCCCATGGGCAGCGGCGGCGAGTAGAAGCCGGAGAGGAACATGGGCAACAGGCCCATGGCTTTCAGCGCCAGGCGCCGGTAGGTCTCGGCGTCGCGCGGCGACACGCTGGCAATCGACTCGCAGGCCTTGTCCAGGTCGCGGTAGGTGATCAGCGCGCTGCCGTCTTCGAAGACCGTGGCGTGGGGGATGTCGGAGTAGTTGTATTTCAGCCCGAAGTGCTTGAACAGGCCCAGCTCGTCCTGGGTGATCATGGGGTTGCCCTGGATCATGATGTGCACGCTTGAGTGCTCGTCATGCCAGAAACCGGGCGTGTTAAGCTGGCGCGTCGACACGCCACCGCCCACGTAGTCCTTGCGCTCCAGCACCAGGACCTTCTTGCCGGCCTTGGCCAGGTAGGCCGCGGCTACCAGCCCGTTGTGCCCGCCGCCGATGGCGACGACATCGTAGTGATTCATGTGGACCTTCCGCGTCATTGTTGTTCTTGTCAGTCAGCTCATTGGCTGTGGGGGCGATGATGGGGCAGGCGTGCAGCGCGCGGAAGATCGCACTTTTATGTGGGTGGGTTACCTGAATGTGCGTACCCCCCGGCCAATAACAAGGAATACCCCGTGAACGACGACGCCCAACGCCAGGCCCTGGACCAACTGCGCGCCCGCGTGCAGCACAACGGCAACGACCCCCAGGGCCCCATCCGCGAAACCCTGGCGCGCCTGGGCGACCGCTGGAGCCCGCTGCTGTTGCTGATACTGCGCCACGGCATGCTGCGTTTCACCGAACTGCAGCGCGAGGTCAACGCCATGGCCGACAGCGAACTGTCCCAGCGCATCCTCACCCTGAAACTGCGCGCGCTGGAGCGCGACGGCATGCTGCAGCGCACCGTGATCCCGACCATTCCGCCGCAGGTGGAATACCGGTTGACGCCGCTGGGGATGGAACTGGTGGCGCGGTTGGAAGGGCTGGTGGGGTGGCTGGAACAGCAGGCGCCGACGATCGAGGCGGCGCGGCTGGCGTACGATCAAGCCTGACCCGTGGCAACGGCTACGCTTGTGGTTGGACCATTTTGCGTCGAGGCACCCGATGAAACAGCCATCCGCCGACCACCCCATCACCGTCAGCCCCGTGGGCGGCACGCTGGAGGTGCAGTTCCACGGCACCACCATCGCCCGCACCTCCCGCGCGCTGACGCTCAAGGAGGCGCATTACCCGCCGGTGTATTACCTGCCGCGCGCGGATATCGTCGCCATGCACTTCCAGCGCACGGCGCATTCCAGTTATTGCCCGTACAAGGGCCAGGCCAGTTATTTCAGCCTGGTGGCGGGCGATCAGGTCAGCGAAAACGCGGTGTGGAGCTATGAAAAACCCTACCCGGCGGTGGCCGGTATCGAGGGCTACGTGGCGTTCTACCCCGACCGCGTAACATTCACCACAACCCCGTAGCAGCTGCCGCCAGGCTGCGTCCAGCGGTGTACCAGGAAAGGAGGGGGCGCCGGTGACGCGGCCTGCGGCCGCTGCTACGGGGGTAATGGTCAGGATTTGGCGGCTATGCCGTGGGCTTTTGTAGGACGCTTCTGAAATAATACCCCGCGCGGATTCTGCGCTTGTTCCGGTTCCAGGGCTGCCATTACCCTCCGTTCGCCGCTGCCATTGCAGTGGTCGGGTTTTAGCAGACCTGGAGGAAATCAACGAACAAGCGCCGGTTCACGGCCAGCTGACGCATCTTGTGTGTCCGATGGCCCGCCACTATGGCGGCTGTGTGCGGGGCATCTTCGGATGCGCCGGGTTCGTTGGTTTCCTCGGTCTGCTAACCCGCGTACAGCCGCCACCCACCGTTTAGCAGCGGCGGGTGTGGGCAACCACATGGAAGCCAAAGATGGACAATTTGACACCCGATACCCCACGCACCACCCACAACCACCCCTTCGGCATCCGCGACAGCGACGACCAGCCGCTGTTCTGCATTCCCGAAGGCGCCCGGGCCGAAGACGCCCTGGCCCACGCCTCGCTGCTGCTCAAGGGCGCCTACGAAACCACCTACGAACTCACCGACATCGGCCTTGGCCATTCCGGCCTGCTGTGGTCGGTGCTGCACCTGGTGGAAAGCGCCAAGGCGCTGGTGGACGCGGTGGTGGCCCAGCCGCACCCCACGGCTCACACCTGACCGTAGCCGCTGCCGCCAGGCTGCGCTGGCCCTGCGCCTCGCTGGCAATCTTCAGGGTTCACACCGGCCAGCGCAGCCTTCGGCAGCGGCTACGCGCCAGGCGCATGGAACCTGTACGACCCGCCCCACCCCCCCCCCCCCCCCCCACCCACCACGGACGGCGTAGGAGCCGGCCTTGGCCGCGATACAGGCGACGCCGAGCCCTGGCCATTAACCGCGCTTGGGCAACTTCCAGCTCGGCCGAATGAAGTGGCAGGTATACCCGTTCGGAATCCGCTCCAGGTAATCCTGATGCTCCGGCTCGGCCTCCCAGAACGGCCCCGCCGGCTCGATCTCGGTCACCACGCGCCCCGGCCACAACCCTGAAGCGTTCACATCGGCCTCGGTGTCCTCGGCAATGTCACGCTGCTGCTCGTTGAGGTAATAGATCGCCGAACGGTAGCTGGGCCCGCGGTCATTGCCCTGGCGGTTGGGGGTGGTGGGGTCGTGGATCTGGAAGAAGAATTCGAGAATCTGCCGGTAGCTGATGCGCGCCGGGTCGAAGACGATCTCGATGGCTTCGGCGTGGTCGCCGTGGTTGCGGTACGTGGCATTGGGCACGTCGCCGCCGGTGTAGCCCACGCGCGTGGCGAGCACGCCGGGGTAGCGGCGCAGCAGGTCCTGCATGCCCCAGAAGCAGCCGCCGGCGAGAATCGCGGTTTCGGTTTGGGTGGTCATCTACGGTTTCCCTTGGAAAGTAGGTGGTCGCAAGACATGAGTGTACGCCCGCCAGCAGTCAGAGTGATACGACAGCGCAGGGTGCAGGCAGCCTGTATATCCCATTGACATATCCCGTGTGGCGCGTATAGTGGGATATACATACGCCATATCCCGGGAGGTCAGTCATGGATCAAGGTGCGGTTTTCCAGAGTAATCGAAGCCAAGCCATTCGGTTGCCAAAGGCGGTTGCCCTGCCGGACGACGTGAAGCGAGTTGATGTGGTGGCGGTTGGCCGCGCTCGAATCATCACCCCAGCGGGTGAGTCGTGGGACAGTTGGTTCGACGGGGAGGGCGTGACGGATGATTTCATGGCCGAGCGCGACCAGCCTGGCCAGCAGGAGCGGGAAAGTTTCTGATGCTGAAATTCATGCTCGATACCAATATCTGCATTTTCACGTTGAAAAATCGCCCCGCGCATATGCGTGAAACCTTCAAGCGTCACAGCGGCCAGATGTGCATTAGCACCGTGGTGCTGACGGAGTTGATTTACGGGGCGGAAAGGTCAGCGCACCCAGAGCGCAATCTGGCCGACGTGGAAAGCTTTGCAGCGAGGCTGGAAGTCATCAATTACGACCAGCCTGCCGCCGCCCATTCCGGCCAACTACGTGCCGAACTCGCCAACGCAGGTACCCCCATCGGCCCGTATGACCTATTGATCGCGGGCCATGCCCGGTCGCAGGGGCTCATTCTTGTTACCAATAATCGGCGCGAGTTTGATCGCGTCCCCGGGTTACGGGTTGAAGACTGGGTAAACATCGTTGCTACCGGTGGCGCTACGCCAGGTTCGCCGCCGTCTCGATAACCAGATTACGCAACCACGCCAAGCCCGGGTCATGCTGCTGGTACTTGTTCCACTGCAGACTGATGGTCATCTGCGGCGCCGCCCACGGCGTAGGCAGGATGCGCAGCGGCAGGTACTGCGCCCAGCGCTGGGCCAGGCGCTTGTGCATGGTGGCGATGCGTGGGGTGCCGATCAGGTAGGGCGGCACGCTGTTGAAGGTGTGGGTGGTGACTTCCACCTTGCGCTCGAAGCCGAAGCTGCGCAAAAACCAGTCGTCCACCGTGGGCGCGCGGTGTTCGGTGCCGAAGCGCACCAGCACGTGGCCGTTGTGCTTGTAGTCGTCGAAGGTCAGCGCCTGCGGGCCATGGTCGCGGCACACCACGCAGACGAATTCGTCGCTGAACAGCGCCGTCGAAGGGTGTTGTTCGAGGATGTGGGTGTCGGGCAGCAGCAGGAAGTCCACGTGCCCGCGTTCAATCTCCAGCGACGCATCGTCGGTGGGCGAGAACAGCTCGATGGCGCACTGCGGGGCGATGGCATTCAAGCGCCGGCTGACCTCGGGCATCAGCACCATGCCCACGTAGTCGGAGGCCATCAGGGTGAACGTGCGGCTCGACAGGTGCGGCTGGAACTGGCTGCGGTTTTCCAGGGTGGCGCGCATCTGTATCAGCAGGTCGCGCACCGGCTGCGCCAGGGTTTCGCCCATGGGCGTGCGCACCATCTTGCGGCCTATCTGCACCAGCAGGTCGTCGTCGAAATAGCTGCGCAGGCGCGCCAGGGCGGCGCTGGTGGCAGGCTGGCTGAGGTGCAGGCGCTCGCCGGCACGGGTGATGTTCTGCTCGGCCAGCAGCACGTCCAGCACCACCAGCAGGTTCAAGTCCAAACCATGGAAACGCATGGTCGTTGCTCCGTTTTTCTTATGGTTGTGGGCACAGGCATTTGTTGCCGTTATACCTGCGCCGGGGTTATTCGTCGAGCCCATGGCAGGCATGCCCAAGCCGAATTTCCGCAGGCGCGAAGGGCTTCTTATAGTGATTGGCCTCACTGGCAATCATAAGGAAACCGCATGCGCCTCTTGGGAAAAACCGCCATTGTCACCGGAATCGGCAGCGGCATCGGCCAGTGCTGCGCGCTGATGTTCGCCCGCCAGGGCGCGCGCGTCGTGGGCGCCGAGCTGGACCCGGCCGCCGCCCGCCACACCGTGGCTCTGGCCGCAGCCGAGGGGCTGCACATCGACAGCCTCGACCCCTGCGACCTCACCGACCCGGCCCAGGCCGCCGCCCTGGTGGAGTTCGCCTGCGGCCTGCACGCAGGCTTCGACATTGTGGTGAACGCTGCGGCCTTCGGCGCCTTCGCCTGGATCGAAGACATGGACTACCAGCAGCACTGGCGCAGGACCCTCACCGGCGAGCTGGACCTGGTGTTCCTGCTGTGCCAGGCCGCCTGGCCGGTGCTGAAGGCCCGCGGCGGCGGTTCGATCATCAACTTCGCCTCGGCCAACGCCTGGATGAGCCTCAAGGGCTCGCCGGCCCTGGCCCATTGCGCGGGGAAGGGCGGGGTGCTGGCCATGACCCGGCAGCTGGCGATGGAAGGCGGGCCCCACGGGATTCGCGCCAACAGCATTTCACCGGGGTTGATCGAGACCAGTGCCACCCGCGCGCATTTGGCGGCAGACCCGGGGTTTCGCCAGGCGGCGCTGGACCATCAGTTGCTGCCACAGCGTATCGGCCGGCCGGAAGACATCGGTTGGGCGGCGGTGTATCTGGCCAGCGATGAATCCGCCTGGGTGACGGCGACAGATCTGCGCATAGACGCCGGCGCGACGGCCTGTTGAAAAACCCTCACACCGCGATGCAGGCACCCGCGATCAAGCATCCACCCCACAAATGCCTCGCATCCAAACAAACAATTTCCGGCATACCCGCCCGCTGTTTAAGGTAGCCCCAACGCTGCACACAATAAGAACAAGCCGGAGATACCCCCATGTCGCTTCCCCCGAATACCCCCCACACCTGACCCCCTTTCGCTGTTTGCACAGGCATGCGCCGGGCCTCCCCGTGCGTGGCCGTCCAGAAGAATCGTTGCAAGAGGAACGCTTGATGAGCGACATCGCAAAAGTGCTGATCGTAGGCGCAGGCATTGGTGGGCTGGGCGCCGCCATTGCCCTGCGCAACGCCGGGGTGGAGGTCGATATCGTCGAGATCAGCCCCCAGGCCAAGGTCTACCACGTGGGCATCGTGGTACAGGCCAACTGCATCCGGGCCATGGCCCAGCTGGGCATCGCCGACGCCGCCGTGGCCGCCGGTTTCCCCTACAAGGGCCTGCGCATCTGCAACCAGCAGGGCCAGGTGAAGGCTGAGCTCAGCGGCGCGCAATTGGCCGGCAAGCAGTACCCGGCC
The DNA here is from genome assembly GCF_056312595.1 of Pseudomonas sp. GYB4201. Lineage (NCBI taxonomy): Bacteria > Pseudomonadati > Pseudomonadota > Gammaproteobacteria > Pseudomonadales > Pseudomonadaceae > Pseudomonas > Pseudomonas sp. GYB4201. Next base: position 18,381 of record NZ_JBWGIG010000047.1, on the reverse strand, counting down.
AACCTCGGCCTGACCCGCCCGGCGTTGCACCAGGTGCTGCTGGACGCGGTGGCCGCCAGCGGCGCCACCTTGCGCCTGGGCCTGACCTTCAGCGACATCGAACAAAGCGCGGACAAGGTGGCGGTGCGCTTCACCGACGGCAGCAGCGGCGAGTACGACCTGCTGGTGGGCGCCGACGGCGTGTATTCGAAAGTACGCACCACGGTGTTCGGCGAGCAGTACACACCGCGCTTCACCGGCCAGGGCGTGTGGCGCTACAACCTGCCGCGGCCCAAGGACTTGTTGTGGTCGCACATGTTCGAAGGCAAGCCGGGCGGCAAGGCCGGCTACACGCCGCTGACCGAAGACAGCCTGTACGTGCTGTCGGTGTTCGAGGAACCGGGCAACCCGTTCTTCGCCCCTGACACCCTGGCCGCCGAATTCCGCAAGCGCCTGGAAGGCTACGGCGGCCTGGTGCCCGAGCTGCGCGAGCAGATCACCGACGACAGCCAGGTGGTGTACCGCCCCCTGGAAGCGCTGCTGATGCCCGCGCCTTGGTACCGCGGCCGGGTGCTGCTGATTGGCGACGCCGCCCACGCCACCACCCCGCACATGGGCCAGGGCGCGGCGCAGGCGGTGGAAGACGCGGTGGTGCTGGGCGAGCTGTGTGGCCTGCCGCGGCTGAGCCTTACCGAGGTGCTGGAGCGCTTCATGGCGCGGCGTTTCGAGCGCTGCAAGTTCATCAACGAAGGCTCGGTGCAGATCGGCGAATGGGAACAACGGCCCAGCGCCGACGCCGACTTCACTGGCCTGATGGCGCAGATGATCAACGTCGTTGCCCAACCTATCTGACCAAGGTGCCCAGCATGAAACCCAACCCGCTCAAAGGCTGGCAGGTCGACCGCGACGCCATCGGCTTCATCGGCCACGACCTGCAACGCCCCGAATGCATCATCGCCCAGCCCGACGGTAGCCTGTGGGCCGCCGACGCCCGCGGCGGGGTGATGCACATCGCCGTCAACGGCCAGCAGACCCTGCTGGCGCCCAAGCAGCCCGCGCCGCAGCAGGCCTCGTTCGAGTCGCGCTACGTGCAGTCCCAGGGCGCCTCGCTGCCCAACGGCCTGGCGCTGACCGCCCAGGGCGACTTCATCATTTGCAACTGGGGCCTGGACCGCATCGAAAAGCTCGACCGCCAGGGCAACATCAAGGTGCTGTTCGACCAGCTGGACGGCAAGCCCCTGGGCAAGACCAACTTCCCGCTGCGCGATAGCAAGGGCCGTATCTGGTTCACCGTGACCACCACGATGCAGCCCTGGACCGACTCGATCAATTCCGGCGTGCTGGACGGCTACATCGGCGTGATCGACGACAACGGCATTCGCATCGTCGCCGAGGGCTTTGGCGGCACCAACGAGATCCGCTTCGACGACAACGAAGAGTGGCTGTACGTGGTGGAAAGCAACGTGCGCCGCATCTCGCGGCTGCGCCTGAACGCCGACGGTTCGCTCAGCGACCGCGAAGTGTTCGGCCCGGCCGAGCTGGAAGGCTTCCCCGACGGCTTTGCCTTCGACAGCTACGGCAACCTGTGGGTGACCCTGGTGATGACCGACAAGCTCATTGCCCTGACCCCGGACGGCGAGGTGCTGACCCTGCTGGACGACAGCAACCCGGCCGCCACTGCCGAGCTCAACCGCCACTACCACGCCAAGACCCTGACCCCGCAGATCATGCAGGCGGCCCACGGCACCCTGGCGCCGTGGCTGGCCAGCCTGACCTTCGGCGGGCCGGATCTGAAGACCGTGTACCTGGGCAGCCTGCAGGGCACGCGCATCCCGTTTTTCCAGGCCCCGGTGGCCGGCCAGGCGTTGATCCACTGGCGCTGAATAACTCTCTACAAGAACAAGGAACCGACCATGATTCGTTATCTCAAGCAAGGCAAGCCGGCCCAGCAGAAGGCCGAACTCAACGCCCAGGTGCGCGACACCGTGGAGCAGATCATCCAGGCCATCGAACAGCGCGGCGAAGCGGCGGTGCGTGAGTACTCGGAAAAATTCGACCGCTGGAACCCCACCAGCCTGCGTTTGAGCGCCGAGGAAATTCAGGGCTGCATCGACAGCCTGTCGCCCCAGGCCATCGAAGACATCAAGTTCGCCCAGGCGCAGATCCGCCGCTTCGCGCAGATCCAGCTGCTGTCGATGCGCGACGTGGAAGTGGAGACCCTGCCCGGCGTGGTGCTGGGGCACAAGAACATCCCGGTGAACTCGGTGGGTTGCTACATTCCCGGCGGCAAGTACCCGCTGCTGGCCTCGGCGCACATGAGCGTGCTGACCGCCAAGGTGGCCGGGGTGAAGCGTGTGATTGCCTGCGCGCCGCCGTTCGATGGCAAGCCGTCGCCGGAGATCATCGCCGCCATGGCCCTGGCCGGCGCCGATGAGATCTACGTGATGGGCGGTGTGCAGGGCGTGGCCGCCATGGCCCTGGGTACGGAAAACATCGCCCCGGTGGACATGATCGTCGGCCCCGGCAACGCCTACGTGGCCGAAGCCAAGCGCCAGCTGTACGGCCGCGTGGGCATCGACCTGTTCGCCGGCCCCACCGAAACCATGGTGATCTGCGACGACACGGTGGACGCCGAACTGGTGGCCGTCGACCTGCTGGGCCAGGCCGAGCACGGGCCTACGTCGCCGGCGTTCTGCGTCACCACCAGCACGCGCATCGCCGAGGAACTGCCGGCCGCCATCGAGAAAGTGCTGGCGCGCCTGGACACTGCGCCAATTGCCAGCGTGGCCTGGCGCGACTATGGCGAGATCATCCTCTGTGACACCGACGAGGAAATGCTCGCCGAATCCGAGCGCATCTGCTCCGAGCACGTGCAGGTGATGACCCGCGACCCGGACTGGTTCCTGGCGCGCATGACCAACTACGGCGGGTTGTTCCTGGGCCACCGCACCAACGTCTCCTACGGCGACAAGGTGATCGGCACCAACCACACCCTGCCGACCATGGGCGCCGGGCGCTACACCGGCGGGCTGTGGGTGGGCAAGTTCATCAAGACCCACACCTACCAGCGCGTGCTCACCGATGAGGCCAGCGTGGCCATCGGCGAGGTGTGCTCGCGGCTGTGCGCCCTGGAGCATTTCTCCGGGCACAAGGAACAGGCCGACATTCGTGTGCGCCGCCTGAAGCAGGCCCTGTGATGCAGGCCCTGGAAGGCAAGGTGGCGGTGGTCACCGGCGCCACCGGCGGGCTCGGCGGGGCGATCTGCGCCGCCCTGGCCCAGGCCGGCGCGCGGGTGGTGGCCGGCTACAACCGCAGCGCCGAGGCGGCCCAGGCGCTGGTCGCCGCGCTGCCCGGCGACGATCACCTGGCGGTGGCCGCGCCGGTCACCGACAGCGCTGCGTTACACGCCCTGGCAGCCACGGTGCAGGCGCACTACGGCCGCTGCGACCTGCTGGTCAACTGCGCCGGCACCACGCGCTTCGTTGCCCATGCCGACCTCGACGGCCTGGACGACGGGCTGATCGACAGCATCCTGGCCACCAACGTGCGCGGCCCCATTGCCTGCGTACGCGCCCTGGCGCCGCTGCTCAGGGCCAGCGGTGACGGCCTGGTGGTGAACATCAGCTCCATCGCCGCGCGCACGGCCATGGGCAGCAACATCGCCTACTGTGCGTCGAAGGCGGCGGTCGACAACCTTACCCAGTCCCTGGCCCGCGCCCTGGCGCCCCAGGTGCGGGTGGTGTCGGTGGCGCCGGGCCTGGCCGACACCGAGTTCGTCCAGGGCCTGGCCCTGGACTGGCGCGACGAGCAGGCTGCGCGCACGCCCCTGGGGCGCCTGGCGCTGCCGGCGGAAGTGGCGCGCGCGGTGCTGGCCCTGGCCACGCAACTGACCTTTACCACTGGCGCCGTCATCCCTGTGGATGGCGGCCGGCCGCTGAGCTGAGGAGGGCGCCCATGTTTGCGATCAAACCGCACCACGGCGGCATCAGCGTGCCCAGCCTGGACGAGTCGATTGACTGGTACCGGCACATGCTCGGCTTCGAGCTGGAAAGCCGCGCCTTCATCGAGCAGATTCCGGCGCACATCGCGTTCATTCGCAGCGGCGACTACCGCCTGGAGCTGTTCCAGCTGGCGCAGGCCAAGCCCTTGCCGGCCGAACGCCGCGAGCCACACCTGGACCTGCAGACCCACGGCCACAAGCACCTGTGCTTCGCCGTGCAGGACGCCCCGGCCGCCTTCGCCGCGCTGCGCGCCAAGGGCGCCGACATCGTCTTCGAGAACGTCATCGACGGCACGCCCATGGGCTTCCTGCGTGACAACAGCGGCAACCTGCTGGAACTCATCCAATACCCGGCCCTGTGGGCCGACCAAGGAGCACCCCTATGAAACTGGCCACCCTCAAGGACGGCAGCCGCGACGGCCGCCTGGTCGTGGTATCCCGTGACCTGCGCCGCGCCGTGCTGGCGTCGGGCATTGCCGCCACGCTGCAGGCCGCCATCGAAGACTGGGCGCGCTGCGAGCCGCTGTTGCAGCAGCTGTCTGCCGCGCTGAACGGCGGCCGCGCCACCCAGGCATTCGATTTCGAGCCGCGCGAGGCCATGGCGCCGCTGCCACGCGCTTACCAATGGGCCGACGCCTCGTCGTTCCTCAACCACGGCATGCTGATGGAGCGGGCGTACAATCTGGACATCAAGAAAGACCCCGGCGTGCCTATTATCTACCAGGGCGCCGGCGATGATTTCCTCGGCGCCTGCGACGACTACCCGGTACCCGGTGAAGAGCATCAGATCGATTTCGAAGGGGAGGTCGCCGTGGTCCTGGATGACGTGCCCATGGGCATCCAGCCTGCCCAGGCGGCAGGCCATATCAAGCTGTTGATGTTGCTCAACGACGTGAGCCTGCGCGCGCACCTGTTCAAGGAAGTGAGCATCGGCTTTGGCCCGCTGCGGGCCAAGCCCAGCACGGTGTTTGCGCCGGTGGCGGTCACCCCCGATGAACTCGGCCCGGCGTGGAGTGAAGGGCGGGTGAAGCTGCCCATGCACGTGCAGTGCAACGGCGCGCGCTTTGGCGAGCCCAACGGCGCCGAGATGGACTTCAGCTTCCCCGAGCTGGTGATGCACCTGGCCCGCACCCGCAAGCTGGGCGCCGGCACGGTGCTGGGCTCGGGCACCTTCTCCAACCGCGACTACAACGTCACCGGCTCCGCGTGCCTGGCCGAGCGCCGGGCGGTTGAGACCATCGAACAAGGCGAGGCGAAGACGCCGTTCCTGAAGTTCGGCGACCGCCTGCGCTTCGAGATCTTCGGCCTGGACGGCGCCAGCGTGTTCGGCGCCATCGACCACCGCTTCGTACCGGCGCAGGTGTAACCATGCACATACTCATCACCGGCGCCAACGGCTTCGTCGGCGCTACCCTGGTACAACGGCTGCTGGCCGACCCGGCGGCGTTGCCGGGCTGGAGCCAACTGACGCTGCTGGACCTGACGTTCGATACGCCGATTCACGACCCACGGGTGCGTTCGCTGGCCGGCAGCATTGACGACAGCCGCCTGTTGGCCCACGCCCTGGAAACCCCGGTGGACGTGGCCTTCCACCTGGCCAGCGTGCCCGGTGGCCTGGCCGAGCGCGATTACGCCCTGGGCCGCCGCGTGAACCTGGATGCCACCCTGGCCTTGCTGGAAGGGTTGAAGGCCCAAGCCACGCCGGCGCGGGTGGTGTTCGCCAGCACCATCGCCGTCTACGGCTCGCCGTTGCTTGAGACGGTGGACGACCACACGCCGCTGCGCCCGCAGCTGAGCTATGCCACGCAAAAATTGATGGGCGAACTGCTGATCGACGATTTCAGCCGCCGTGGCTGGATCGACGGTATCAGCCTGCGCCTGCCCGGCATCGTCGCCCGGCCGCCAGCGCCCTCGGGCCTGTTGTCGGCGTTCATGAGCGAGGTGTTCTGGAAGCTCAAGGCTGGCCAGCCGTTCGTGTGCCCGGTGTCGCCGGGTGCGCAGGCCTGGTGGATGTCGGCGGCGCGCTGTGTGGACAACCTGCTGCATGCGGCCCGCGTGCCGGCGGCTGCGTTGCAGGCGCGGCGGGTGTTTGCCTTGCCGGTGCTGCATTTGAGCCTGTTGCAGTTGATTCATGGGCTGTGCCAGCGTTTCGGCGAGGACCGCCGGGCGTTGGTGAGCTACGAACCCAATGAAGCCCTGGAAGCGAATTTCGGCCGCTACCCGCCGTTGCAGGCCGAGGCGGCCGAGGCGTTGGGCTTGCGCCATGACGGCACCTTGGAGGAATTGATCGAACGAACACTGACCACTGCGTAGCCGCTGCCGAAGGCTGCGCTGGCCCTGTGTTTCACTGAAGATCTTCAGGGTTCACACCGGCCAGCGCAGCCTGGCGGCAGCGGCTACGCAGGGTGCAAAATCCAGATACACGCGTGCTTTTCAATAATAACAATCCGGAGAGGCCATGAACGCTCCCAGCCGTGTCACCCAGTCCAAGGCGACGTTCGCCACGTACCTGCTGTTGCTGATCAACTGCCTGTCGCCCATGGCAGCCATCGTCGTGGCACCCAGCCTGCCGCAGATGCAGGCCCACTTCGCCGCGGTGCCCAACGTCGAATTCCTCATCCCGGTGGCGCTGACCATTCCGGGGCTGCTGGTGGCGCTGCTCAGCCCGGTGGTCGGCATCCTCGCCGACCGCTACGGGCGCAAGCGCCTGCTGGTGGCGTCCATTGTCGGCTATGGCATCTTCGGCCTGCTGCCGATGTTCCTCGACTCGCTGTACGCCATCATCGTCAGCCGCGTAGCCCTGGGCTGCGTCGAATCGGTGGTGGTGACGGTCAGCACCATGCTCATCGGCGACTACTACAGCGGCGCGCAGCGGCAGAAGTACCTGGCCCTGCAGACCACCTTCGCCTCGTCCTCGGCCATCCTGTTCTTCATGGTCGGCGGCGCCCTGGGCGAGATCGGCTGGCGCGCGCCCTACGTGGTGTACGCCGTGCCGCTGCTGCTGGCGCTGGTGAGCAAGGCGCTGCTGTGGGAACCCAAGGCCGCCGCCATGGCCGACGCCGAGGAGCGCGGGCCGCTGGTGCGCTTTCGGCCGCTGGTGCTGCTGGGCATCTGCGTGGTCACTTTCATTGGCGCGGTGATGTTCATGATTCTGCAGATCCAGATGGCCTACCTGCTGGGCGACATCGGCGAGCACTCGCCGCAGACTGCGGGCCTGGTGGCCTCGGCCTGCAGCGTGATGATCGTGCTGGGCACCCTCAGCGTGCACATGCTTGCCCGGCTGGGGCTGCGCACCCCGCACTGCCTGGCCCTGGCGTTCGGCCTGATTGCCGCCAGCTTCATCGCCATCCCGGCCATGCACACCTGGCAAGGCATCATGGCCGTGGCCCTGGTCAACGGCCTGGGCTGTGGCCTGATGCTGCCCACCCTGGCCATCTGGAACATGCGCGAACTGCCCTGGCAGCGCCGCGGCCTGGGCACCGGCATGTGGTACGGCAGCTACTGCCTGGGCATGTTCTTCAGCCCCTTGCTGGTGGTGGCAGTCAGCAAGGCCAGCGGCAGCCTGGCCACCACCGTCAGCTGGGCCGGCGGCCTGTGCGTGCTGGTGGTGCTGGCGGCGCTGGGCGCCAGCCTGGTGAAGCGCCGGGCCCAACGCGACCTGCAACTGGCCGCGGTCAACCTCGAAGACGCCTGACCCGCTGAACCTTTGATACACCCCTGGCGCGCGTGCGCGCCGGGGCGGACAGCCTCATCCTGAAAACAACAAAAAGAGACCGAACATGAGCAATCGAGCGGCGTTTGGCTGTGCCCTGATAGTTACCCTGGCAGGCCCGGCAATGGCCGATGAGCCTGCACCTGTACAAGGCCCGGTGGCCGATACCATGGCCACTGAATACCCCAACCAGAAGATCGGCCCGCGGGTGCTCAACGTCGAGAACAACGTGCCGGCGTCCAGCGGCAAGCTGCTGGAAGAGCAGGGCAAGTGGCTGAGCGACCACGGCATCAGCCCGCACCTGTCGATGACCGAAATCTACCTGCGCAACCCCAGCGCGGGGTTGAGCACCGGCAATCACGAGGCGCTGACCATCTTCGCCATCGGCGGCGACTTCAACCTCGACAAGCTGGTGGGTATTCCTGGCGGCACGCTTCACTTCGAGCAGCTGTACGTGCCCTGGACCAGCAACCTGGCCTACGGCACCCAGGTCGGCGACGTCATCGCCGGCAAGCCGGGGCCGTACATTCCACGGGTCAGCCACCTGAGCCTGTTCACCTACGAGCAGAAACTGCTGGGTGACAAGCTGGCCATCGAGGTGGGCAAGAGCAACGCCGGCAACTACTTCGCGCTGCCGCTGTGCAACGTGCCGCTGGGCTGCGTCAACGCTATTTTGCAGGACACCGCCGGTATCAACCCGCCGCCCTACGCCAACTGGGGCGCGCGCATCGGCTACGACCTGACCCCGGCCCTGCGCGCCCAGGTGGGCGCCTGGCGCAGCAACAACGCCTACCCGTTCACCAACGGCTGGGAGCGCAGCAGCGGCGACAGCGGCGGCACCCTGAGCACGGTGTACCTGGCCAACCTGGCCTACCGCACCGACTACCACATGGAAGCCTACCCGCAGACTTACGAAATTCTCGGTTTTCACAACAACGGTGAGCAGACCGACCCGTACTACACCGTCAACGGCACCTCGAAAGTGCAGGACAGCACCGCGGCGGCGCGCACCAGCAAGGGCGTCAGCGGCTTCTACCTGGGCGCGAAAAAGACCTTCTGGCGCCAGGACGGCGGGAAGGGCAACGACCTCAACCCCACCGCGCTGACCGCCTTCGCCAGCCTGACCCACACCGTCGACCAGGACACCGCCAACGGCGTCGGCACCCAGGGCAACGCCGGGCTGATCCTGTCGGCGCCGTTCCGCAGCCGGCCGTTCGACAGCTACTCGGTGAACGTCAACTGGGCGCAATTGACCACCCGCGAACAGCGCTTCCTCGAGGAAGCCCATGAAGCCTCCGGCGCCGGCAGCTACAGCCCTGGCCGCAATGAATACGGGGTGTCGCTGGACGCCAACTTCGTGCTCACCGACAGCATCGTGGTCAGCCCGTTCGTGCTGCGCACCTGGGGCGCCAGCACCTGGCTCAACCCCTACAGCACCGTCAGCCCGCGTGACGGCTACGCCGCCGGGCTGCTGTTCCACATCCAATTCGACGAACTGCTGGGCCTCAACGCCCGTCACTGACCAGGAGCTTTGCCATGACTGAACACCTGCAACCCCGCGTGGCGCTGATCACCGGCGCCGCTGGCGGCCTGGGCCACGCCTTTGCCCTGCGCCTGGCTGCCGCCGGCCTGCACATTGCCGTGGTCGATTGCGTCGACACCGGCCCCACGGTGCGCGCCATCCAGGCCCAGGGCGGCACCGCCCAGGGCTTTCACTGCGACCTGCGCCAACCCGAGCAGATCGCCTACCTGGGCCGCCAGGTGCTGGAGCACTTCGGCCGCTGCGACGTGCTGGTCAACAACGCCGCCTGGATCCCGCTCAAGTCGCTGGACGAGACCAGCCTGCTGGACTGGAGCGACTGCCAGGCGGTGACCCTGGACGCGCCGTTCCTGCTCAGCCAACTGTTCGCCCCGGGCATGCGCGAGCGCGGCTGGGGGCGCATCGTCAACCTGGCGTCGAGCAACACCGGCCGGCCGCAGAAGGGCTTCCTGGCCTACATCGCGGCGAAGATGGGCGTCATCGGCCTGACCCGCGCGCTGGCGGTGGAACTGGGCGAGCACGGCGTCACCGTCAACGCCATCTCCCCGGGCCTGATCCGCCACCCCGGCAGCGCCGCGGCGTTGCCGGCGCAGCTGTTCGACCAGGTACGCGACAGCCAGATGATCAAGCGCAACGGCGTGCCGGAAGACTTGTGCGGGGTGCTGGCATTCATCGCCTCGGATGAGTCCAGCTACATGACCGGCCAGGTCTTCAACCTCGACGGCGGCTTCCTGCTGTAGTTATCACTTTACTGGAAGGTCACTACGTCCCCTGTGGGAGCGGGCTCTGCCCGCGAAAAGTGCGACGCATTCTTCCTGTCAATTCGCGGCGCGGCTTTCGCGGGCAGAGCCCGCTCCCACAATGGTTATGAAGTCAATTTGTGGTGTGGTTGGGAGTGGTTGCAGGCATCCACGCCATGGATGCATCCCATGCCCACAAACGATTGGTTTCCGCGCGCCGGGCTTCGTACGCTGGCCGGGCAAACGCGTTCTACAAGGACAATAACAATGCACCGCAACTCACGATTCCAGGAGGCCTGACATGGCGATCATCGGCATCGACACCCTGTTGTACGGCGTCGAGGACCTGGCCCGGGCCTCGCAGTTTTTCGACGATTTTGGCCTTGTGCGCCTGAGCGCCACCCACGACGAAACCGTCTACCGGCTTGACGAGGGCTCGACCATCATCGTCCGCGCCCTGGAGCACCCGTCCATCCCGGCTTCGCGCTACGAGGGCTTCGGCGTCAAGGAAACCATCTGGGGCGTGGACAACGCCGAGAGCCTGCGCCGCCTGGTGGACGACCTGGCCCGCGACCGCGAAGTGCGCCTGGGCGACGACGGCGCCTGGCACTTTCTCAGCGACTGCGGCCAGGCCCTGGGCCTGCGGGTGTTCACGCGCAAGAAGGTGACGTATGCGCCGGACCCGATCAACGCCGCCGGCAACGTCAACCGCCTCAACCAGCACCGCAAGTGGCGCACCCGCGCGCGGCCCAAGACCATCAACCACGTGGTGTTCGCCGTGGACGACTACTGGGCCAGCTTCGCCTTCTTCCGCGACCGCCTGAATTTCCGCCTGTCCGACCACCAGAAGGGCGTAGGCACCTACCTGCGCGCCGACGGCGCCAACGAGCACCACAACACCTTCCTGCTCAACAACAAGGCGCCGGGCGCTGGCGGCGTGCCGCGCTTCCACCACACCTGCTTTGGCGTGGAAGACTTCGACGAGGTGATGGTGGGCTCCAACTACATGACCCGCCGCGGCTGGCAGCACGGCTTCCTCGGCACTGGCCGGCACCGCATTGCCTCGGCGATTTTCTGCTACTTCAACTCGCCCACCGGCGGCGAGGCCGAGTACGGCGCCGACACCGACTACCTGGACGACAACTGGGTGCCGCGCGAGTGGGAATTCCGCTTCGGCACGGCGCAATGGATGGGCAACCCGCCAGCGTTCATGCAGGACGACATCCCCTGGGACGTGACCTTCTACCAGGGCAGCGAACCGGCCATGCGCCGCTGATCACAACAAGGAAAACCACGATGTTCCAGTATTTCGAGACCAATTACGTGTGGAGCCTGGCGGTGGCGGCGGCCATCGAGATGGGCGGCAAGATCGGCGAGATCGAGGCCATGTGCCGGCCACTGGTGGAGGTGGCGCGCCAGGGCGACGACGCCGGCACCCAAGCGTTCCTCAAGGCCTGGGAGGCGGGTGGCGACAACCTGGTGGCCCTGGCCCAGGAGGACAAGGCGTGCGGCCGGCTGTTCAGCGCCGGCGACAAACTCAACCGCGCCGCCGTGTACTTCATCACTGCCGAGCGCATGCAGGCCCACGGCTACGCGCCGCGCAAGGCGCTGTACGCCAAGTTCCTGCAGACCTTCGCCGAGGGCGCGCGGCTGGCCGGCGAGCCGTTGCAACGGGTGGAAATTCCTTACCACGGCGCGCACCTGGCCGGTCTCTATACCCCGGCTGAAGGCGTGCAGGGCCCGGCGCCGTGCCTGGTGATCATCAACGGCCTGGACAGCACCAAGGAGATGGTTTACCGCGCCGGGTTGTTCCCGCAACTGCTGGCCAAGCGCGGCATCGCCAGCGTGTTTCTCGACCAGCCCGGTACCGGCGAGGCGCTGCGCCTGCACGGCATGAACGCCGTGGCCAACACCGAGGTGTGGGCCAGCAAGGTGGTGGACTACCTGCAAGGGCGCGCTGACATCGACCCGCAGCGCATCGGCCTGCTGGGCGTGTCCCTGGGTGGCTACTACTGCCCGCGCGCGGTGGCCTTCGAACCGCGTTTTGCCTTGGGCGTGGTGTGGGGCGCCAACCACAATTGGGGCGAGATGCAGCAGCGCCGCCTGGCCCGCGAAGGCGAGCGGCCGGTGCCGCATTATTGGGAGCACGTGCGCTGGGTGTGGGGCGCGGCGGACATGGACGAATTCATGGCCATCGCCGAGCAGGTGCACCTCAATGGCGTGATGGAACGCATCAAGGTGCCGTTCCTGGTGACCCACGGCGAGGCCGACCGGCAGATCCCGCTGGAGTATGCGCACCAGTCGTTTGACCAGCTGACGGCCAGCCCGGACCGCGAGCTGAAGATTTTCACCCCGCGCGAGGGCGGCATCCACCACAGCAGCCTGGACAACACCGCCAATGCGGGGGCGTGGATTGCCGATTGGGTGGCGCAGCGGTTGGGTGGGCGCCTGTCCTGACCCCACCGCCAGCGTAGCCGCTGCCAAAGGCTGCGCTGGCCCTATGCCTCGCTGGAGATCCCGGGGGTTCACACCGGCCAGCGCAGCCTGGCGGCAGCGGCTACGGCGCGGAAGGCACACCATGCTGCCACTGCGCCCAGTGCCCGGTAATGTCCTGCACCAGCGCATTGCCCGCCCGGTACAGGTTGTCCAGCGCCGGCACGAAGCCGCCCTGGTCGGCGTACTTGAGCAGGTTGTCCACCTCGCTGTAGCCTGGGTACGGCCGGTCGAAGTCGGAACCGGCGCGCAGCACCGCCAGCCGCTGGATGTCCACGCGGCCCAGGCGGCTGGCGCGCAGCAGCGCTTCGTAGGTGGAGTTGTCTTCCTGCTGGGTGGTGCAGTAGGTGCCCTTGTTGTCGGTCAGCAACTTGGTCCACGCCTCGGCGCGCTCGCTCAGGCGCGTGCCCGAGTACCAGGTGTTGCCCGCCAGGGTATCGCAACGGGTGACCACCGGCGGCTGGTTGGCCGGGGCGTAGGGATAGTGCTGGCGCCAGGCCGCCGATTCCTTGCTTTCCCCCAGCACCACCTTCTGCGACAGGGCAAAGGCCTTGGCCTGCAACGCCGGGTTCAGTTCGAACACTTCGGTCTTGTAGTCCAGCGGCGGTTTTTCGTTCGGGCCCTTGGTGTTGATGCCCAGGTAGCCGGTGGGCCAGTCCTTGGGCACGTCGCGCGAATCCAGCTCCCACTGGGTGCCGAACTCCACCAGGTAATGGGCCCAGGCGGCGGTGCCCAGGGTGCCTTCGCGGGGGTTGATACCGGCGATGCCGGCCACCAGGAAATAGGTCTGGCGCAAATCGAACTGGCTGGACAGCGTCAGTGCCAGGGTGGACGCGGCAGCGTTGGTCTGGCCCATGCCGGTGGTCATCAGGCACACCTGCTGGCGGTTGCAGAGCACGTCGGGGTATTCAGCAGCAAGGCCGGGCACCGGCACTTTCTCGGTGAGGTGCAGGCGCTCGATCCAGTTCTGCGCCTCGGGGCCGAACATGGTGATCAGCATCACCTTGGGTTGCAGCGGCGCCGCCACGGCGCCCAGGCTCAGGGTGGCCCCCAGGGCCAGGGTGGCCAAGGGGAAGAGGGTATGACGCATGTGAAGTCCTTTTTCAGGTGAAATCAGGCTGGGGGGTGGTGCGGGTGCACCTCATGGTAGGCGCGGTCGAAATATACCAGTGCGTCGGCGTCGGTTTCGCGACGCAGGGCCATCACTTCGCAGAACAGAATGTCGTGGGTGCCCACGCTCAGCGTCTGGCTGATGCGGCAGTCGAAACTGGCCGCCGCGCCATCCAGCACCGGCGCGCCGCTGACCCAGGTGCTCCAGGCGCCGGCGGCGAAGCGTTCACTCATGGCGGTCTTGCCGCCGAACAGGTTCGACAGCTCGCGCTGGTCGCTGCCCAGGGTGTTCACGCACAGCACGCCGTTGGCGCTGAACACCGGGTGCACCGAGGCGCTGCGGTTCAGGCACACCAGCAGGGTGGGCGGGTTGTCGGTGACGCTGCACACCGCGGTGGCGGTAAAGCCGGCGCGGCCCTGGGGGCCATCGCTGGTGATGACGTTGACCGCGGCGGCGAGGCCGGCCATGGCGTGGCGGAAGTCCTGGGCAGCCACGTGGGGGGCGACGATTTCGGACATGAGCATGATGGGCACTCCAGTCAGGCTTGTTCAGCCAGGTAGTCGAGCAAAACGCGGTTGAACGTGGCGCTGTCGCTGACGCTGGAGGCGTGGCCGCCATAGTCGAGCAGGTAGAGCTGGCCGTTGGGCAAACCTTCGGCCAAATGCTGCGAGCGTTGCCAGGGCACCAGCATGTCGTCGCGGTTGGCGATCAGCAGGGTGGGCACGCTGATGTCGCCCAGGTGCGCCTCGACGTTGAACGCCTGCAACGCGGCGATGCGCTTGAGCAGGTTGGCGGGGTCGGGGAAGTGCGCCAGCGCGTGGGCGTCGTCCTCGGCCAGCTGCGCGCTGTTGGCGGCGATCCAGTCGGCGGGGTACAGGAACAACGCCTGGGCCTGCACGTAGGCGGCCGGGCCGCTGTGGTTCAGCAGGTTCTTGCGCACCGCAAAGCAGCGCGCGCTGTGGGGGTTGGGGCTGCTCCAGGCGTTGATCAGCACCTGGCTTTGCAACAGCCCAGGGCGTTGCAGCGCCAGTTCCAGGCCCACCAGCCCGCCCAAGGCGTGGCCGATGAAGTGGCAGCGCTGCACGTCCAGCTCGTCCAGCAGCGCCAGCAACTCGGCAGCCATGGTGGCGATGCTGTAGCCCTCGGGCAGCGTGGCCGGGCTGCGGCCGCTGCCGGCGTGGTCGTACACCAGCACCCGGTAGGCCTGGGTGAGCACCGGCAGTTGCGGCGCCCAGAAGCGCGCGGAGCCGCCCAGGCCCGAGCTGAGCACCAGGGTGGGGGCGTGCGGGTCGGTGCGGCCGAGCAGTTCGTAATACATGTGCGTTCCTTAGCCGACGTGGGCGATGCTGGCGATTTCAATCAGAGCGTCGGGCTTCACCAGGCCGCACTGGATGCAGTAGCGCGCCGGTTTCTCGCCGGCGAAGTATTCGGCGTACACCGCGTTGATGGCGGCGTAGTCGGCCCAGTCGCGCAGCATGATCATGTTGAAGGTGACGTCGTCCAGCGTGCCGCCGGCGGTTTCCACCACGCCTTTGATGGTCTCCAGCACATGGCGGGTCTGGGCGGCGGCGTCGCCCACGTGCACCACGTTGTTGTCCTTGTCGAAGGGCAGGGTGCCGGACACGTAGAGGATGCCGTCGGCCAGCGAGCCGGGCACGAAGGGGGCGATGGGCACGCCGGTGCCGGCGGGGATAATGGCTTTCTTGCTCATGCTCGGGCTCCTCAAGCGGTGGCGAAGGTGCTGCAGAAGGCGTCGACGCTGGACACCCAGCCAAAGAACGTCTCGATGTTGAACAGCGCCGCCTGCTGGGCGAACGCCGGGCCGGCCTGGTGGGTGGCGTCGGCCAGCACCACGCCGAAGTATTCGAGGAAGAAGCCGTCGCGCAGGGTCGACTCGACGCAGACGTTGGTGGCAATGCCGGTGAACACCAGGTTGCGGATGCCGCGGCTGCGCATCAGGCTGTCGAAATTGGTGTTGAAGAAGCCGCTGTAGCGGGTCTTGGGCACCAGGATGTCGCCGGGCTGGGGCTTGAGTTCGTCCACCAGTTCATAGTCCCAGCCGCCCTTGGCCAGCAGCGTGCCCTGCAGTTCCGGGCGCTGGCGCATGGTTTTCAGGGCGTTGGACTTGTGCCAGTTGGGCGAACCGGGCCCGCCGGCTTCCACGTAGTCGGCGTCCCAGCCGTTCTGGAAGAACACCACCGGCATGCCGGCCGCGCGGGCGGTGGCCAGGGCCTTCTGGATGTTGGCGATCACCGGGCCAGTGCTGCTGACGTCGAAGCCGGCCAGGTCCAGGTAGCCGCCCAGGCTGGCGTAGGCGTTCTGCATGTCCACCACCACCAGGGCGGTCTCGCTGGCTTTCAGGTTCAGGGCCTCGGGGCGCGCGGGCAGGGTGCGCGCGGGCAACGGGTCCAGGGGCAGGGCGTAGCCGCTGAGCGGCGCAGGCGCGTTCATCAGGCAGTTTCCTTGAGCAGGTTGATGTGTTGGCGGCAGGTCATCAGCGGCTGGATTTTTTCGCCGAAGTCTTCCACGCCCTGCACGAAGTCATCGAAGGTCAGCATCACGCCCTGGGTGCCGGGCACGCTGGCCACCTCGTCGAGCATGCGCGCGACGCTGGCCCACGAGCCCACCAGGGTGCCCATGTTGATGTTCACCGCCGAGGTCGGGTCGGCCATCTGCCGCATGTTCGAGCCGGGGCTCTTGTCGGCCGCGCCTTTTTCCGCCAGCCAGGCGATGGCTTCCTCGTCGGCGCCGGCCTTGTACAGCTCCCAGCGCTCGCGGGCGGCTTCGTCGGTGTCGGCGGCGATGATCATGAACAGCACGCAGGAGGTCACCTCGCGACCGCTTTTTTCGTTCGCCTGAATCAGCCGTTCGGCCGTGGGCGCAAACGCGGTAGGAGTGTTGACGCCCTTGCCGAAGCAGAAGTTGTAGTCGGCGTACTGCGACGAGAAGGCCATGCCGGCGTCGCTCTGGCCGGCGCAGATCACCTTCATGGCGGCCTGGGGCTTGGGGCTGACGCGGCAGTCGTCCATCTGGAAGTACTGGCCCTTGAAGTCGCTGCTGCCGGTAGCCCACAGCTCGCGCAGCACCTGGGCGTATTCACCCAGGTAGTCGTAGCGGGTGTGGAAGAACGCGTCGCCGGGCCACAGGCCCATCTGCTCGTATTCGGGCTTCTGCCAGCCGGTGACCAGGTTGACGCCGAAACGCCCGCCGGAGATGGAGTCGATGGTGCTGGCCATGCGCGCGACGATGGCCGGCGGCAGGGTCAGGGTGGCGGCGGTGGCGAACAGCTGGATGCGGCTGGTGACCGCGGCCAGGCCGGCCATCAGGGTGAAGGATTCGAGGTTGTGCTCCCAGAACTCGGTCTTGCCGCCGAAACCGCGCAGCTTGATCATCGACAGCGCGAAGTCGAAGCCGTAGTGCTCGGCCTTCTGCACGATGGTCTTGTTCAGTTCGAAGGTGGGCTTGTACTGCGGCGCCGTGGTGGAGATGAGCCAGCCGTTGTTGCCGATCGGGATGAAGATGCCTACGTCCATGATGTGAGCCTCTTGGGGTCGAGTACCCAAGGGATTTAGCAGGAAGCAGGCCAATATTCTTTTAGCGTTATGTAACAAAGGGTTAGATTTAGTGACGGACCAAATGGTCTGGTGCAGAGCGCCTGGTTGGTGCGCCGTGCACGGCCATGGGGCGCTATTGGCCATTGCCTGGCGGCGCGGGCAGGGTAAAGTGCGGGGGTGTTTCGTTGGCCACAGGTCCCTTACGTGAAGCAGAAGTCGCCCCCCGCCAAGCCCGCCCGTACCCCCAGCGCGTCCACCTTGCAACGCCGCCACCGGCTGATGGAAGGCAAGCGTGCGGTCATCCTCGATGCCGCCTTGCAGCTGTTCTCGCGCTTCGGCGTGCACGGCACCAGCCTGGACCAGGTGGCCGGCATGGCCGACGTGTCGAAGACCAACCTGCTGTACTACTTTGCCAGCAAGGACGAGCTGTACCTGAGCGTGCTGCGTCAGTTGCTGGACGTGTGGCTGCGGCCGTTGCGCGGCTTCAGCGTGGAGCAGGACCCGCTGCAGGCGATTGGTGAGTACATCCGCATCAAGCTGGAACTGTCCCGCGACCACCCCGCCGAGTCACGGCTGTTCTGCCTGGAGATTGTCCAGGGCGCGCCGCTGCTGCTCGGCGAGCTGCAGGACCCGCTGCGCGAGTTGGTGGACAGCAAGGTGCAGGTCATCCAGGCCTGGATCGACGCCGGCCGCCTGGCGCCTATCGACCCGCACCACCTGATCTTCTCGCTGTGGGCCACCACCCAGCACTACGCCGACTTCGCCAGCCAGGTCCACGCCGTGACCGGCAAGACCCTGGCCGACCCGGTGTTCTTCGACGAGGTGCTGGTGAACGTGCGGCAACTGGTGCTGAACGGCATTCGCCCGCGGGCTTGAGGGCCAGGACGCGGCCTTGGGCGCATTCGCCCGCCGCGTAGCCGCTGCCGCCAGGCTGCGCTGGCCCTGTGCCTCGCTGGAGATTTCGGCTGTTCATACCGGCCAGCGCAGCCTGCGGCAGCGGCTACGCAATTGCGGTGGCGGGTGGTTGGGGTGCGCCTGCGGCCCGCATAGCCGCTGCGGCCAGGCTGCGCTGGCCCTGAGCCTCGCTGAAGATTTCGGGTGTTCATTCCGGCCAGCGCAGCCTGCGGCAGCGGTTTCGGTGGCGGTGGCCTGCTGCTGCTTGGAGGTGGCGGCGATCTCTGTCACCGAGGTGGTCACCTGCACCGACGAGCGCTGGGCCTGTGACACCAGGGCGGTGAGTTCGGTCATCATG
>NZ_JBWGIG010000046.1:0-48254 GCF_056312595.1 Pseudomonas sp. GYB4201 | reverse complement strand
GGTTGGATCCAGAGCTTCCTGCACGGGGCGCGGATCTTAACACCAAGGAAAGTGCGCAACTTTTTGCGCACATGGGGTCCAGGCCGCGGCTGGCAAGGGCTGGGCGATTTTGTAACAGGATTATTTTGCCTTTTTCGCAAAGCTCAGCTTGGGACACGATGGGAAAGGCAATTCTGTAGGACCGTTCCGATTTTTGACTAGACGGCCCACTCTGGATTGTACCTAAGAGGTCACGGTCCTATGCTGCGGCACCCGCTGCCAATTGCAGTGGTCGGTTTTGACAGGCCGCACAGATCGAGGCTCTCATCATTAAGGAGCTTTACCCATGAACCTCAACAACGAACCCTGCTCTTTCCCGGAAACCTACAAGCCGTGCTCGGTCACCGTTAAAAAGTCATTTGGCACCCCAGATAGACGGAGTGTGCCGATGTTCCAGGTTGCCGCTGGGATAAGCGCCGAGGACGCCTTGGTGCACGCCTCCCACATCCTCAAATGCGCCCATGAAACCGCCTACGAACTCACCGACAGCGGCCACCCCAACACCGCGCTGGTGTGGGCGGTGCTTGAGCTGGTAGCCAGCGCCCAGGCGCTAGTGGATGCCGTGGTGGAGGGGTGAGGCGGCTGGCCAGCGCAGCCTTCGGCAGCGGCTACAGGGGATGGGATCAGCGGTTTATCGCGCCAGGTCGGCGGGCGAGTGGTGGGTGAGCCAGTCCGCCAGGGCAGCGTTCAGCCTGGTTTGCCAGCCGGGGCCCGAGGCGCGAAAAGCATCCAGCACGGAGGCATCCAACCGAAGGTTCACGTGCTCTTTGCACACCTCGGCTTTCGGCCGGCCGCGCTTGGGTTTCAGCATCTCGCTTGCTTGCAGCGCCCCAAACAACTCAGGAAGCACTTCACTGCGCGAAGGCGGCGTCGGACCATTCCGGGCTGACTGCATCTGGTTGGTCAGATTTGCTGGGCTTGTGCATAGCCTCGAACTTCTCGTTTGTTTGCCTTGCGAAGGCTGATGACGTGCACCGTGTTATCGCGCGGTGTGAAGATCAGCACGTGCAAGCGTGTGTGGATAAAACCAATTGCCTGGTAACGCGGTTCGGCGTAGTCGAACCTGAGATCCTGCCGCATCTGGGCAGTTGACCAGTCGAACTCCTGGGCGCTATCAAACGATATTTCACGCTCTGCCAGGTTACGTGCGCACTTTCCTGGATCGTACGGAAATCGCACAGTTAATGTACCCACGATAATTATTTCGGCAAGCGATGATCGTGGTCGCGAGGTGCGGGCGCAAGAGGCTAAAACGTTTAGAAACAGAAGGTGAGAGGGGGGGAGGGAGGTAGACTTGCCGCAAAGAAGGGGGAGCGCGTTAATTGTTCCAGGCGCAGGTGCGCGCTTGGCATGGGCTGCGGGGCTGCTGGCCAGCGCAGCCTGGCGGCAGCGGCTACAGAACTTGCTTGGGGTGGGGGATGCGCGCAGAAACTGGCGGCGCATTTTCATAACCCGTCAGCCTTGGCTTGGTTCTGCCTTCTCCGTGTCCAGCCTCAGAAATTGCGCAGGCACGCGTTCCACCAACCACACCCCATTCTCCGCTCGAAAGAACGTGAAGCCCTGCTGCTGCATCGCCTGTGTCTCGATGCGCAGCACCACAGGCTTGCCATAGCGCTGCCCCACGGCCGCTGCCGTAGTGATGTCTTCAGCCAGGTGCACGTGGTGGCGCGCGCCGGCGATCAGGCCTTGTTCGCGGATGGAATCCAGAAAGCGGGTGGCAGTGCCATGGTAGAGCACGGTCGGTGGCTCTTGTGCTTCTAGCTGCAGGTTGACGCTGGTGGTGGAGTGGCCTTGCACGGCGCGTATGCGCTGGCCGTCGCTGGACAGGGCGAAGCGTTTTTTGTCGCTGGTGTCGACTACGGCTTGGATCTGGTCTCGGTTCAGGGTGCGGCCCTGGGTGGCTGCGCCGCGGATGAGTTGGTCGAGGTCGGCCCAGCCTTCGCTGTCCAGGGTAAGGCCGATGGCTTGGGGCTCGTGGCGTAGGACGTAGCTGAGGAATTTGCTAAGGTCGTTGAGGGCGGTGCTGTTCATGGGACTTCCTGCCTTGGGGGCTGGGTGATGGGATATCCATTGGGAAGGTTTCCCTACGGTTTGTAGGAGGCTTCTGGTTTTGTTCGGATGGCTGGAATGAGCGTTTCGAAGAATCTATTGGAGGTGTTCGCAGGCTCGGTTAACGCGCCAGCGCACTAGATCCACGAGAAATGGTCCGTAATCCAGTCATTCAGCTGAATGTATTTACTAGAGATGAGCAATGACAAAATGGGATGGGTACCTGGATGCGTTGCAAGTTGCGAAGGGGCTGTACGAATTCGCTATGTCGGAGCGGAGCTTTAGCAGTCTGGCAGCATTCCATTTTGCCAGCGATGAAATGGATTGCTCTGGCGGCCCTGGCTCAACTTTGATGTGTTTGTTTTTCTGGGTTTCTATTTTCAAGGTTGGATTTGATCGCGGGTTGAGCGTGGTAGGAAGTGATGAGTATTTTTTGGAAATATGCTCCGATGTGAAGGCCTCGCTCAGCGAATTTGTACTACAAGGCACTGATAAAAACACATTTGATTCCATTGAGTTGAGTGTTTTCGCTTCAGATAGTGCGTTCGTCCTTTGCAAGCTTGATGAGACTGGTGTGTAGCGGCACGGGTGCAGTGGCTTCGGGCATTCTCCCGCTCCAGGCAGCCGGCAGGTAGGTGTGCATGGCGCAGAGAGCGCTGATGTAACCGGTGCCGAAGATTTAGTCTATGGTGAGGCAATTGGCCAGCGCAGCCTGGCGGCAGCGGCTACAGTCCCGAGAGCAGTTTCCCCCTCAGACCTCCACCAACGCCCCCAACTCCCGCTCCAGCTCCTCCATATCCCCCAGGTTCAACTCGATGATGCGGCGCAAATGGCCGATATCCTCCAGGCCAATGTGCAGGCAGGCGAACCCCAGGTGCCCGTGCTCTTCATGGCGCAACTCAGCGTCCATGCGCACTTCGATCAGGTCGGTGAGGTGGATGTTGATCTGGAAGTGCTTGCGCGGGTCGACGTCCCAGTGGTCGGGCCGCTGGATCAGGGCGCCGCGCAGGGACAGGTCGATGAGTTTCACCGACCAGTTGCGGTCGCCCTGGCTGATCTGGGTCTTGGCGTCGAAGGCGACGCGCTTGAAGCGGCGGCGCTCGTCGTGGGTATCGGTCATGGCTGCGGCCCTCTGCGATTCCCCTGACTATAGCTTAGTGTCTCAAAGCCATCTTCGAACCCGTCGACAATACTGACGATAGGTGTCGCCGAACTGTTGCTCCAGCTGCGCCTCATCCGGGCGGATGACGGCGCGGTTCATGATGGCGATCAGGGCGGGCAGCAGCAGCCATGGCCACAGGCTGCTCAGCAGCACGCCGATGCCGGCGTAGGACAGGGTGTCGCCCAGGTTGACCGGGTTGCGTGACACGGCGAAGGGGCCGTGCTGCAGCAATTGGTCCGGCTGTTCGAAGTTGCTGGGGCTGGTGGCCTGGCGCTTGAAGCGCAGCATGGCCCAGAACGACAGGCCCTGGCCCAGCACTATCAGGGCCACGCCGGTGGCGCGGGTCCAGCCGGTGTCGGGCACGGGCAGGGGCAGGGCGTAGCTCAGGGCGATGGCCACGGCGATGAAGGTCAGGTACAGCAGCGGCGGTGGAAACGGGGCCTTGGGCATGGGGGCATTCCTGTGCGGGGGCTTACTTATTGCGACCGGCGTTTGGCCGCGGTGTTCACTGGTCCGCTGGTGCTTGCCAAGTGCCAGGCAAGGGCGGATAAAAATGATGGTTGTCCTGTAAAAGAGCGCTCTAGACCAACGTAAGGGGTGGCCTTTCCCTTCAGTCTCGCTAGACTCGCAGGGCTGACTTTCGTATCCACTTGGTTGGAATAAAAAAAATGAACAACAACAATAGTCCGCTCCGCCATCTGCCATGGCTGATCGTGGCAGTACTGGGAGCGTGCGCCCTCGGCGTCGTGGCGTTGCGCCGCGGCGAAGCGGTCAACGCACTGTGGATTGTGGTGGCGGCGGTGGCTATCTATCTGGTTGCCTATCGTTACTACAGCCTCTTCATCGCCAACACCGTGATGCAGCTCGACCCGCGTCGGGCCACGCCGGCGGTGCTCAACAACGACGGTCTGGACTATGTGCCGACCAACAAGCACATTCTCTTTGGTCACCACTTTGCCGCCATCGCTGGCGCAGGGCCGCTGGTGGGCCCGGTGCTGGCCGCGCAGATGGGCTACCTGCCCGGCACGCTGTGGCTGATCGCCGGCGTGGTGCTGGCCGGCGCGGTGCAGGACTTCCTGGTGCTGTTCATGTCCACGCGGCGCAACGGGCGCTCGCTGGGGGACATGGTGCGCGAGGAGATGGGCCGCATTCCCGGCACCATCGCCCTGTTCGGTTGCTTCCTGATCATGATCATCATCCTCGCGGTGTTGGCGCTGATCGTGGTCAAGGCCCTGGCCGACAGCCCATGGGGCATGTTCACGGTGATGGCGACCATCCCGATCGCGATGTTCATGGGCGTGTACATGCGCTACATCCGCCCGGGCCGCATCGGCGAGATCTCGATCATCGGCGTGTTGCTGCTGCTGGGCTCGATCTGGCTGGGGGGCCAGATTGCCGCTGATCCGGCGTGGAACAAGATCTTCAGCTTCACCGGCATCCAGATCACCTGGATGCTGATCGGCTACGGCGCGGTGTCGGCGGTGCTGCCGGTATGGCTGGTGCTGGCGCCGCGTGACTACCTGTCGACCTTCCTGAAGATCGGCACCATCATTGCCTTGGCGATCGGCATCCTGATTACCACGCCGGTGCTGAAAATGCCGGCGCTGACCCAGTTCATCGACGGCACCGGCCCGGTGTGGAAGGGCGGCCTGTTCCCGTTCCTGTTCATTACCATTGCCTGTGGCGCGGTGTCGGGCTTCCACGCGCTGATTGCCTCGGGCACCACGCCCAAGCTGCTGGATAACGAAACCAACGCCCGCTACATCGGTTACGGCGGCATGCTGATGGAATCCTTCGTGGCGATCATGGCCATGGTGGCGGCCTCGGTGATCGAGCCAGGCGTGTATTTCGCCATGAACAGCCCGCCCGCCGTGGTCGGTACTGACGTGGTGGCGGTGGCGACCGCCGTCAGCAACTGGGGCTTTGCCATTACCCCGGACGCCCTGACGGCCGTGGCCCACGACATTGGCGAGAACACCATCCTGGCCCGTGCCGGTGGCGCGCCGACCCTGGCCGTGGGTATCGCGCAGATCCTGCACCACGTGCTGCCGGGTGAGAACACCATGGCGTTCTGGTACCACTTCGCGATCCTGTTCGAGGCGCTGTTCATCCTCACCGCGGTGGACGCCGGCACCCGTGCCGGGCGCTTCATGCTGCAGGACCTGCTGGGCTCGTTCGTGCCGGCGCTGAAGCGCACCGAGTCGTGGACCGCCAACATCATCGGCACCGCCGGTTGCGTGGCGCTGTGGGGTTACCTGCTGTATCAAGGCGTGGTCGACCCGCTGGGCGGCATCAATACCCTGTGGCCGCTGTTCGGTATCTCCAACCAGATGCTGGCCGGTATCGCGCTGATGCTGGGCGTGGTGGTGCTGATCAAGATGAAGCGCCAGCGCTATATCTGGGTGCCACTGATTCCTGCTGTGTGGCTGCTGATCTGCACCACTACCGCGGGCTTCATCAAGCTGTTCGACGCCAACCCGGCCATTGGTTTCCTGGCCCTGGCGAAGAAATACAGCGCGGCGCTGGACGCCGGGCAGATCGTTGCCCCGGCCAAGGACATCAACCAGATGCAGCACGTGATCTTCAACGCGTACACCAACGCGGCGCTGACCGGGCTGTTCCTGTTCGTGGTGTTCGCGATTCTGTTCTATGCCATCAAGGTCGGTATCGCGGCCTGGGGCAAGACCGAGCGCACCGACAAGGAATCGCCTTTCCAGGCGGTCCCGGACGCGTGATGAACGAGGTAGGCAGACATGTTCAATGACCTGAGCCGGCTGGGCAAATACCTGGGGCAGGCCGCGCGCCTGATGGTGGGCATGCCCGACTACGACAACTACGTAGCGCACATGCAGGCCAAGCACCCGGACAAGCCGGTGATGGACTACGAGGCGTTCTTCCGCGAACGCCAGGAGGCCCGCTACGGCGGCAAGGGCGGGCCGAAGTGTTGTTGATTTGACCCACCGCTAACCCGTAGCCGCTGCCGCAGGCTGCGCTGGCCCTGTACCCCACTGGAGATCTCCAGGGTACATCAGGGCCAGCGCAGCCTGCGGCAGCGGCTACGGTCACTTCTGGAGTATGCATTTGTCTTCCCCCATTCCCGTCACCATCCTCAGCGGCTTCCTGGGCGCCGGCAAGACCACCTTGCTGCGCCACCTGCTCAAGGCCGAGCACGGCCTGAAAATAGCCGTCATCGAGAACGAATTCAGCGACGCCGGCATCGACACCCAGCTGCTGGGCGACGCCCCGGTGCAGGTCATGACCCTGGCCAACGGCTGCGTCTGCTGCACCATCCACACCGACCTGACCAAGGCGCTGTTCCTGCTGCTGGAACGCCTGGACAGCGGCGAGCTGGCCTTTGACCGCCTGGTGATCGAGTGCACCGGCCTGGCCGACCCCGCGCCTGTGGCGCAGACCTTTTTCATCGACGAGGAACTGCGCGAGCGCTACATCCTCGACGGCATCATCACCCTGGTGGACGCCGCCAACGCCGACGTGCACCTGGCGCAGACCATCGCCCAGGCCCAGGTGGGCTTTGCCGACCGCCTGCTGGTGAGCAAGACCGACCTGGTCAGTGCCCAGGCCTACGAGGCCCTGAGCCAGCGCCTGACCCGTATCAACCGCCGCGCCCCGGTGCGCGTGGTGCAGCACGGCGAGATCGACCTGGCCGAGCTGCTGGACGTGCGCGGCTTCAACCTCAACGCCAGCCTCAATTTGCGCCCGGTGGTGGCCGCCGGCAGCCTGGATCGCATCAGCAGCCTGGTGCTGCGCACCGACCAGCCACTGGACATCGACCGCCTCAGCGACTTCATGAACCAGCTGCTGGAAGACCACGGCCGCCAGCTGCTGCGCTACAAGGGCGTGCTGAACATTGCCGGCGAAGACCGCCGCCTGGTGTTCCAGGGCGTGCTCAAGCTGTATGGCTTCGACTGGGACACCGAGTGGGCCCCGGGGGAGGCGCGCGAGAGCGTGATGGTGTTCATCGCCGACGACCTGCCCGAGGAAAAGATCCGCGCCGGCTTTGCCGCGTTGCAGGCTTAACCGATCGGTCATGTTTCGCTGTTAGCGTGGCGCCCCTGCCCACCCCCTGACAGCGGAGCACCGATGCGTTCACGCCATACCCCACGGCCATGGTTGGCCCTTGCCCTGTTGCTGGCACTGCCGGCGGCACGCGCCGATTTCAGCATTCCCGGCTTCGAGCTGGTGCACACGGTGCCGCTGGCCACCACCCTGCAAACCCCCGACCTGCGCGCGCCGGGGCCGGTGTGGATGCAGCTGTTCGACAACGCCCGCCACAGCATCGACATCGAACAGTTCTACGCCGTCGACCACCCAGGCTCGGTGATGGAGCAGGTGATCAAGCACCTGCAGGCCGCTGGCGAACGCGGGGTGAAGATCCGCTTC
This sequence comes from Pseudomonas sp. GYB4201, assembly GCF_056312595.1. Classification (NCBI taxonomy): domain Bacteria; kingdom Pseudomonadati; phylum Pseudomonadota; class Gammaproteobacteria; order Pseudomonadales; family Pseudomonadaceae; genus Pseudomonas; species Pseudomonas sp. GYB4201. The sequence continues at coordinate 40,603 of NZ_JBWGIG010000046.1, read as the reverse complement.
CTGCTGGAAGACAAGGGCCAGAAGCTCTCCGACCCGGCCACCCTGGCGCGGCTGCGGGCCATCCCCAACCTGAGCTTCGCCGTGCTGCCCTACGCGCAGCTGACCGGCAATGGCATCATCCACGCCAAGTTCATGGTGGTGGACGGCACGCAGGCGTTCGTTGGCAGCCAGAATTTCGACTGGCGTTCCATGGAGCACATCCACGAGACCGGCATGCTCATCAGCGAGCCGCAGATGGCCGCCCAGGTGCAGGCCATCTTCAACCAGGACTGGGCCGCCGAGCAGGCCCTCAGCCAGCACCAGCCGGTGCCGCAGCCGGCCCAGGGCGCACCTGCGCCACGCACTGGCAATTACCTGGTGGCCAGCCCGGCGCGCTTCAACCCGCCCGGTGTGGGCGACTCGGAGCAGGAGCTGCCACAACTGCTGGCCGAGGCCAAACATGAGGTACGCGTGCAACTGCTGGACTATGCGCCGCTGTCCTACGGCCCCGACCACACCCGCCCTTATTACCCGGTCATCGACAACGCCCTGCGCGCTGCGGCAGCCCGCGGCGTGCTGGTGAAGCTGATGGTGTCCGACTGGAACACCGCCGAGCCTGAGCTGGACTATCTGAAAAGCCTGGCGGTGCTGCCTAACGTGCAGGTGCGCATCGTCACGATTCCCGAGGCGCCCACGGGCTTCATTCCCTACGCGCGGGTGACCCACAGCAAGACCATGGAAATCGACGGCCAGGTGGCCTGGGTGGGCACCAGCAACTGGCTGGGTGGCTACATGGACAAGTCGCGCAACCTGGAGGTGGTGATGCGCAACCCGGCCATGGCCACGCGCGTAGGCCAACTGCATGCCCAACTGTGGGACAGCCCCTACGCGCACCCGCTGCAACTGGACAAAACCTACCCAACCCCCCACCCCGGCACCCCGTAGCGTCTGCGCCCTGGACGCGGCCTTTGGCCGCTGCTACGAAAGCAGGCAGTGTTCCCGTAGCAGCTGCCGCAGGTTGCGTCCGCGCCCTGGACGCGGCCTTTGGCCGCTGCTACGAAAGCAGGCAGTGTCCACCGTAGCAGCTGCCGAAGGCTGCGTCCGGCGCGGGCGCTACTGTTAGTTCTGACAGTTTCGGGTCGGTGCCACGACGAATACCTTGAGCGTACGACGCCTTAGTCTTCAAGGAGCAACACCATGAACAGTTCAACGCTAAACGCGGGTGATTTCGACGACGGCTTCAACAACGGTTCCCCCGTCATGTTCAACACGGCGAGGGAGGTCTGGGCCATTTGCCCTGCGCCAGGGAACAAAACCATCGGTGTGTACAACGACCCCGATTCAGTTCATTTCTGGATGGTGCGATTGAATGAAGATGGAACCTTTGACGACGCGTTCGGCGAGGGCGGCCATAGGAAGAATCGGCTCACCGGCCCGCTGCTCAATCCGCGGTTGCACCCTTTGCCGGAAGGGGGTTGCCTGCTGGTTTCTTCATTTGGAACCGGCTTGGAGGTAGCACGGTTCCTAGCGGATGGCACCGATGACGACACTTTCGGTGAGCAGGGTAGGGTTACTATTCCCATGGCTGTCCAGCCCGACGCTGGCAGCGGCGGTTCTCGGGTCGCCTTGCTGCCTTCGGGAGGCTATCTGGTGCACAGGGGGCATATGATTGCCGCATTGTCCGACACCGGCAGCATCGATATCCATTTTGCGACCGAAGGGTATCTACAGCTCGAAGGGGTTGTGCAAGACATCGCCATAGGCCGCAAGCCGGGTGAGCAAGCTATCTCAAGGCTGATCGTCGCACATGGCCACAGCGATTTCTGCAGGCTGAGTGCATTCGATCTGGATGGTCATATCGAGGAGTCTTTTGCGCAAGGTGGCTCCTACACTCTTTCGCCTTTGCGGGACCTGGCATTCCTGCGCAGCTTGGCTTTTACCCCATCCGATGAAATCGTGGCAGTTGGTTTTTTCAACGTGAGAGTTGGGTTAATCGTCAAGCTTGATGGGTTCGGTAATCCCGGGTTTGCGGATGGCACAGCCGTTATCGAGGTTTTACCGAATGGCACGGGTTGCGAACTCAGATCGGTCAGTGTCGGGCTTGACCATCTGATTGTTGTAGCAGGGGTTTCGCAAGGTAGTGCTGGGGGCAATTTTGCAGTCCAAGGTCGATTCACCCCAGGTGGCGTCGCCGATGAGCATTTTGGGGATGGCGGCTGGGTAGTTTCTAGTCAGCAGGGCGGTGTCTTTGACGCGTTCCAGCAAGGTGGAAAGTTGGTAGTCGCAGGTTCGTTCAAAGAACCTGAACAGGCGGGGATGATCGGACGCTTCCTGCTGTAACAAAAAAGCCCGGCTCATTGAGCCGGGCTTTTGTGCATCACGCTGCTGCTATCAGTTGCCGTACACCGGCAGCTTGGCGCAGATGGCCTTGACCTTCTCGCGAACGGCGTCGATCACCGCTTCGTTGGAAAGGTCGGCCAGGATGTCGCAGATCCAGCCGGCCAGTTCCTTGCACTCTGCTTCCTTGAAGCCACGAGTGGTCACGGCCGGGGTGCCGAAGCGCAGGCCCGAGGTGACGAACGGGGAGCGTGGGTCGTTTGGCACCGAGTTCTTGTTCACGGTGATGAACGCCTTGCCCAGGGCAGCGTCGGCGTCTTTGCCGGAGATTTCCTGCTTGATCAGGGACAGCAGGAACAGGTGGTTCTGAGTACCGCCCGACACCACGTCGAAACCGCGCTCGATGAACACGCCGGCCATGGCCTGGGCGTTCTTCACCACTTGTTGCTGGTAGGCCTTGAACTCAGGCTGCAGCGCTTCCTTGAAGCACACGGCCTTGGCGGCGATGACGTGCTCCAGTGGGCCGCCCTGGGCGCCTGGGAACACGGCGGAGTTCAGCTTCTTCTCGATGTCGGCGTTGGCGCGCGCCAGGATCAGGCCGCCACGTGGACCGCGCAGGGTCTTGTGGGTAGTGGTGGTGACCACGTCGGCGAACGGCACAGGGTTGGGGTAGACGCCAGCGGCGACCAGACCGGCCACGTGAGCCATGTCGACGAACAGGTAGGCACCTACCTTGTCGGCGATTTCGCGGAAGCGGGCGAAGTCCAGCACTTGCGAGTAGGCGGAGAAACCGGCCACGACCATCTTCGGCTTGTGCTCGACGGCCAGGCGCTCGACTTCGTCGTAGTCGATCAGGCCGTTGGCGTCGATGCCGTACTGGACAGCGTTGTACAGCTTGCCCGACGAGGAAACGCTGGCGCCGTGGGTCAGGTGACCGCCGTGGGCCAGGCTCATGCCCAGGATGGTGTCGCCGGCCTGCAGCAGGGCCAGGTAGACGGCGGCGTTGGCCTGGGAGCCGGCGTGCGGCTGGACGTTGGCGTAGTCGGCGCCGAACAGCTGCTTGGCACGGTCGATGGCCAGTTGCTCAACCACGTCGACGTACTCGCAGCCGCCGTAGTAGCGCTTGCCTGGGTAGCCTTCGGCGTACTTGTTGGTCAGCACCGAGCCTTGGGCTTCCATGACGGCTGGGCTGGTGTAGTTCTCCGAGGCGATCAGCTCGATGTGCTCTTCCTGGCGCTGAGCTTCTTGCTCCATGGCGGCAAAGAGATCGGCGTCGAACTTGGCAAGGGTCAAATCACGGCTGAACATGGCGGTCCTCAAGGATCGTGCTGGAAAAAGGTGATCAGGCGCGCATTCTACCCCATCGCGTTTTATCTGGCATATGAAAGGCAGTCATTGCCTTGACGAGTGGTGTTCATGCACACCGTGTAGCCGCTGCCGCAGGCTGCGCTGGCCCTGTGCCTCACTGGAGATCTGCAGAGTTCACGCGGGCCAGCGCAGCCTGACGGCAGCGGCTACAGAGGGTTAGTCGAACATGAATAGGGCGTCATTGCTGAACTGCGCCTCGAAGCGGCTGGCCTGCATGGGCCGGCCGAACAGATAGCCCTGCACCTCGTCGCAGCCGTGCTCGCGCAGGAAGTCCAACTGCTCGTGAGTTTCCACGCCCTCGGCGATCACCGCCAGGTTCAGGCTGTGGGCCATGGCGATGATGGCGCGGGCGATCTGCGCGTCCTGCTCGCCCTCGGGCAGGCCGTCGACGAAGGTGCGGTCGATCTTCAGCACGTCGATGGGGAACTGCTTGAGGTAGTTGAGCGACGAGTAGCCGGTGCCGAAGTCGTCCACCGCGATGCTCAGGCCCAGGAACTTCAGGCTGTCGAGGATCTGCATGGCTTCGTTGACTTCGCGCATCAGGATACTTTCGGTCAGTTCCAGCTCCAGGCAGGCCGGCGGCAGCCCGGTTTCCTTGAGGATGTTGGCGATGCGCGTGCCCAGCTGGCCGTCGGAGAACTGCCGTGCCGAGATGTTCACCGACACCTTGGGCACGCGCACCTTGGCCTGGTGCCAGGCGCGCAGCTGGCGGCAGGCCTCGGTCAGCACCCAGTCGCCGACGTCCACCACCAGGCCCAGCTCTTCGAGCACCGGGATGAAGTCGCCCGGCGGCACCAGGCCGCGGCGTGGGTGGCGCCAGCGCAGCAGGGCCTCGGCGCCGGTCAGGCGCTTGCCGTCGCCGCTGAACTGCGGCTGGTAGTAGAGCACGAACTCTTTCTGCTCCAGGGCGTGGCGCAGGTCGCTTTCCAGCTCCAGGCGCTCCAGGGCGCTGGCGTTCATGTCGGCCTGGTAGAACTGGAAGTTGTTCTTGCCGCGTTCCTTGGCGTGGTACATGGCCGTGTCGGCGTTCTTCATCAGCTGGCTCAGCTCGCTGCCGTCCTGCGGGCTGAGGGCGATGCCGATACTGGCGGTGACGAAGAACTCGCGGTTCTCCAGCACGAACGGCGTCACCAGGCTGGTGAGAATCTGCTCGGCCACGTGGATGGCGCGGTTCAGTGCCGCCTCGCGGGTGGCCCGCGGTTGCAGCAGCAGGGTGAACTCGTCGCCGCCCATGCGCGCCACGGTGTCTTCGTCGTCCACGCAGGCCAGCAGGCGCGTGGCCATTTCCTTGAGCATGCGGTCGCCGGCGGCGTGGCCCAGGGAGTCGTTGATCGGCTTGAAACGGTCGAGGTCGAGGAACATCAGCACCACCCACGACTTCTGCCGCTCGGCCTGCTGCAGCGCGGTGTGCAGGCGGTCCTGGAACAGCGTGCGGTTGGGCAGGTGGGTGAGGGCGTCGTAGTAGGCCAGGCGGTGAATGCGCTGTTCGCTGGCCTTGCGCTCGCTGATGTCGCTGAAGAAACACACGTAGCTGGCCAGGTCGCCTTCGTCGTCGAACACCGCGGTGATGCCCACCCAGGCCGGGTAATGTTCGCCACTGCGGCGCTTGAGCCACACCTCGCCTTCCCAAGTGCCGCGGGTGTGCAGCTGCTTGATCACGTAGCTCAGGTGCGCCTGTTGCTCCTGGTCGACGGTGAGCATGGTGGGCAACTGGTCCAGCACCTGCGCCACTTCGTAGCCGCTGACGCGGCTGAACGCCTCGTTGGCCTGCACGATGTAACCGGCCGGGTCGGTGATGAGGATGGCTGAGGTGGAGTGCTCGAATACCGTGGCGGCCATGCGCAGGTCTTTCTCGGCGCGGCGCTGCTGGCTGATGTCGCGGGCCACGCCGAGGATGCCCTCGAAGGTGCCGTGGTCGTCCCACACCAGCACCAGGCGCAGCTCGATGGGGATCTTGCGGCCATCGCCGCGCAGGCAGTCGAGCACGAACAATTGGGTGGTCAGCTGGTTGCGCAGGGCGGCCAATTCATCCGGTTGGTCCAGCACCTTGCTGACCCGTTCGATCAGCTGGTAGATGCCGGTCAGTTGCTGCGGGTTGGCGATGGTGGATTGCCAGCCGTTGTCGAACACCCACTTCACGTCGTAGCCCAGCACTGCCTGCACCGAGGGGCTGACGTAGTTGAGCGCCAGCTGGCTGTCGGTGGAGAAGATCACGTCGCTGATGCTTTCGGCCAGCATGCGGTAGCGCTGCTCGCTGTCACGCAGGGACTCGCTGGCCTCGATCTGCTCGGTGACGTCCTTGGCCACGCCGATGATGCGCGTGGCGCGGCCTTCGCTGTCGCGGGCCAGGGCCTGTTCGCGGATGTCGAAGCGCAGCCAGCGGCCGTCCTTGTGCTTGAACCGCAGTTGGCACTGCAGCAGCTGCAGGTCGGCGTCCTGGCGCCGGGCCAGGCGCATGCGCTGGTAGTCGCCGGCGTCTTCGGGGTGCAGCAGGATCTCCCAGAAGTATTCGCCCATCTGCACCAGCTCGGCCTTGTTGAAGCCCAGGGTCTGGCCCAGGTGGTGGTTGCTGTAGATCATGCGCTGGCTCAACACGTCCTGCACGTACAGGTGGTCGGGCACGGTGCGCACCACGTCCGACCAGAAGCCTTCGCGCTCCACCAGCGACAGCTCGACGCTCTTGCGGCTGGTGACGTCGTTGATGCTGAGGATCACCGAGCCGTGGTCGCCGCTGGCGTGGGGCAGGCGCAGGGTCAGCCACAGGTACTGGTGCTGGCCCAGGCGATCGTTGATGCGAATTTCGGTTTCCAGCTCACGCTGCTCGCCCAGCAGGGTGTCCAGCAGTTGCCGGCCGACGCTGGCGTTGTCCAGCCGGTCGCTGCCGAACAGGCGCTGCCAGGCGCCCTGGCTGTCTTCGACGTTGAGCAGGCCCAGGGCCATCTGGTTGACCTCGGTGATGCGCAGCTGCTGCATCAGCGCCTCGCGGCGGGCCGGCTGGGCCGCCAGCCAGGTGTCCAGCTCGGCAGGGGTGGCGATGCCGTTGGCAGCGAGGAAGTCTTGCAGGGCGCACAGGTCGAGCACGCACAGGGCCACGCCGGTGCCCTCGAAGATGTCCTGGTAGCGGCGGCGGTCTTCATGCAGCTGGCGCTGGCGGCGGCGCAGGTTGAACAGCGCCAGCAGCGGCAGCAGCGAGCAGGCGCCTAGCAGCAGGAACTTGCCGATCAGGGCGGGCAGCAGTTGCAGCTCGGCGTCGTGTTCGTCGAACAGCGTGCGCAGTTGCCAGTCGGTGTTGGCCAGCGGCACGCTGGTGACGCTCTGGGCCTGCTCGCGGGCGCTCAGGGCCAGGCCGGTCTCGCTGCTGGCCGGGTCGCGTTGCAGCACCAGCGCCGGCTCGCGGCTTTCCAGCAGCCAGCGCGGCGGGGCGGTGGGGTCGACGCGGTGGGTGAGGATGGAATAGATGGAGGCGTCCAGGCGCAGCAGCCAGTAGCCTTCGCCGGGGCGCTCGCTGGCGCTGAGCAGCAGGTATACCTGATGGGCGTCGGGGCTCTGGCTGAAGTGGAAGCTCTCGCCCAGGCTGCGCTTCACCAGGCTGGGCAGGTCGTAGCCGGCGGCGGCATGGCCGTTGTCGGCCAGCACGTTGCCCTGGCTGTCGAGCCGGGCCACGCTTTGCAGGGCCGGCAGGTGGGCCTGCAGCAGCGCCTGGACGCCCTGGGGCGTCTGCGCATCGCCGCTGGTGGCGCGGTACAGGGCCTGCTGGCCCTTGAGGGCCATGTTCAGCCCCAGGTGCTCGCCCAGCACCGTGGTGTAGTCCAGGGTACGCTGCCGTTGGTCGGCGACGCTGTGCTTGAATTGGTCCAGCAGTTGCCACACCAGCAAGGTCAGCAGCAGCAAGGCCAGCAGGGCCAGGGCGCTTTTTAAGGTGCCGCGCGTCGGCTCGCCGGTCGCGTTGATCGGGGAGCGCAGGGATGACGGCTGGTTGAGGTTGGTCAAACTGTGATCCTGCGGTCTGGCTGGCTGTGGCAAGTGGCTGGCAACAGGGCTTGCAGCCCGCTGCAAAGGGCCCCCTGGCCATAAACTGCGCGCACTATAAGCCGGACGCCCGAAGGGCGGCTAGCATGCCTTGTTTTATGGCCATGTGCCACCAGTGCTTGCAGGTCGTTTGCCCTGTCTCGCGCATTCCGGTAGCTTTGACCATCTCGCGGATTCTTCATCTGTCTACTGTCACCAGGTTTCTCATGGCTCAATACGTCTACACCATGCATCGGCTGAGCAAAGTTGTGCCGCCGAAGCGGGAAATTCTCAAAAACATTTCCTTGTCGTTCTTCCCTGGCGCCAAGATCGGCGTGCTGGGCCTCAACGGCTCGGGTAAATCCACCCTGCTGAAAATCATGGCCGGCGTCGACAAGGAATTCGACGGTGAAGCCCGCCCGATGCCCGAGCTCAACGTGGGTTATCTGCCGCAGGAGCCACAACTTGACCCGGCCAAGACCGTGCGTGAAGTGGTGGAAGAAGCGGTCAGCGTCATCAAGGACGCCCAGGCGCGCCTCGATGAAGTGTATGCCGCCTACGCCGATCCGGATGCCGATTTCGACAAACTGGCTGCCGAACAGGCCAAGCTCGAGGCCATCCTCCAGGCCAGCGACGGCCACAACCTGGAGCGCCAGCTGGAAGTGGCGGCCGACGCCCTGCGCCTGCCGGCCTGGGACGCCAAGGTAGAACACCTGTCGGGTGGTGAAAAGCGCCGCGTGGCCCTGTGCCGCCTGCTGCTGTCGGCCCCTGACATGCTGCTGCTCGACGAACCGACCAACCACCTGGACGCCGACTCGGTGGCCTGGCTGGAGCACTTCCTGCACGACTTCCCGGGCACCGTGGTAGCGATCACGCACGACCGTTACTTCCTGGACAACGTGGCAGGCTGGATCCTGGAACTGGACCGCGGCGCCGGCATCCCCTACGAGGGCAACTACTCGGGTTGGCTGGAAGCCAAGTCCGACCGTCTGGCCCAGGAATCCAAGCAGCAGTCGGCCCATGAAAAGGCCATGAAGGAAGAGCTGGAGTGGGTGCGCAAGGGCGCCAAGGCCCGCCAGTCGAAATCCAAGGCTCGTCTGCAGCGCTTCGAGGAAATGCAGTCGCAGGAATTCCAGAAGCGTTCGGAAACCAACGAGATCTACATCCCGGCCGGTCCGCGCCTGGGTGACAAGGTCATCGAGTTCAAGAACGTCACCAAGGGCTACGGCGACCGCGTGCTGATCGACAACCTGTCGTTCGCCATGCCCAAGGGCGCCATCGTCGGCGTGATCGGCGGCAACGGTGCCGGTAAGTCGACCCTGTTCCGCATGCTGATGGGCAAGGAACAACCGGACTCGGGCAGCATCGAGATCGGTGAAACCGTGCAGCTGGCCTGCGTGGACCAGAGCCGTGACGACCTGGACGGCAGCAAGACCGTGTTCCAGCAGATCTCCGACGGTTCGGACAACATTCGCATCGGCAACTACGAGATCCCGTCGCGCACCTACGTCGGCCGTTTCAACTTCAAGGGCGGCGACCAGCAGAAGTTCGTCAAGGACCTGTCCGGTGGTGAGCGTGGCCGCCTGCACCTGGCCCTGACCTTGAAAGAGGGCGGCAACGTCCTGCTGCTCGACGAACCATCCAACGACCTCGACGTGGAAACCCTGCGTTCGCTGGAAGAAGCGCTGCTGGACTTCCCTGGCGCCGCCATTGTGATCTCTCACGATCGGTGGTTCCTGGACCGCGTGGCGACCCACATCCTGGCGTACGAGGATGATTCGCAGGCCGTGTTCTTCGAAGGCAACTACACCGAATACGAAGCCGACCGCAAGAAGCGCCTCGGCGACGCAGCGGCCCAGCCGCACCGGGTACGCCACAAGAAACTGGCGTAAACACAAACGGGGCCTTCGGGCCCCGTTTTTTATGGGCCGTACCGCAAACGCGTAGCCGCTGCCGCAGGCTGCGCTGGCCCTATGCCTCGCTGGAAATCTTCAGGGTTCACGCTGGCCAGCGCAGCCTGGCGGCAGCGGCTACGCGTTTGTTGGTCGGCAGCAATCAAGGGTGGTACGCCCGGCCTTCGCCCTGGGTTTTCTGCTGCTGCCACGCCCGTTCGCGGTCGTCGCCGTGCTGCACGCTCCAGTCGCTCTGGTCCGGCTGCGCGCTGGCGCTGGCCTGGCATTGCCTGAAGCCGTCGTCCCAGCCGGTGGCGTAGACCTTTTCGTTGAGGTAGCGCGGCACGTCCTTGCGGAAGAAACCGTTTACGCCTGCCGCTTCCCGGCCACTGCCGCAGCCATCCTTGAACCCGTCGGCGTAACCCGGCGGGTACCCTTGGCTGACCATTTGCTCATGGGTGGACTGGCATCCCGCCAACGCCACCACCATCAAAACCACCACACAGCGCCACATGATCCGACTCCCGTTTCATGCCCACCGCTCCCGCCTGGAAACTGCGACGGTCAAACGGTGGACCCGTGAGTCAAGTCTAGGTTCGATTTGGTTGCCGCCCCGTCAACGCCGTGTGATGGAATTGTCAGTAGTGGTACCACTTGAGCTCCAGCATCACCTCGTTACGTGGCCCTGCAAGCTCGCTGAAGTCGCGCTGGGCGCTCAAGCGCAGGCCCAGGTTGCGGGACAGCTCCCACTGCTGGTTGAGGCTCAGGGTGCGGCGTACTTCGCCGTTGAGGAAGTAGTCGCCCTGGGCCTCCAGGCGCAGGTTGCCCAGGCGGTTGCGCCACAGCAGGCCGCTGTCGAAGCCGGCGGCGGGGGAGAGCATGGCCGAGAAGTCGTTGTTGTGTTCGAGCCGTGCGGTGCCCAGGGCAAACGCCAGGGTGTGTTCGCCCAGCTGCCAGGTGCCGCCAGCGCCGCCGTTGACGTGGCTGACCAGGGTCTCGTCGCCGTGCTTGCCCAGCACTCGTTCCAGGCCGCCGGTCACCTGCCAGGACAAGGGCTGCAGCAGCTCGTTGCGCGGGGTCATGGAACGGATGGTGGCCAGGTCCAGGCGCTGCAACTGCCAGCGGTTGCCCTCGTACTGGCGCAGCCTGGTGTTGAGGATCTCGATCTGTGCGCCCAGGGGGAAGCCCTCGCTGTTGTCGTTGAGGTCGTGGTAGGCCATGCGCAGGCCGTACTCGGCGAAGTTCTTGCCGTCGCGGTTGCCTGCGGCCACCTGCCAGGTGCGCGAGTCGTGGCCATCTTCCGGCAGGCCGGGGCGCTCTACCTGCAGCTCCGGCGGCGGGTTCTGGCTGATGGCGCGCAGCAGCTGGAAGCTGCGCTGGGCGCTGGCCGGGTCGCGCTCCTGGGCGGTGGCGCGGTAGCGCTCGAGGCGGTAGGCGGCGTCCTGGATCAGCGCCCGGCGCGGGGCCGGCAAGGCGCTGTAGGCAGGGTTCTGCAGCTGCCCGGTGTCGGCGGCCACCTTCAGCACCCACTGTTGCTCATCGGCATCCAGGGGCTTGGCACGGGCCAGCAGCTCCCGCTCGCGGGACGGCCGGTAATCGATCTCGCCGACAATGCCTGCCTGCTTCACCGCCTTCACCGTGTCGGTGGGGATGGCCGTCAGCGGGAATTGCCCGGTCAACCGCAGGCTGGGCCGCGCCACTTGCAGCAGCTCCAGCAGGCGGTACGAACAGTTTTCGTCGAAGAAGAAATAGTCGAAGCGGATCTGCTTGAGCTCCCACACGTGCTCCACCATGCGCCCGGTTTCCTCGGGCGTCAGGTCCAGGTGGTACTCCCACAGGTCGCGGTTCTCCAGGCTGCGGTATTCGGCCAGTTTCTGCTGGTAGGGCACCAGCGAGAACATGCCCGGGTAGCCGCCCGCCAGGCCCTTCCAGGCGTAGAGGATGCTGTTGTCGTTGCCCTCGATGTAGGCGCCGAAGTTGATCGCCGAGCTGAGCAGCGCGGTCTTGTCCTGCCTGGCCTCGGCCTGGTCGATGCGCAGCAGGGTGTGGCCGAACATGGACGAGGGGCTGTTGAGGTAAGCCGCGGGGAATACCAGCACAGTGTGGTGGGGGGAGATTTCCTTGTACCACTGCTGGAAATCGCCGCACTCGGGCGTGGGCAAATCGTGCAGGTCCAGCTGTTGCCGCAGCCAGCGGGTACGCGCGGGAAACACGCACTGGGCCTGTTGGTTGCCCAGGCTGGCGGGGGCGTACAGCGCCGCGACCGTGGCCGCCAGTTCCTGCTCCGGGTGGTGGGCGCCGTCGGCGGCCAGGAAAAAGCGCCTGTCATCCACGTAGCTGCGCCAGCCGCCCAGTTTGGCTGGGGTGTAATGGCCCAGGGCGAGCCAGTACGGGTCGGCTGCCAGGGCGGTGATGCGGGATGGATCCACGTGAGGTGCGGCATGCAGCGGGGCGCAGACACAGAGCGCCAGGTAAGCAAGGCGTTTGAGCATCTTTGGCAACTAAGTCAGATGGACGAAAAGGCGTGCCGCAGTGGCGTGGAAATCCCGCCCCGAAGGGCGGGCGGTTCGAGCTTAGGCCTCGGTTGCGTACTTGGCCAGGCGAGGGTCGTTTTTCAGCACGTGCAGGGTGTTGGCGTGGACATCGTCGGCGGTGACGTTGGCGGTGGTGAAGATGTCCTGGAAGTGCTGGTGGGTGACGGATTCAAAGTAGGCGCGGTCCTGTGGCGCCACGCCCAGTACCACGGCGTAGGTGGTCAGGGCTTCGCCCTGGCCCTTGGCCATGTCCTCGGACAGTTCATTCATCATGCCATTCATGGCGATCCACGACTTGCCACCGTAGGTGAGCGCGGCGTTGGTGGAGCAGCCGTTGGTGCCCGAGGTCATGCCGAAGGTGGCGTTGCCCGAGGTGCCGTTGGTGGTGGATGCCAGGAAGTGGGCGGGGGTGCCGCGCTGGCCTTGGAACAGCATGTTCCCCCAGCCGCAGTCGGGGCCGCCAGGGGCCTGGGCCATGGCGTTCAGCGAGACAACAGTGAAGAGCGTACCCAGAAGAATCCGTTTCATAGCTTTGTTCTCTTTTGAAGGTGCAAAACTTAAGGTTCAGGACTGCCTGGGACGGCACGGCTCCAGGACGCAGGTTGGAGTTTAGGCGGGGATTCACAGTTCAACTGAAAAACTGCCTTTTGAGCCCGACACCCATCCCCGTAGCAGCGGCCGCAAGGCCGCGTCCGCATCCACCGCGCATGTCGCTTGCAGGCTGGCGCTTATCGGCGCCAGAATGCCGTCATCTGCCCCGCCGAAGTAAGGATGCCCGATGCCTGATCCTGTTGCTGCCAGCTTGCGTCTTGCGCCAGAAGCGCTGACCCGTCCGTTTTCCGCTGAACAGTTCAGCTTCTCCACCACCAATGATCTGGAGCCCTTTCGCGGTGTGCTTGGCCAGGAACGCGCCGTGGAGGCGCTGCAATTCGGCGTGGCCATGCCACGCCCGGGCTACAACGTATTCGTCATGGGCGAGCCGGGCACCGGCCGCTTCTCGTTCGTAAAACGCTACCTGAAGGCCGAAGGCAAGCGCCTGCAGACTCCGCCGGACTGGGTGTACGTCAACAATTTCGACGAACCGCGCGAGCCGCGCGCCCTGGAACTGCCGCCTGGTACCGCCAGCGCCTTCATCGCCGACATCGGCGGGCTGATCGACAACCTGCTGTCGACCTTCCCGGCGGTGTTCGAACACCCCTCCTACCAGCAGAAGAAGAGCGGCATCGACCGCGCCTTCAACCAGCGTTATGACCGCGCCCTGGACGTGATCGAGCGCCTGTCGCTGGAAAAGGACGTGGCCCTGTACCGTGACAGCAGCAACATCGCCTTCACGCCCATGCTCGACGGCAAGGCGCTGGACGAGGCCGAGTTTGCCCAGTTGCCCGAAGCCGACCGCGAGCGTTTCCATTCGGACATTTCCGACCTCGAAGAGCGCCTCAACGAGGAGCTGGCCAGCCTGCCCCAGTGGAAGCGCGAGTCGGGCAACCAGCTGCGCCAGCTGAACGAGGAAACCATCACCCTGGCCCTGCAGCCGCTGCTGTCGCCGTTGTCGGAGAAGTACGCCGAGAACGCTGCGGTGTGCGCCTACCTGCAGGCCATGCAGGTGTACCTGCTCAAGACCGTGGTCGAGCAACTGGTGGACGATAGCAAGACCGACGCCCAGGCGCGCAAGCTGCTCGAAGAGCAATACGCCCCCAGCCTGGTGGTCGGCCACCCGGGCAATGGCGGCGCGCCGGTGGTGTTCGAGCCGCACCCTACCTACGACAACCTGTTCGGCCGCATCGAATACAGCACCGACCAGGGCGCGCTGTACACCACCTACCGGCAGCTGCGCCCGGGTGCCTTACACCGCGCCAATGGCGGTTTCCTGATTCTGGAAGCCGAGAAAATGCTCGGCGAGCCTTTCGTGTGGGACGCACTGAAGCGCGCCCTGCAGTCGCGCAAGCTGAAGATGGAATCGCCGCTGGGCGAGTACGGCCGCCTGGCCACCGTCACCCTGACGCCGCAGATGATCCCCTTGCAGGTCAAGGTCATCATCATCGGCTCGCGCCAGTTGTACTACGCGTTGCAGGACGCCGACCCGGACTTCCAGGAGATGTTCCGGGTGCTGGTGGACTTCGACGAAGACATTCCCATGGTCGACGAGAGCCTGGAGCAGTTCGCCCAGCTGCTCAAGACCCGCACCTCGGAAGAGGGCATGGCGCCGTTGACCGCCGACGCCGTGGCGCGCCTGGCCACCTACAGCGCGCGCCTGGCCGAACACCAGGGGCGCTTGTCGGCACGTATCGGCGACCTGTTCCAGCTGGTCAGCGAGGCGGACTTCATTCGCCATCTGGCCAACGACGAGATGACCGACGCCGGCCACATCGACCGCGCGCTGAAGGCCAAGGCCACGCGCACCGGACGGGTGTCGGCGCGCATCCTCGACGACATGCTGGCGGGCATCATCCTCATCGACACCGACGGCGCCGCCGTGGGCAAGTGCAACGGCCTGACGGTGCTGGAGGTCGGTGATTCGGCGTTCGGCGTGCCGGCGCGTATCTCCGCCACGGTGTACCCGGGCGGCAGCGGCATCGTCGACATCGAGCGCGAGGTCAACCTGGGCCAGCCGATCCACTCCAAGGGGGTGATGATCCTCACCGGTTACCTGGGCAGCCGCTACGCCCAGGAATTCCCCCTGGCGATCTCGGCCAGCATCGCGTTGGAGCAGTCCTACGGCTACGTCGACGGTGACAGCGCGTCGCTGGGCGAGGCCTGCACGCTGATCTCGGCGCTGTCGCGCACGCCGCTCAAGCAGTGCTTTGCGATCACCGGTTCCATCAACCAGTTCGGTGAAGTGCAGGCGGTGGGCGGGGTCAACGAGAAAATCGAAGGCTTCTTCCGCCTGTGCGAGGCCCGCGGCCTCACCGGCGAGCAGGGGGCCATCATCCCTTATGCCAACGTCGCCACCCTGATGCTCGACGAGAAGGTGCTGCAGGCCGTGCGTGCCGGGCAGTTCCACGTCTACGCCGTGCGCCAGGCCGACGAGGCCCTGAGCCTGCTGGTGGGCGAGGACGCCGGTTCGCCGGACGCCAACGGCGAGTTCCCCGAGGGCAGCGTCAACGCGCGGGTAGTGGAGCGCCTGCGGGAAATTGCCGAGATGATCAGCGAGGAAGACCTCAAGGAAGCCGAGAAGGAGCACGCCGAGGCCGAACTGGCCCAGGTCAAGCCAGCCTGACGCGGGGAGGGCGCCGGATGACCATTCGGCGCCTGACTGCGCAGTCGCACATTGCCAGCCCAGGTTTTCTTCTATCCTCAGGGCATGGATAGCCACGGGTCGCAGGATTGAAACAGCCTTCCCTTGAAGGTTGAAGCAAAAGCTTTATTGAGGAGCGACGCCATGCCGCGCAACCTCAGCCTTACTCGCCAATGCCTGGGTCTGGTGACCCGAATCGAATGCAGCATACGCCCACTGGCCGGTGATACCGGGATGTGGACACTGCTTTTTGCCGCTGGCATGGCCGGCGAACAACCCTCCGCCATCAAGTCCCAGGGGCCTTTCCCCGGCCCCACCGTGGCCGAGTCGGTGATGGAGGCCATCGTCGACAGCCTGACGCTGCATGGATACCAGGTGGCGGGTGACCCGCAGATCTGGTCGCTGCACTTGCAGGCGCAGCTGCGCAAGATCAACGGCGAGCGCTGTCACCGCTGTTCGTCCTAGCGGGCGCCCCGCGCACCGTAGCCGCTGCCGCCAGGCTGCGCTGGCCCGTGTGTACGCTGAAGATTTTCAGTGAGGCATGGGGACAGCGCAGCCTGCGGCAGCGGCTACGGGTTTTGTGGCAGTGACGGAGTGTCGCAATAAGGCGGGCAATGTGTCTGCGCAGGTATAATCGCGTCCCGATTTTACCGCCCAGGTGCAGTTTTCAATGGAACGCTTTATCGAAAAAACCATGTACGCCTCGCGCTGGTTGCTGGCGCCGATCTACGTGGGCTTGTCCCTGGGGCTGCTGGCGCTGGCCCTGAAGTTCTTCCAGGAGGTCTTTCACGTCATCCCCAACGTGTTCTCCATGGGCGAGGCCGACCTGATCCTGGTGCTGCTGTCAATGATCGACATGGCGCTGGTGGGTGGCCTGCTGGTGATGGTGATGCTCTCGGGCTACGAGAACTTCGTCTCGCAGCTGGACGTCGACGAAGGCGAGGAGAAGCTCAGCTGGCTGGGCAAGATGGACTCCAGTTCGCTGAAGATGAAGGTGGCCGCATCCATCGTCGCCATCTCCTCGATTCACCTGCTGCGCATGTTCATGGACGCGCGCAACATCGAGCCGCAATACCTGATGTGGTACGTGATCATCCACATGACCTTCGTGGTGTCCGCGTTCGCCATGGGTTACCTGGACAAGATCACCAAGCACTGACCGACAGCTATCGGACGGGCGGCGTGGCGGCCGCCTTGTGCTTTGTGCGCCGCTGTACGAAAAATGAGCGGTGACATCCATTCGAATTACCTGAGGTGCAGTCATGAATTTTCAGGAACTGACCACCCACGCCAATGCCGGCATGATCGACGAGCTCAACCTGATCTCGCTCGAAGGCGGCATCTACCTGCTTGAAGCCCGCATGCACGGCAAGTCCCACCCGCTCAACGACGCCACCGGCCACGCCTTGCACCTGCGCTCGGTGGAGCACGCCCGCGACCTGCTGCAGACCCTGCCGGCCATGCCGTTCCACCTGGTGCACGGCTCGGTGCACGACGAGATGTGCGGCCTGGGCGACAGCGCCGAGGAAGACCTGCGCGTGCCCATCTCCTTCCGCTCCCGCCACTGACGGCCCAGGCAGGCTGGACTGGCCACTTCAGTGTGCTAGTCTGCTTGCCCTTTTGGTTTGGGCCCGGGGAGGCAGGCGACGTCATGGTTGCCCGCTGCCGGGCCCTGCAGCGGAGCACGAAGATGTCCGAAGTAAACCTGTCCACCGACGAAACCCGCGTCAGCTACGGCATTGGCCGTCAGCTGGGTGACCAGCTGCGCGACAACCCTCCGCCGGGTGTCAGCCTGGACGCCATCCTGGCCGGCCTGACCGACGCCTTCAATGGCCAGCCAAGCCGCGTCAGCCAGGAAGACCTGTCTGCCAGCTTCAAGGTCATTCGTGAAGTGATGCAAGCCGAAGCGGCTGCCAAGGCCGAAGCGGCCGCTGGCGCTGGCCTGGCGTTCCTGGCTGAAAACGCCAAGCGCGACGGCATCACCACCCTGGCTTCGGGCCTGCAGTTCGAAGTGCTGACCGCCGGTGAAGGCGCCAAGCCTTCGCGCGATGACAGCGTGCGCACCCACTACCACGGCACCCTGATCGACGGCACCGTGTTCGACAGCTCCTACGAGCGTGGCCAGCCGGCCGAGTTCCCGGTCAGCGGCGTGATCGCAGGCTGGACCGAGGCGCTGCAACTGATGAACGCCGGCAGCAAATGGCGCCTGTACGTGCCAAGCGAACTGGCCTACGGTGCCCAGGGCGTTGGCAGCATCCCGCCGCACAGCGTGCTGGTGTTCGACGTAGAGCTGCTGGACGTACTGTAAGCACTACTCACCCGTAGCAGCGGCCACCAGGCCGCGTCCCAGGCGCCGCGGACTCGCGGTGGTGGCGGACGCAGCCTGCGGCAGCTGCTACGGGGGCAGGGTTCAATGCAGGCTGCTTACCGGGCGCAACGCTCGGGCATAGCAGAACAGAAACAGGTTGCGCACCAGCTCCTTGAGCACGATCGGCTCGCTGGAACTCAACCCCGACAGGTCCAGGTCACCCTGGTCGCGCAGTTCGTCCAGCGCTTCTTCTTCCAGCACCGCACACACTTCGCCCGTCTCCCGATGGAGGATGCGCAGGTAAGGGTGTGGCCGGTCCAGCCAGGCGTCGATGAGATAGGTCATGATGATTCTCCTTGAAAGCGTTCAATGAGAATAATTCTTATTCAAAGAATAGCAAGGATCTATCGCGTCAATTTTGTCGCGGCGGGGCGGGGGAGGTGGGCGGAGGCCGCAGCGGGCAGCCTCGCAACCATTCGTCGGCTCAGACCTTGCGGACGAATTCGGACTTCAGCTTCATCGGGCCGATGCCGTCGATCTTGCAGTCGATGTCGTGATCGCCGTCGCACAGGCGGATGTTCTTCACCTTGGTGCCGACCTTGACCACCAGCGAAGTGCCCTTGACCTTGAGGTCCTTGATCACGGTGATGGTGTCGCCGTCCTGCAGCACGTTGCCTACCGCGTCCTTCTTCACCGAGTCATCGCCAGCCGCCTCGGCTTCACCGCTGGCCGACCATTCGTGGGCGCATTCCGGGCACACCAGCTGGGTGCCGTCCTCGTAGGTGTATTCGGAGTTGCATTTGGGGCAGGCAGGCAGAGTGCTCACGCGGGATCCTCGGTGCGGGCAAAATAAAGGCGCGCATTGTATAGGGTTTTTAACCCAAGGAGGAGCCGAAAGCACCGTAGCCGCTGCCGCAGGCTGCGCTGGCCCCCTAGTACACTGCAGATTTACAGTGAGGATGAGGGCAAGCGCAGCCTGGCGGCAGCGGCTACAGGATCAGTGCGTACGGGCTACGGCGAATTCGCTCAGCTCGACCAGCGCATCGCGGTATTCGCTGGGCGGCAGCACGTCGAGGCAGGCAATGGCGCGCTTCACGTAGTCACGGGCCAGGTTGGCGGTGTAGGCCAGGGCGCCGGAGCTTTCCACGGCGGCGCGGATGCTTTCCAGGTCCTCGATGCCACCTTTCTGGATGGCACGACGCACCAGGGCAGCCTGCTCGGCGGTGCCTTCGCGCATGGTGTAGATCAGCGGCAGGGTCGGCTTGCCCTCGGCCAGGTCGTCACCGACGTTCTTGCCCAGGGTTTCGGCGTCGCCCTTGTAGTCCAGCAGGTCGTCGACCAGTTGGAAGGCCACGCCCAGGTGGTCGCCGAAGGTGCGCAGCGCTTCGGCCCGCTCTGGCGTGGCTTCGGCCAGGGCCGCGGCGCTGTGGGTGGACGCTTCGAAGAGCATCGCGGTCTTGCCGCGAATAACTTCCATATACACTTCTTCGGTGGTGCTGGCGTCGCGAACCTTGGATAATTGCAGCACCTCGCCCTCGGCGATGACGCGCGTGGCCTGGGACAGGATGCGCATGACCGGCATCGAGCCCAGCTCGACCATCATCTCGAACGAGCGCGAGTACAGGAAGTCGCCTACCAGCACGCTGGGGGCGTTGCCCCACATGGCGTTGGCGGTGGAACGGCCACGGCGCATGCCGGACATGTCGACCACGTCGTCGTGCAGCAGGGTGGCGGTGTGCAGGAATTCGATGGTGGCCGCCAGCAGGCGCAACTGGTCGCCTTCGCGCCCCAGGGCCTTGCCGCACAGCAGCACCAATAAAGGACGCAGGCGCTTGCCCCCGGCCGACGTGATGTAGTCACCGATTTTCGACACCAGCGGTACGCGCGAAGTCAGTTGCTTCTTGATGATGACGTCGACGGCGTTGAAATCGTCCGCCACCGCGCGGTAGAAAGCTTGGGGTTGCATCAGCGACAGGTGCTCCAGAAGGGTTGCGCGGCATGCTAGGTCTCAGGTCCGGCCCTGTCAAGGCGCGATGGACGGCCTATTGCAAGGCGGGCGGGGCTTGCGTACAATCGCGCACCCTGAACTTCCTGGGCAGCACCTGCCTTACGCAATTGCATTTGGGTCGTTCCACCCCATGCAGCCATGCCAGCCGACACTCTACTTATAAAGAGCTGGGTGAGCAGGATTATCGGAGAAATACCATGTCTTACGCAGTAATTGTTACCGGTGGCAAGCAGTACAAAGTCGCCCCGGGTGAGTACCTGAAGATCGAGAAACTGGAAGTCGCCACTGGCGAATCCGTTACCTTTGATCGCGTTCTGCTGGTCGCCAATGGCGACGACGTCAACATCGGCGCACCAGTTGTTGCTGGCGCTACCGTTGTTGCTGAAGTGATCTCCCAAGGTCGTCACGACAAGGTTCGTATCATCAAGTTCCGTCGTCGTAAGCACCACATGAAGCGCATGGGCCACCGCCAGTGGTACACCGAGATCAAAATCACCGGTATTCAGGCTTAATTTCAGCCTAATTCCTCACTAGGAGAATTGACTCATGGCACACAAAAAAGCTGGTGGTAGTACCCGTAACGGTCGCGACTCAGAAGCCAAACGCCTTGGCGTGAAGATGTATGGCGGCCAGGCTATCAAAGCAGGCAACATCATCGTGCGTCAGCGCGGCACCCAATTCCACGCTGGCTACGGCGTTGGCATGGGTAAAGATCACACTCTGTTCGCTAAAGTCGAAGGCGTGATCAAGTTCGAAGTAAAAGGCGCCTTCGGTCGTCGTTACGTGAGCGTAGTCGCGGCCTAATCGCGAGTTCGCTTGGAAAGCCCTGTCTCGCGACGGGGCTTTTTCGTTTGTGGGGTGAGTCTCTTGCAAAGGTTTGCATGGGCCGCTGGCGCGAGTATCGTTGATGGGGTCCGCCGCGCTCATTTTTGCAAGAGCCTTATGTCTTTGCTTTTTTTGGCTCGTCCGTAAGGCGAGAGGCGTTTTTCATGAAATTTGTTGATGAAGTATCCATCCGGGTAAAAGCAGGCGACGGCGGCAATGGCTGCATGAGCTTCCGCCGGGAAAAGTTCATTGAGAACGGTGGCCCCAACGGTGGTGATGGTGGTGACGGCGGCTCGATCTACATGATCGCCGACGAAAACCTGAACACCCTGGTGGACTACCGCTACACCCGTCACTTCGATGCCGAGCGCGGTTCGAACGGCGGCAGCACCGACTGCACTGGCAAGAAGGGTGAAGACCTGGAGCTGCGCGTGCCGGTCGGCACCACCGTGATCGACGCGGCCACCCAGGAAATCATCGGTGACCTGGTCAAGGCCGGCCAGCGCCTGCTGGTTGCCCATGGCGGCTGGCACGGCCTGGGTAACACCCGTTTCAAGTCGAGCACCAACCGTGCGCCACGCCAGACCACGCCAGGCAAGCCGGGCGAGCAGCGTGACCTGAAGCTGGAAATGAAAGTGCTGGCCGACGTCGGCCTGCTGGGCCTGCCGAACGCCGGCAAGAGCACCTTCATTCGCTCGGTGTCGGCCGCCAAGCCGAAAGTCGCCGACTACCCGTTCACCACCCTGGTGCCGAACCTGGGCGTGGTCAGCGTCGACCGCTGGAAGAGCTTCGTCATCGCCGACATTCCTGGTCTGATCGAAGGTGCTTCCGACGGTGCTGGCCTGGGCATTCGTTTCCTCAAGCACTTGGCGCGTACCCGCGTGCTGCTGCACCTGGTCGACATGGCGCCGCTGGATGAAACCAGCCCGGCCGATGCCGCTGAAGTCATCGTCAACGAGCTGACCAAGTTCAGCCCGTCGCTGACCGAGCGCGAGCGCTGGCTGGTACTGAACAAGTGCGACCAGATCCTGGAAGAAGAGCACGAGGCGCGCGTCAAGGAAATCGTCGAGCGCCTGCAGTGGGAAGGCCCGGTCTACGTGATCTCGGCCATCGCCAAGGAAGGGACCGAGCGCCTGACTCGCGACCTGATGCGCTACCTGGAAGACCGTGCCGACCGCCTGGCCAACGACCCGGCCTACGCCGAAGAGTTGCGTGACCTGGACCAGCGCATCGAAGACGAGGCGCGCGCCCAGCTGCAAGCCCTGGACGATGCCCGTGCCCTGCGCCGCAGCGGCGTGAAGAGCGTCCACGACATTGGCGAGGACGACAGCTTCTGGGATGAAGAGGACGCTGAAGACGGTCCGGAAATCATCTACGTGCGCGACTGATTGGTGGTGTTTTCTTCGCGGGCAGAGCCCGCTCCCACGCGTTGAGGCCGGTCCCGGGCTCTGTGGGAGCGGGCTCTGCCCGCGAAGAGGTCGTAACTGACACACCGCTTGATGCAGGACCCGTAGTAAACTACAGCGCCGCTCCCCAGGGAGCGGCGTTTTGGTTTCTACGAATTAATTCTCCCGGGCATAGGTTGGAAGAACATGCGGAGCAAGGTGACGGGTGCGCAGCGCTGGGTCGTGAAAATCGGCAGCGCGTTGCTGACAGCTGACGGCAAGGGTCTGGACCGTGCCGCCATGGGCGTCTGGGTTGAGCAGATGGTGGCGCTGCACGAGGCTGGCGTGGAGCTGGTGCTGGTGTCGTCAGGCGCGGTAGCGGCCGGCATGAGCCGCCTGGGCTGGGCCAAGCGACCCAGTGGCATGCACGAGCTGCAGGCGGCTGCTGCCATCGGCCAGATGGGCCTGGTGCAGGCCTGGGAGTCGAGCTTTGCCGAGCATGGGCGGCACACGGCGCAGATCCTGCTGACACACGACGACCTGTCCGACCGCAAGCGCTACCTGAACGCCCGCAGCACCCTGCGCACCCTGGTGCAGCTGGGGGTGATCCCGGTCATCAACGAAAACGACACGGTGGTCACCGACGAGATCCGTTTCGGCGACAACGACACCCTGGCGGCCCTGGTGGCCAACCTGGTGGAGGCTGACCTGCTGGTGATCCTCACCGACCGTGACGGCATGTTCGACGCCGACCCGCGCAACAACCCCGATGCCCAGCTGATCTACGAAGCCCGTGCCGATGATCCGGCGCTGGACGCGGTGGCGGGTGGTACCGGTGGCGCGCTGGGCCGCGGCGGCATGCAGACCAAGCTGCGTGCCGCGCGCCTGGCTGCCCGTTCCGGTGCCCATACCATTATCGTTGGTGGGCGCCTGGAGCGCGTGCTGGACCGTCTCAAGGCTGGCGAGCGCCTGGGCACCCTGCTGTCGCCCGAGCGTGGCATGCTGGCAGCGCGCAAGCAGTGGCTGGCTGGCCACCTGCAGACGCGTGGCACCCTGACCCTGGACGCTGGTGCCGTGCAGGCCCTGCTGGAAGGTCACAAGAGCCTGCTGCCGGTAGGCGTGAAGGGTGTGCAGGGCGGTTTCCGCCGTGGCGAGATGGTGGTGTGCCTGGCGCCCGATGGGCGTGAAGTGGCGCGCGGCCTGGCCAACTACAGCGCTGCCGAGGCGCAGAAGATCATCGGCCAGTCCTCCGAGGTCATCGAGCGCCTGCTGGGCTACATCGCCGAGCCGGAGCTGGTGCACCGCGACAATCTCATTCTGGTCTGAGGAATACTCATGCGCGTGATCATCAAGGCGGCGGTCGGGCTGCTGCTGGCGTTGCCGTTGTTTGCCTTGGCCGAGGAAATTGGCCAGGTGTCGACGGTGTTCAAGTTCGTGGGCCCCAACGACCGTATCGTCGTCGAGGCCTTTGATGATCCCAAGGTGCAGGGCGTGACCTGCTACCTGTCGCGCGCCAAGACCGGTGGCATCAAGGGCGGCCTGGGCCTGGCCGAGGACCGTGCCGAAGCGTCGATCGCCTGCCGGCAGGTGGGGCCGATCCACCTGCTTGATGACCTGAAGGATGGCGAGGAGGTGTTCAAGGAGCGCACCTCGCTGGTATTCAAGACCATGCAGGTGGTGCGCTTCCTGGACAAGAAGCGCAACACTTTGGTGTATCTGGTGTACAGCGACCGCCTGATCGAGGGTAGCCCGCAGAATGCGGTGACGGCCATTCCGATCCTGCCCTGGGCCCAGCCATAACCGGGCCTGGTCTAACGGCTGCACATAACGGCGAGCATTGCTCGCCGTTTTTTATGTGCGGGATTAATGTGCGGGACTATTATTCCCTCTTGAATATTATTGTTATTAATTAATCTGTGATTAATAAGGGGGGTTGGTTTCCTTGGGGAAAGCACAGTATTGCTGCGGCGGAAATTTTGTTATGTGGGTTGCTGTCGGCTATTTTTCGAAAACATCTTTTTAACCCGTTGAAACAAAGCTTGGCGCCTTGATTCAATGCTGAATGTTCCCTCGCTATTCACTTTCCAGGGTTGCACTTCCCGGCTAATCCAAAGTGTTTCGGCGCATTGACACGTTTTCCGTCCATGCGTAGTGTCCCGCCCGTCGCACGCCGGCGCGACGGCAGGGCCCATGGGTCGTGGGTGTTGCCATGGAGGGGGATAGCGCTGTCCCCCTTGTAATGGTTGCAGTGTAAATTGAGTGCGAAATAATATGAAAAGCCGGATTTCGAATCAGTCGGTCGACAGCGTTCGTCTGTTGGAAAGTTCATTGCTGGCAGACTTTGCCTTGTTGGCGGGGCGTGCTCATCAGCGCGGTTGGGAGTTGCGATTGCGCCGGATATTGAAGCGCATGAGCTTTCGTTATTATTCGATGTCGTTTGGTTCGGTCAAGGGGGCCGAGCCTGTTCGCCCATTGACCAACTTCCCCAGTGGCTGGCTGGAGCATTATGAGCGTGAGCACTACCAGGACATCGATCCTATTGCTCGCCACTGTCGCCAGCACCTCAAGCCGCTGTTCTGGGAGCGTGCCCAGCGTCGCGCACGGGGGCGCACCAAGGAGTACTGGGAGGCGCTGGCGGCCGAGGGGTTGCAGGGTGGGGTCAGCATTCCGCTGCGCGGCAAGACGCTGGTGGGCGCGCTCAGCGTGGCGCATGTTGCGGGGGAGGGGGTGCAGGTTGGGCGTGACGACGACCTGGGCATGTTGTTCATGCTGGTGCCCTACCTGATCGAGGGTTTGCAGCGGCGCATGGTCATCGAACAGTCGCCAGAGACCTGCCTGACGCTCAAGGAGGCGGAGTGCCTGGGCTGGGCGAGCATGGGCAAGACCAGTTGGGAAATTGGTCGCATCATCGGCTGTGCCGAGCGCACCGTGGATTTTCACATTGCTAACGCGGGCCACAAGTTGGGCTCGACCAATCGCGGGCATGCCATCGGCATTGCCGTGTCTCAGGGCCTGATCACGTTTTAAGCGGTAGCTTTATCGCGGGCAACAAAAAACCGACCCTAGGGTCGGTTTTTTGGTACATCAAGCAATTGCTTAGGCGGCAGCCTGAACCAGTGCTTTGATGTGGCCATTCAGACGGCCTTTATGGCGAGCAGCCTTGTTCTTGTGGATGATGCCTTTATCGGCCATACGGTCGATAACTGGCACGGCCAGAACGTAAGCAGCTTGTGCTTTTTCGGCGTCTTTTGCGTCAATGGCTTTGACTACATTCTTGATGTAGGTGCGGACCATGGAACGCAGGCTGGCGTTGTGGCTGCGACGCTTCTCAGCCTGTTTAGCACGTTTTTTGGCGGAAGGTGAGTTGGCCACCGTCGAGCTCCTCGAAAGACTTTTTAAATAGCAAACAAAATAGGCCGCGAATCATGCCGATGACTGGATCTATTGTCAAGGGTGGGTGAGACGTTCCGCTGAGTGGTCACTCTCCAGAGTGAAGTGATTCACTTCTGGCGCATGACCTGTAAACTCGCGAGTTTTGGCTCTGCCTGCTGATGCGGCGCGGAGTATCGCACAGTTGGGCGCATTCTCGCGCTGCTCTTTCGTCCAGAAGGCAGAAAAATCTTTCGATGAATCTTCTCAAGTCACTGGCTGCGGTCAGCTCCATCACCATGATCTCGCGGGTGCTGGGCTTCGTGCGCGACACCCTGATCGCCCGTATCTTCGGCGCCGGCATGGCTACCGACGCCTTTTTCATTGCCTTCAAGCTGCCCAACCTGCTGCGGCGGATCTTCGCCGAAGGGGCTTTCTCCCAGGCCTTCGTGCCGATCCTGGCCGAGTACAAGAGCCAGCAGGGCGAGGAGGCCACGCGCACCTTCATTGCCTATGTAGCCGGCATGCTGACTCTGGTGCTGGCCCTGGTGACGGTGGCGGGGATGATCGCCGCGCCGTTCGTCATCTGGGTCACGGCCCCGGGTTTCGCCGACACGCCGGAAAAATTCCAGCTCACGGCTGACCTGCTGCGGGTGACCTTCCCCTATATCCTGCTGATCTCGCTGTCATCGTTCGTCGGCGCCATTCTCAACACCTGGAACCGTTTCTCGGTGCCGGCCTTCACCCCGACGCTGCTGAACATCGCGCAGATCATCTTCGCGCTGTTCCTGACCCCCTATTTCCACCCGCCCATCATGGTGCTGGCCTGGGGCGTGCTGGCCGGTGGCCTGGCGCAACTGCTGTACCAGCTGCCGCACCTGAAGAAGATCGGCATGCTGGTGCTGCCGCGTTTCAGCTGGCGCGACACTGGCGCGCTGCGGGTGATGAAGCAGATGGGGCCGGCGATCCTGGGTGTGTCGGTGAGCCAGATCTCGCTGATCATCAACACCATCTTCGCCTCGTTCCTGGCGGCGGGCTCGGTGTCGTGGATGTACTACGCCGACCGGCTGATGGAGCTGCCGTCCGGCGTGCTGGGCGTGGCCCTGGGCACCATCCTGCTGCCCACCCTGGCCAAGACCTACGCCAACCGCGACCGCCAGGAATACTCGCGCATCCTGGACTGGGGCCTGCGCCTGTGTTTCATGCTGGTGCTACCGTGTTCCGTGGCCCTGGCGCTGCTGTCCGAGCCGCTGACCGTGGCGCTGTTCCAGTACGGCAAGTTCGACGCCTTCGACGCCTCCATGACCCAGCGCGCACTGATTGCCTACGCGGTGGGCCTGCTGGGGATCATTCTGATCAAGGTGCTGGCCCCCGGCTTCTATGCCCAGCAGAACATCCGCACGCCGGTGAAGATCGCCATCTTTACCCTGGTGGCCACGCAATTGATGAACCTGGTGTTCATCGGCCCACTGGCCCACGCCGGCCTGGCCCTGGCTATCAGCGGCGGTGCCTGCCTGAACGCCGGGCTGCTGTTCTGGCAACTGCGCAAGCAGGACATGTTCCAGCCGCAGCCGGGCTGGATGAAATTTTTCGTCAAGCTGTTGCTGGCAGTAATTGCCATGGCCGCCGTGCTGCTGGGCTTGATGCACTATATGCCGGCCTGGTCCGACGGCCAGATGCTGGCGCGTTTCCTGCGCCTGGGCGCCCTGGTATTGACAGGCGTGGTAGTGTATTTCGGTGTGCTGTTCGCGTTCGGCTTCCGGCTGCGGGACTTTGCCCGCCGCGGGCTGGCCTGACCGTCCGGCGTCGGTTTTCCGGTTTAGTGCCCCATGGCGGGCGGTGGCGCCTGTCGCCAGCGCCCGTGTGTGGTTATAATCGGCCACTTTATGAGCAAGAAGCGCGTTATGCAGCTGGTTCGAGGCCTCCACAACCTGCGGCCCCAACATCGGGGCTGTGTCGCCACTATTGGCAACTTTGACGGTGTTCACCGTGGCCACCAGGCTATCCTGGCGCGGCTGCGCGAGCGTGCCCGGGAGCTGGGCGTGCCCAGCTGCGTGGTGATCTTCGAGCCGCAGCCGCGCGAGTACTTCGCCCCCGAGACGGCCCCGGCACGCCTGGCGCGCCTGCGTGACAAGCTCGCGCTGCTGGCCGAGGAGGGCGTCGACCGCGTGTTGTGCCTGGCCTTCAACCAGCGCCTGAGCAAGCTCAGCGCCGCCGAGTTCGTCGACACCATATTGGTCGATGGCCTGGGCGTGCAGCACCTGGAAGTGGGGGATGACTTCCGCTTCGGCTGCGACCGCCTGGGCGACTTCGACTTCCTGATGCAGGCAGGCGTGGTCCAGGGCTTCACCGTGGAAGCGGCGCAGACCGTCGAGCTTAATGGCGTGCGCGTCAGCAGCACGCAGGTGCGCAAGGCCCTGGCCGCCGCCGATTTTTCCCTGGCCGAGCAACTGCTCGGCCGCCCGTACCGCATTGCCGGGCGGGTGCTGCACGGCCAGAAGCTGGCCCGCCAACTGGGCTGGCCCACCGCCAACGTGCAGCTCAAGCGCCGTCGCGTGCCGTTTACCGGGGTATACCAGGTAAGCGCCGAAATCGACGGCACGCTATGGCCGGGAGTCGCCAACATAGGCGTGCGGCCAACCGTTGCAGGTGATGGCAGTGCCCACCTGGAAGTACATTTGCTGGACTTTGCCGGTGACCTCTATGGCCGGCGTTTGACGGTGGTATTCCACCACAAGCTGCGTGATGAGCAGCGTTTCGCCTCCCTTGAGGCGCTGAAGTCGGCGATCGATGCGGATGTCGCCGCCGCCCGAGCCTATGCCCTTGAGCATCGGCCAACTGCTAACCCAAGAGCCTGAAATGACCGACTACAAAGCCACGCTAAACCTTCCGGACACCGCCTTCCCAATGAAGGCCGGCCTGCCCCAGCGCGAGCCGCAAACTCTGCAGCGCTGGGACAGCATTGGCCTGTACCAGAAGCTGCGTGAGATTGGCAAGGACCGTCCAAAGTTCGTCCTGCACGACGGTCCTCCGTACGCCAACGGCAGCATTCACATCGGTCATGCGGTCAACAAGATCCTCAAGGACATGATCATCCGTTCCAAGACCCTGGCCGGCTTCGATGCGCCGTACGTGCCGGGTTGGGACTGCCATGGCCTGCCGATCGAGCACAAGGTCGAAGTCACCCACGGCAAGAACCTGGGTGCCGACAAGACCCGCGAACTGTGCCGCGCCTACGCCAGCGAGCAGATCGAGGGCCAGAAGGCCGAGTTCATCCGCCTGGGTGTGCTGGGTGACTGGGCCAACCCGTACAAGACCATGAACTTCACCAACGAGGCCGGCGAGATCCGCGCCCTGGCGGAAATGGTCAAGAACGGCTTCGTGTTCAAGGGCCTGAAGCCTGTGAACTGGTGCTTCGACTGCGGTTCGGCCCTGGCCGAGGCGGAAGTGGAATACCAGGACAAGAAATCCGACACCATCGACGTGGCCTTCAATGTCGCCGACCAGCAGAGCCTGGCCGACGCCTTCGGCCTGCCGGGCCTGGAAAAGACCGCCGCCATCGTCATCTGGACCACCACCGCGTGGACCATCCCGGCCAACCAGGCGCTGAACGTGCACCCCGACTTCACCTACGCCCTGGTGGACGTCGGTGACCGCCTGCTGATCCTGGCCGAAGAGCTGGTGGAAGCCTGCCTGAGCCGCTACGGCCTGACCGGCAACGTGATTGCCACCGCCAAGGGCTCGGCCCTGGAAAACATTCACTTCCAGCACCCGTTCTACCACCGCACTTCGCCAGTCTACCTGGCCGAGTACGTGGAACTGGGCGCCGGCACCGGCGTGGTTCACTCGGCGCCTGCCTACGGTGAAGACGACTTCGTGACCTGCAAGAAGTACGGCATGGTCAACGACGACATCCTCAACCCGGTGCAGAGCAACGGCGTGTACGTGGACTCGCTGGAGTTCTTCGGTGGCCAGTTCATCTGGAAGGCCAACCCGAACATCATCGCCAAGCTGGCCGAAGTCGGCGCGCTGATGAACACCGAGACCATCAGCCACAGCTACATGCACTGCTGGCGTCACAAGACCCCGCTGATCTACCGCGCCACCGCGCAGTGGTTCGTGGGCATGGACAAGCAGCCTGTCGAAGGCGCCACCCTGCGCAACCGCGCGGTCAAAGCCATCGAAGAGACCAAGTTCGTCCCGGCCTGGGGCCAGGCGCGCCTGCACTCGATGATCGCCAACCGTCCGGACTGGTGCATCTCGCGTCAGCGCAACTGGGGCGTGCCGATCCCGTTCTTCCTGCACAAGGAAAGCGGCGAGCTGCACCCACGCACCGTCGAGCTGATGGAAGAAGTCGCCAAGCGCGTTGAAGTGGAAGGCATCGAGGCCTGGTTCAAGCTGGACGCCACCGAGCTGCTGGGCGCGGAAGCTGCCCAGTACGACAAGATCAGCGACACCCTGGACGTGTGGTTCGACTCCGGTACCACCCACTGGCACGTGCTGCGCGGTTCGCACCCGATGGGCCACGAGACCGGCCCGCGCGCCGACCTGTACCTGGAAGGTAGCGACCAGCACCGCGGCTGGTTCCACTCCTCCTTGCTGACCGGCTGCGCCATCGACAACCACGCGCCGTACCGCGAGCTGCTGACCCACGGCTTCACCGTGGACGAGAACGGCCGCAAGATGTCCAAGTCGCTGGGCAACGTCATCGCCCCGCAGAAGGTCAACGACACCCTGGGCGCCGACATCATGCGCCTGTGGGTATCGGCCACCGACTACTCGGGCGAAATGGCCGTCTCGGACACCATCCTGCAGCGCAGCGCCGACGCCTACCGTCGTATCCGCAACACCGCGCGCTTCCTGCTGTCGAACCTGTCGGGCTTCAACCCGGCCACCGACCTGCTGCCGGCTGAGGAAATGATCGCCTTGGACCGCTGGGCCGTGGACCGCGCCCTGCTGCTGCAGCGCGAGCTGGAAGAGCACTACGGCGAATACCGCTTCTGGAACGTGTACTCCAAGATCCACAACTTCTGCGTGCAGGAGCTGGGTGGCTTCTACCTGGACATCATCAAGGACCGCCAGTACACCACCGGCGCCAACAGCACCGCACGCCGTTCGTGCCAGACCGCGCTCTTCCACATCTCCGAGGCGCTGGTGCGCTGGATCGCACCGATCCTGGCGTTCACCGCCGACGAGCTGTGGCAGTACCTGCCGGGCGAGCGCAACGAATCGGTGATGCTCAACACCTGGTACCAGGGCCTGACCGAACTGCCGGAAGGCTTCGAGCTGGGTCGCCAGTACTGGGAAGGCGTGATGGCGGTGAAGACCGCGGTCAACAAGGAACTGGAGAACCAGCGTGCGGCGAAAGCCATCGGTGGCAACCTGCAGGCCGAAGTCACCCTGTACGCCGATGAAGCCGTGAGCGCCGACCTGGCCAAGCTGGGCAACGAGCTGCGCTTCGTGCTGATCACCTCCAAGGCCACGGTCGCGCCGTTCGTCGATGCCCCGGCCGATGCCGTGGTCACCGAAGTGGCGGGCCTGAAGCTGAAGGTGGTCAAGTCCGGCTACACCAAGTGCGCCCGTTGCTGGCACTTCCGCGATGACATCGGCGTGAACGCCGAGCATCCGGAAATCTGCGGCCGTTGCGTCGACAACATCAGCGGTGCCGGTGAGGTACGTCACTATGCCTAAGGCCGATGCCGGGCGCTTCGGGCGCCTGGGCTGGCTCTGGCTGAGCGTGCTGGTCCTGGTCCTCGACCAGGCCAGCAAGTTCTACTTCCAGAGCAACCTGAGCCTGTACCAGCAGATGGTGGTCATTCCCGACTACTTCAGCTGGACCCTGGCCTACAACACCGGTGCCGCGTTCAGCTTCCTGGCTGACAGCTCGGGCTGGCAGCGCTGGCTGTTCGCGCTGATCGCCGTGGTGGTCAGCGCCGTGCTGTTGGTGTGGCTCAAGCGCCTGGGGCGCAACGAGAACTGGCTGGCCGTGGCGCTGGTGCTGGTACTGGGCGGCGCGCTGGGCAACCTGTACGACCGCATCGTGCTGGGCCACGTGATCGACTTCGTGCTGGTGCACTGGCAGAACCGCTGGTACTTCCCGGCGTTCAACCTGGCCGACAGCGCTATTACCGTGGGCGCCGTGATGCTGGCCCTGGATATGTTCAAGAGCAAGAAAACCGGAGAAGCGGTCAATGACTGAGCAGCGTATCGCTCAAAACACCGAAGTGACCCTGCACTTCGCCTTGCACCTGGAAAACGGTGACACCGTCGACAGCACCTTCGACAAGGCCCCGGCCGTGTTCAAGGTCGGCGACGGCAACCTGCTGCCAGGCTTCGAGGCCGCCATCTTCGGCTTCAAGGCCGGGGACAAGCGCACCGTGGTCGTGCCGCCGGAGAACGCCTTCGGTCAGCCCAACCCGCAGAACGTGCAAATCATGCCACGCTCCCAGTTCCAGGACATGGAGCTGTCGGAAGGCCTGCTGGTGATTTTCAACGACGCGGCCAATACTGAACTGCCTGGCGTGGTGAAAGCGTTCGACGACGCGCAAGTGACCGTCGACTTCAACCACCCGCTGGCTGGCAAGACCCTGAACTTCGAAGTGGAAATCATCGACGTCAAGGCTCTTTGAGCCTGACGCCAGCGCGCTGACACGAGGCCTAGCATGCAAATCAAACTCGCCAACCCCCGTGGCTTCTGCGCTGGCGTGGACCGGGCGATCGAAATCGTCAACCGCGCCCTGGAAGTCTTCGGCCCGCCGATCTACGTGCGCCATGAAGTGGTGCACAACAAGTTCGTGGTCGAAGACCTGCGCAACCGCGGGGCCATCTTCGTCGAGGAACTGGACCAGGTGCCGGACGACGTCATCGTCATCTTCAGCGCCCACGGGGTTTCCCAGGCTGTGCGCCAGGAAGCCGCTGGCCGTGGCCTGAAGGTGTTCGACGCCACGTGCCCGCTGGTGACCAAGGTGCACATCGAGGTCGCTCGCTACAGCCGTGACGGCCGCGAATGCATCCTGATCGGCCACGCCGGCCACCCGGAAGTGGAAGGCACCATGGGCCAGTACGACGCCAGCAACGGCGGCAGCATCTACCTGGTGGAAGACGAGAAGGACGTTGCCACGCTCGATGTGCGCAACCCCGACAACCTCGCCTTCGTCACCCAGACCACCCTGTCGATGGACGACACCAGCCGTGTCATCGACGCCCTGCGCGCACGCTTCCCCAACATCGGCGGCCCGCGCAAGGACGACATCTGCTACGCCACGCAAAACCGCCAGGACGCGGTCAAGCAACTGGCCGACGAGTGCGACGTGGTGCTGGTAGTGGGCAGCCCCAACAGCTCCAACTCCAACCGCCTGCGCGAGCTGGCCGAGCGCATGGCCACCCCGGCGTACCTGATCGACGGTGCCGAGGACATGCAAAAGGCCTGGTTCGACGGCGTGCAGCGCATCGGCATCACCGCCGGTGCATCGGCACCCGAAGTGCTGGTGCGCGGCGTGATCGACCAGCTGCATGCGTGGGGCGCGACGGGCGCCGAAGAACTGGACGGCCGCCCGGAGAACATCACGTTCTCGATGCCCAAGGAACTACGCGTCAAGGCGATCTGAACGTTGTACTGAACAAAGGGCCTCATGGGCCCTTTTGTTTGTCAGGTGCACGCGGCCGGACATGGCCACCACCACCTGATAATCGCTGTAGCCCAGCCCATCGCACACATGGATAGTACCGGCCAGAAAGCCGCCGCCTTCCAGCCTTCCCCAGCCATTGGCATTGAAGCGCACCTGCCCACGCACCGGGCCGTTGCCTTGCACCCGCACCTTGGGGTTGCCCTGGTGCACCCGTAGCACTGCCTCGTCAGGCGCCACCACGATCCGCCAGCCGTTGGCCCAGTTGCCTTCCAGTGGATGCATCAGCACATCGCGGCCACGCAGCACCGCCTCGCTGCGCGCGGCACGCAGGCTGTCGTGCAGCTCCTGCGCCAGCACCTGGCGGCGCAGCGCCTGGGTCATGCCCTGGTAGTGGGGCACGGCCAGATGCATCAGTACCCCGGCGACCGCCGTGGCGATCATCAATTGCAGCAGTGAAAAACCTTGTTGGTGCATGCCGGTGCTCCTTGCGTGGCAAAGCCGAGACGTCTTTGTACAGATGAACGCTGATCCCTCTGGAACAACCGTATATCCTGTGCCGTGCTTTGGCGCAGGCACTGCTGGTTTATAGTCCAGCGCATCCGGGGGGAGTGGGGAAAATGGATTCAAGACGTAATGGATTTACCATGGTGGAGCTGCTGATGGCGCTGGTGGTGTTGGCGATAATGGTGTCCCTCGCCTTGCCGTCGTACACCTCCATCATTTCCAAGAACCGGGCAGACACGGAAACCGGAGACTTTTACCGCGCACTCAATTACACGCGCCTGGAGGCGATCAATCGTGGTTTGAGCGTACGGGTTACCCCCGCAACTACAGGCGTATGGACCGGCGCCCTGAACATTACCCTGAGTTCTGCCGGTACCACCCTGCGTGTGATCCCGGCCATGGCGGCAAGCTCGGCCCTGTCCTTCAACACCGCGCCCGGCTATATCGAATTCAATAACCTGGGTGGGCTGGCGTATCCTGCCGCCGCGTTGACGCTGACCTACACCCAGGGGCCGGTGACCCGCAACTTGGGGGTGTGCCTGAACGGCAGGGTAGTATTGAACGGGACATGCTCATGAGCCTGAAACATTCCCAGCGGGCCTTTTCCCTGATCGAGGTCATGGTAGCTGTGCTGGTGCTCTGCGTCGGCTTACTAGGCGCGGCGGCAATCCAACTCAACGCGCTGAAATATACTGACAGTTCGTCCATGCGAACCCAAGCAAGCTTCATTGCCTATGACATGCTGGATCGTATCCGGGCCAACAACGCGGTGAACTATTCCCTGGCCTCCGCCAAGGCGGCGGCCACCACGACGGATCTGAGCAACCCCCGGCTGTTTGACTGGTCGGACTTCAAGGGCAATGTCGCCATTCTGGGGAGTTCGGCAGATGGCACTATCAGCATTGCCAACAACGTGATCACCATAACCATCACCTGGGATGACAGCCGCGCCGGGACGACGATCAATGCCATAAATGCCAACGCGGCCACTAACAGCGCCACCCTGCAGACCTTCACGCTGGTCTCCCGCGCCTTCAATAACGCCACGGTGACCCAATGAAGAAGCAGTCGGCCGGTTTCGGCCTGATCGAGTTGATGGTGGCATTGACCCTGGGGCTGATCATCCTGTTAGGCGTTTCGCAAGTATTCGTCTCGGCGAAAAATACTTACCTCAGTCAGAATTCCGCAGCTGCCATGCAGGAAGATGCGCGCTATGGCCTGAGCAAAATACTGCAGGAAGTGCGGATGGTCGGCATGTTCGGATGCATTGCCACCGTAACCCCTGATGCCAGTGCTCCCGACTACCTGCTCGCGGCAGCGACGCCCATCAGCTATGTCACCACGGGCACCACACAGGTGCTGACGCTGATCACGGGCGACGTTGGCAGCAATGGCGGCACGCCTAACTGGACGATTCTCACCGACTGTGTAAGCAGCCCGGCCACCGTGTATGGGGGGGCGAAGGCTGCGGGCACAGGGCAGATTGCCCTGCCCATCCGCAAGGTCATCTACACCTACAACAGTGCAACCCAGACGCTCACCACCACGGTCGCGGGAACTGCTTACACGCTGCTGAGCAACGTCAGTGCGTTCAACGTGTTGTTTGGCATGGCAACCGACACCAGCTTGAGCACCCCAATCAGTTCGTACAATGCCACGCCCACATTGCCGGGGCTGATTCGCAGCGTGCGAATCAGCATTACCCTGACCGATCCCAAAGGTCGCCTGCAGCCGCGCGCATTCTCGGCGGTGGCTGGCATTCGTAATCGCTTACCCTGACGGAGGCGCCATGAGCAATTTGCGACACATCCATCGCGCCCCAGGCGCACGCCGGCAACAGGGCATGGTGCTGCTTATAGCGCTGGTCATGCTCCTGCTGATCACCATGATCGGCGTCTCGTCCATGCAAAACGCGACGATGCAGGAAAAAATGGCCAACAGTGTGCAGACCCGTAACACCACCTTCCAGGCTGCCGAAGCCGCACTGCGCGTGGGCGAGAACGCGGTGGCTGCCACCTCGTACAGCCTCACGGCTTGCTCCGGCGTCGCCGGCTGCGCGCCGCCGCCAGCGTCGGACTACAACAACGTCACCGCGGCCGGGGTGTACGGCACTGCGGGCATCACCTGGGTCGCCGTGGGCACCACCGGTTTCTATGGCGTGCAATTGGTGGGCACCACCAGCGATCCGGTGAACAACACCTCGGGTACCACCAGCGCCTCGCTCTACCGCATCACGGCCATTGGTTTCACTGCCGTAGCCACGACCAACCCGCGCAGCGTGGTGGAGAGTATCTATGTCAAGTAAAAAGCAGCCATTGCCGCGGTGGCTGAGCCTGCTCATGGGGTTGGTGCTGACCCTGTTCATCGGCACCCCCGCTGACGCGTTCGCACCCTCGACCTCGCCGCTGTTGAGCGCTGCCGCCGTGCCGCCCAACCTCATGCTGCTGGTGGACAACTCCGGCAGCATGGACAGCATCCTGATGGACTCGGGCTTCAACTCGGCCCTCACATACCCGACCAGCTATTCGGTCACGCGCTCTTGCTTCCTGTTTGTCTGCGGTGGCTACGCGCCTGGCAGTGCCATCAGCAATGGCAGCGCCGACTACGTGTTCGTGGGCAATCTCAGCACCTCCTACTGCAGCAGCGGTCAATATTCGTTCTACAAGAACGCCACCACCGTGCTCTGCCTGACGCTGCCCGACCCCCGTGGCAGCGGCCTGACCCGCTACCCGATCAACTACATCAACTATCTGGTAGCGCAAGCCATCGCTGGCAACACCATCACGGTGACCAACAGCACGCGGATCCTCACGGCCATCAGCGTGGCCACCAGCCTGATCACCGCCAATCGGGCGCTGCGCATCGGCCTGGCCACCTTCAACCCGCCGACCAACTCCGACCCCGGCCCCGGCGGCAAGATCGCCCAGGCCATCAGTGACCTGTCGCCGGTGGCGGCAAGCGGTACGGTGACCGCTGTCAGCCAGGCCACGGCGGACAGCAACTTCAACAACCTGAAGAACTCCATCGCCGCGCTGACCGCCAGTTCAAACACGCCGCTGGCAGAGACCTACTACGAAATCACCCGCTACATGCGCGGCATGGCGCCGTATTACAACTCCACGCCCAACACCTATACCAGCCCCATCCAGTGGCGCTGCCAGAAAAACTTCGGCGTGGTCATCACCGACGGCCTGCCCACCTATGACCGGACGTTCCCGACCAACGATCCTCTGGGTGGCAAAAACCTGCCCAACTGGGACGGCATCAACAACGACGGCAACAACCTCAACGGCGATGCCGAGGGCGACACGCTGTACCTCGATGACCTTGCCAAGTTCGCCTACGACATCGACATGCGCACTACCAGCAACGGCACCGATGCCGCCGGCAAGAGCTGGGACGCGGTGGATTTCCCCACGCAGAACATGTCGACCTACGCCGTGGGTTTCACCGCCAGCAACCAGATGCTGCTCGACACCGCCAGCTATGGCCACGGCAAGTATTACCTGGCCACCGACAGCGCTACCCTGACCACCGCGTTGTCCTCGGCGTTGAGCGACATCACCTCCAAGGCGGGTTCCGGGGGCGCCGGTACCACTAGTTCATCCACCCTGAGCGCGAGCACCGCCTACTACCAGACCCTGTATGACCCGGTGGACTGGCGCGGCATCGTCAACAACTACCCACTCAGCAGCACCGGGGTCATCGGCACCACGCCCACCTGGACCACCAACACCAGCATGGCGGTGGGCACCATCACGCCGCTGTTCGAGTCGTACAACACCAGCACCGCCGCCCCCATCACCATGGCCTACGGCAACTACTCGAGCGCGCAGCAGGCGGTGCTCAACGCCAACCTGCCTACCGGCATCACCGGTGCCAACCTGGTGGCCTGGAGCCAGGGCACCAACATCACCGGGCTGCGCACGCGCAGCGTGCTGATGGGCGATATCATCAACTCGACCCTGGCCCTGGCGTCGCCCACCGCGCAAACCGCTTCGGACCTCACCAACGACACCACCTACACGGCCTACCTGGCCACCAAGGCCGCCGGCATGACCGCCAGCCTGGTGGTGAATGCCAACGACGGCTACACCAACGTCCTCAACGCCGCGACAGGCGCGCGGACCTACGCCTACATGCCCTCGACGGCGCTGGCATCGTTGTACAAGGTGTCGGACACCGGCTACATCAATGGCACTGCCCACGCGTTCCTCAACGATGGGCAGATAGGCATCTACGATGCGCAGATCAACAGCGGCTGGAAGACCCTGGCCCTGGGAGGCACCGGGGCCGGTGGCAAGGCCTACGAGGCTATCCAGCTGTACGACGCCACCGCCGGCAACGTGGTCAAGGCGCTGTGGGAATTGCGCCCCGACACCGCCACGGCGTTCGCCAACCTGGGTTACGCCTATTCGAAGCCGGAAGTGGCGCGCATGCCCGATGGCACCTGGGCCGCGTTCATCGCCAACGGCTATGGCAGCACCAAAGGCGTGGCTTCGCTGTTCGTGGTGAACCTGGCCACCGGTGCGCTGATCAAGGAGATCGTCGCCGAGAGCACCAATGGCAGCAATGGGCTGTCGTCGGTGAAGCTCAAGGTCAACGCCTCCAACGTGGTGCAGGCTGCCTACGGCGGCGACCTGCTGGGGCACATGTGGAAGTTCGACCTCAGCAGCACTTCCACGGCCAGCTGGGGCGTGGCGTTTTCCGGCAACCCGCTGTTCACCGCCCCAGGCGGCGCCAACCAGCCCATCACCGCGCAACCGCTGCTGATCAACAACACCACCAGCGGCAAGATGGTGTATTTCGGCACTGGCAAGCTGCTGGAAACAGCGGACAAGACCACCACCGCCGCCCAGGGGTTCTACGCGGTATGGGACGCCGACAACGGTGCCGGCAACTACACTGTGGCCAACTTGCAGCCCCAGTCGATAACTGCCATCACCACCGTGGGCACCAGCCAGTACTTGCTCACATCCACGACGGCCACCAACTATGCCTCGCTCAAGGGCTGGTACCTGCCGCTGGTGCTGGGTACCCAACTGACCGGCCAGCGGGTGATCTACCCGGCCCTGACCACCAACGGGCGGATCATCTTCACCACGGCCTACGTCGATACCACCGACCCCTGTTCCAGCCAGGGCTCGGGCTACCTTGTGGAGCTGGACGCCATCAATGGCAGCATGTTCAGCTACCCGGTGCTGGACACCACGGGGGATCTGCTGGTCAATTCCAGTGACACTATCGTCGCTGGGGTTTATTACTCGACGGGTATTCCCAACGTCAACGGCATCCTTTCCACCAATGGTGCCCAGGTGAAGATCGTCAACCTGTCCAGCGGCGAGAAAAGGTCCCAAGGGGAACTGGGGATTACCACGTCGCCGGGGCGGATCATGTGGCGGCAAATTCAATGAAGGAACATGAGCATGAATAGCAAGACACGCGGCTTTACCTTGATCGAGCTGATGATCGTGGTAGCAATCGTCGGCATCCTGGCCGCCATTGCCTATCCCTCCTACACCAACTACGTAAAGCGCACGCACCGCGCGGAAATTGTCGAGTTGATGTCGGAGACTGCGCAAAACCTCGAGCGCTGGAACTCGAAGTACGGTAGCTACGCAGATGTCACCACGGCGCCCACGGCAGTATTTACGCCGCCTTCGAGCAATGCGTGGTACTCGGTTGCCCTTTCGCGTCCCACAAGTACTACCTATTCGCTGACGGCCACGCCCATCGCCGGTACGCTGATGGCCTCTGATGCCTGCGGAACTTTTACCCTGCTTCAGGATGGTACCCGCTCTATTAGCGGCACCGGCTCTGGTGTCACCGTTGCGACCTGCTGGGGCCGTTGATCACCTTTTCACCCTTGGACCAAGCATGCCCACACAACAAGAACTGATCATCGTCGGCGGCGGCGTCATCGGCCTACTGACCGCCCTCAACCTGGCTCCCCACGTGGGCCACATCACCCTGCTAGACCGTTCAGGCGTGGGCCAGGAGTCCTCGTGGGCGGGCGGCGGCATCGTCTCGCCGCTGTACCCCTGGCGCTACAGCGCCGCAGTGACGGCGCTGGCGCATTGGTCCCAGGACTTCTACCCGCAACTGGGTGCGCGGCTGTTTGCCGACACCGGCATCGACCCCGAGGTGCATACCACCGGCCTGTACTGGTTGGACCTGCCCGACGAGGACGAGGCCCTGGCCTGGGCGGCGCGGCTGAACCGGCCGCTGAGCAAGGTGGATATTTCCGCCGCCTACGACGACGTGCCGGTGCTGGGCGGTGGCTACCGCAGCGCGGTGTACATGGCCGACGTGGCCAACGTGCGCAACCCGCGCCTGGTGAAGTCGCTGAAGGCGGCGCTGCAGGCCTGCGCCAACGTTAGCGTGCGTGAGCATTGCGAGGTGCGCGGCTTCCTGCGCGACGGGCAGGCGGTGGTTGGGGTGGACACGGCCGAGGGCGCGCTGCGTGCAGACCAGGTGGTGCTGACCGCTGGCGCCTGGAGCGGCGATCTGCTGGAAAGCCTGGGCGTGCGCCTGCCGGTGGAGCCGGTGAAGGGCCAGATGATTTTGTTCAAGTGCGAGGCGGACTTCCTGCCGAGCATGGTGCTGGCCAAGGGGCGCTATGCGATCCCGCGGCGCGACGGGCATATCCTGGTGGGTAGCACGCTGGAGCATGAAGGCTACGACAAGACGCCGACCGTCAGCGCGCTGGAGAGCCTCAAGGCTTCGGCCGTGGAACTGTTGCCGGCGCTGGCGCAGGCGACGCCGGTGAAACACTGGGCGGGCTTGCGGCCGGGGTCGCCGGAAGGCATCCCGTTCATTGGCCGGCTGGAAGGTTTCGAGGGCCTGTGGCTCAACTGCGGCCACTACCGCAACGGCCTGGTGCTGGCGCCGGCCTCGTGCCAGCTATTCGCCGACCTGATGCTGGGGCGTGAGCCGATCATCGACCCCGCCCCCTACAACCCCACCGAACGTTTGGCATAACCCCGTAGCAGCGGCCGCAGGCCGCGTCATGGCCGCCGCGTAGTTCCAGGAAAGTCGCGCGGGTCCTGGACGCAGCCTTCGGCAGCTTGTGTCTAGAAGAAGGAATAGAATCTGAGGTGAGAGCGGTGAATGGCAGGTTGTTCAGCAGCAGTGTTGATAAGCACGTGTAGCAGCAGAACCGCCATTCACCTCTCCGCTCTGGCTATAAGCCCGAACAGTTGAACGAGCCTACCTCGAACATC